>JBGTMU010000314.1:0-33228 GCA_041743405.1 Longimicrobiales bacterium | reverse complement strand
CGCAATCGGGAGCCCGAGTCCGCCGCCACGCGGCGCCGCCGGTCAACTCCCGTCGTCCGGTCGGGGCGCGCGGGAAAAGTGAACGGGGAGGGTGGCCCACATCTTCACCCGCTTTCCACCCTTCCTCCCGGGTTCGAAGCGAAGCCCTCTCGCCCCCCGGACCGCGGCCGAATCGAGTCCTGCGTGCCCCGAGCCCGTGAGAACCTCGACGGTCTCGACCATGCCCACGTCGGTCACGAGCACGCGGACCAGCGTCACGCCCTCGGCGCCCTCGTCCCAGAGCGCGAGGGGATACTCGATCGGTGCCTCCCCGTAGAGAGGGGCCGGCTGCTGAAGCTGGTCCCGCCCGGCACACGATGCCAGAGGAAGAAGCAGGAGGGTGAGAAGAGCAGAGCTTCGAAGGAAAGCGGTTCGTTGGATGGTCATTCGATTCAGGTTGGCCCCGCTCCGCGCTTCCTCGCTTCCTCCCGGAAGCGGGAGAGGAGGTTCAGCGCCTCGAGGGGCGACGTGGATTCCAGGTCCAGTGCGCGCAGCCGGGTGACCATCGGGTCTTCTCCCGCGAAGAGGGAGAGCTGGTCGGGAGGTGGTCCCGAGGCCGGTCGGTGTGCGCCGTGGCGCCCGAGCCCCTCTCCGCCTCCGCTGTGAGTTCCCTCCAGTTCCGTGAGGAGCTCCCGGGCCCTTGCGAGCACTGGAGCCGGAAGCCCGGCCAGCCGGGCCACCTGGATTCCGTAGGAGCGATCGGCTCCCCCTTCCTCCAGCCTTCGCAGGAAGACGATGTCGTCTCCCGATTCGCGCACTACCACGTTCATATTCTTCACCCCCTCGAGAAGATCCCCTAGCTGGGTGAGTTCATGGTAGTGCGTTGCGAAGATCGTCTTCGATCCCACGACTTCATGCAGGTGCTCGGTGACCGCCCAGGCGATGGAAACGCCGTCGTAGGTGGAAGTTCCCCGCCCGATTTCATCGAGGAGCACGAGGCTCCGGGGCGTGGCGCCATGGATGATGGCCGCCGTCTCGTTCATCTCCACCATGAAGGTGGATTCGCCGCGAGCCAGATTGTCCGACGCGCCGACCCGGGTGAAGATCCGGTCGCAGAGGGGAAGACGCGCGGACACCGCCGGCACGAACGAGCCCATCTGAGCCAGAAGCTGGATGAGCCCGACCTGGCGGAGAATCGTGCTCTTTCCCGCCATGTTCGGTCCGGTCAGAATGACGATCCACCCCGCGTCGTCCAGAACCAGGTCATTCGGGATGAAATCCTCGCGCGGCATCATCGTCTCGACCACGGGGTGACGCCCCGCGCGAATCTCCAGATCGAATCCGGTATGGAGATCCGGGCGCACGTAGCCCCGACGTTCCGCCACCTCGGCGAGCGACGAGATGACGTCCAGTCGAGCCACCCTCCGCCCCGCCTCCTGCAGGCGCGGGACCTCGGCGGCGACCCCTGTCCGCACCGCGGTGAAGAGCTCCGTTTCGAGGGAGAGGATCCGGTCCTCGGCGCCCGTCACCTTTTCTTCCCATTCCTTCAGCTCGGGGGTGAAGTACCGCTCGGCGTTCGAGAGCGTCTGCTTCCGGATGTAGTCCTCCGGAACCCGTTCCAGATTCGACCGGGTGACCTCCAGATAGTACCCGAACACCTTGTTGAAGCCGATCTTGAGCGAGCCGATGCCGGTGCGCTCCCGCTCACGTTGCTGGAGAGAGGCGATGAAGTCACGCGCGCCGTCCCGGACGCTCCGAAGCGCGTCCAGCTCCTCCGAAAATCCGGTCCGGATGACCCCGCCTTCGGCGAGGGTGGCCGGGGCTTCGGGAGCGATCGCGTCGGCGAGCGTTCCCGCCACGTCATCCAGGGGATCCAGCTCGGCAGCCAGTTCCCGGAGCAGGGGGGCCTCCACCCCCGATGCCACCTCCCGGAGTTCGGGAAGAAGGGCGAGCGACTTCGAAAGGGACAGAAGTTCACGGGGGGAAGCCCGACCCGAGCCCACCTTGCCGGCCAGTCGCTCAAGGTCGTGCATGCGGGAGAGGGTATCGCGAAGAGCCGCTCGAAGGGCCCGGTCCCCGACCAGCTCTTCCACGGCCCTCTGACGCTCCCAGATCGCCTCCACCTCCACGAGCGGGCGAAGGATCCACTCCCGGAGCAGACGGCCACCCATCGCGGTCTCGGTCTCGTCGAGGACCGCGACGAGGGTGCCTCCCTCCTCTCCCGGGCGGAGCGGCTCGACCAGCTCCAGATTTCTCCGCGTCATCTCGTCCAGTACCATCTCGCCCCCGGCACGGCGGAAGCGGGGTGGCTGCAGGTGGGCCGATCCCGTGGGCTGGATTTCGCGAACGTACTGGACGAGCGCTCCGGCAGCCCGCACCAGGAGGGCATCGCCGGACTGGAATCCGAGCGCTTCGAGCGAGCGGATCCGGTAGCGCCGGGTGAGCTCTTCCCGCCCCCCTTCGACGTCGAAGAGCCAGTCGTCACGGTAGGTGCGCGTGGCACGCCCCGGCGCCTCGGCCGCCGCGAGCTCCGGAGCCCGCCCCTCCTCCGAGGCCCGGGGGAGAAGCAGCTCGGCGGGGTCGAGACGACCCAGCTCCGCGGCGAGCGCGTCGACCGGGACCGACTGAAGGGTGAGTTCGCCCGTGGAGAGGTCGGTTGCGGCAAGGCCTACCTCCCCGTTCACCCCCCGTGTGAGCGCCACGAGGAAGTTGTTTCTGCGGGCCTCGAGAAGGGAGTCGTAAAGAACCGTCCCGGGAGTGACCGTCTCGACGACCTCCCGCCGCACGATCCCCTTCGCCTCGCTCGCGTCTTCCACCTGATCGCAGATCGCGGCGCGACGCCCCAGCTTGACCAGCCTTCCCAGGTAGTCGTGCAGCGCCTTCGCGGGGATCCCCGCCAGGGGCACCGCGGACGCCGAACCGTTGTTCCGGGAGGTGAGCGTCAGGCCGAGGAGCCGGGCGCCCTCACGCGCATCCTGATGGAAGAGTTCGAAGAAATCGCCGACCCTGAAGAAGACGAGGGCGTCGGGGTGCTTCGACTTGACCTCACGCCACTGCTGCATGAGGGGGGTATCGTCAACCTGAGGCATGGACGTAGGATATCCGGGCCGGGAAGGGGGATCAACTCATCCACTTGGATCGTGAGGGTACACCACCATGTTCAATCGTACTTCCAGCGCACCGCGAATTCGGGCCGGAGGCAGCGCGCCCCGCTCAACCACGGTCATGGCTATGGCCCTGCTCCTGCTGCTGGCCGCAGGGTGCGGAGTGGAGGATGCACCCGAGGCTGATGCCGACGGCGCGGCGACTGCAGCCACCGCCGATGCCCCGGCCGCAGTCGATCAGCCTCCCCCGGACATACCGTCGCTTTCGCCCTCGGCTGCGGGGAGCTACGACCTGACTTCCGTGGATGCCGTGATCGAGGCGCTCTACGCCTCCATTTCCGGACCGGCGGGCCAGCCCCGTGACTGGGATCTCTTCCACTCGCTGATGCATCCCACCGCCGCACGGCTCATCTCGGTGGACATGAATGCGGAAGGCGAGGCGGTGCACAACGTGATGACCTCGCAGGGGTTCGTGGACGCCGCCAACGGGGGGCTCGTCTCGAACGGGTTCTACGAAGAGGAACTCGGGTTCTCCGAAGACCGATTCGGAAACATCGTCCACCGCTTCAGCTCCTACGACTCGAAGCGCACCCCGGGAGACGCTGAACCCTTCTCCCGCGGGATCAACTCGATCCAGCTTCTCTGGAGCGAGGGGCGCTGGTGGGTGGTCACGATCCTCTGGGACCGGGAGCGGCCGGACAACATGATCCCGGGCGAGCTGGGAGGGGAGTAACCGGATGGACGGCGACCCCCGGCGCCCTCACCACGCATGGGGCGTCGGGGTCCCGTCCTCCTTGTAGACCACGCCTCCCTTCATCACGAATCCGACGTCCATGAGACACCTCACATCGGCGAGCGGATCACACTGAACCGCGATCAGATCGGCCCATTTCCCGGGTTCGATCGTTCCGAGTTCGTCGAGCTGCCCGAGGAGGTTCGCGGCTTCACGGGTGGCCGAGAGCAGGGCGCGAGCGGGCGACATCCCCGCCTCGACGAGAAGGCGGAATTCGTCCGCGTTCTCTCCATGCGGGAAAACCCCGGCATCGGTTCCGAAGGCGATCGGAACCCCGGACTGGATGGCGCGGCGGTGGGACTCGCGCGCGGTAGGAGTGATTTCCCTTGCCTTGATCGCGGACCAGGGGGCGAGCGTTCCGTTCTCCGCCGCCAGATAGACGTACTCGAAGGCCATCATCGTCGGCACAAGGTAGGTTCCGCGGCGCGTCATTTCGGCCAGGATCTCGTCGTCCAGCACCGCGCCATGGTCGATCGAGGCCACCCCGGCCCGGACCGCATTCCGGATCCCCTCGATCCCGTGGGCGTGGGCCATCACGCGGCGGTTCAGCATGGTCGCAGTTTCGACCAACACGGTGAGCTCAGCCAGAGTGGGCTGCGCCGGCCCGATCTCCGTTCCCGCCGAGAGCACTCCCGCAGTGGCGCAGACCTTGATCAGGTCGGCCCCGTACTTTATCTGGTAGCGCACCGCGGCCCGCACTTCATCTTCCCCGTTGAAAATTCCGTCCGTCACACCGGTCTCGGGGAAGAGGTCTGGACGGAATCCGCCCGAGTCGCAGTGCCCTCCCGTGATCCCGAGGCTCTTGCCCGCCGTGAAAATCCGCGGTCCGGGGACGAGTCCGGCGTTGACGGCGTTCCGGAGAGCGATGTCGGCGAACTCACCCGCTCCCGCGTTCCTCACAGTGGTGAAGCCAGCCAGCAGCGTCACCCGCGCATTCTTCGCCCCCACGAGCGCCGCATGACCCGGGAACTGCCGGAAGCTCGACTCGGCGAATCCGTCCGCCGGCTCGGAAGTGATGTGGGTGTGCATGTCGATCAGTCCGGGCAGCACGGTCCAGCCGGTCAGATCCACCTCCCGCGCCCCTGCGGGCACGGAGACGCCCTCACCCACCTCCACAATGCGCCCGTCGCGTACAAGAATCGTGACGTTGGACCGGTAGCTCTCGCCCGTGCCGTCGAAGAGGGCGCTCGTCCGGATGGCCGTGGTCTCGCCGGGAGCCGTCTGGCCCCGCGCCTCGAAGGGAGCCGACGCCAGGGCCGCGAGAAGCATGAGAAGCAGGGGAATTCCGGTCCGGGGACGGGCGGGGCGAAGCTTCTTGCGCATTCTTGGACTCCGGTTCAGGATAGGGGACAGGTGGGTTCGGCGTTCTGGAACGCTGCATCAAGAGGGGGGGAGCGCCTCGCGGGGTCAAGCAGAGCGGGTCGCGCGGGCGGCGCTCGCGGGCGTGCGGCACCCTCTCATCCTGCGGCTCCCTTGCAGAATCCCGCATCCACACCCCGGACCGCATGGGCGCGCGTGGCCTCCGCGAACGGGCCAACCTTCTGTGAATAAAGGGGTTGGCTCCGCAAGGGAATAGTTGGACCCAGGCTTGCAGGGCCAGAACCCAAACTGAGCCAACCTCTTCACCCGGACACCGTCATGAACAAGCGTGGATTCACCCTGATCGAGCTCCTGATCGTGGTCGTCATCATCGGCATCCTCGCGGCGATCGCGATCCCGAAGCTGAGCGAGACCCGCGAAAGGGCCTACGTCTCATCGATGCAGGCCGATCTGAACCAGGCCCGGACCTCCATGGAGCTCTGCTATCAGGGAACGTTCACCTACGTGGGTTGCGAACCCAACATCAACGCTTCGGTCGGCGTAACCGTCGTGACCGCCGGGCAGACCCCCGAGGACTACACGCTGACGGCCTCGCACTCGGGTACGCCGGACTGGACCTGTGCGTATGCGCACAGCAGTGGAGCCACCCCGGGCCAGATCGTCTGCACGGAGATCTGATCCGGTGAACGGGAGGCTCACCCTCCCTGCTGGATCTCTCCCGCCACCCGCTCCACATCACGCATGACCCGGAGCAGGTTGCCGCCCCAGATCTTCCGGATGTCCTCTTCGCTCCAGCCGCGGCGCACCATCTCGAGCGTCACGTTGAAGGTCTCGGAGCTGTCGTTCCATCCGACAACCCCTCCGCCGCCATCGAAGTCCGACGAGATCCCGACGTGGTCCACGCCGATCAGATTCACGGCGTACTCGATGTGATCCACGAAGTCACTGACGGTGGCCGGAGGAAAGCGCCCCTCGATGTCGGCCATCCCGCTGTCGAACTCTGCGCGCTGCTCCGGGGTGAGCCCGTCGATGTCGTCGTTGGACTCGATCGCGAACTGGGCGCGTAGCGCGTCCACGGCTTCACCCCGCTCCGGAGGCTGGATCTTCACGAATCCGCCCAGCGCCGTGGTCTGTGCCACACCGCCGTTGTCCCGGATCGCCATGAGCTGCTCGTCGTCGAGGTTCCGGGGATGATCCGCCACGGCCTTGATGGAGGAATGGGAGGCGATGACAGGCGCCCGCGAGAGCTGCACGACCTCCATCATCGTGGACTTCGCGTTGTGTGACACGTCGATCATGATTCCGAGGCGATTGAGCTCGGCCACGGCTTCGCGCCCGAGGGGTGAAAGCCCTCCCCAGAGCGGCCCGTCGTCACCGAGACGCTCCACTTCGACCGCGGCGTCGCCAAACTGGGAGTGGCCGTTGTGGGAGAGCGACGCGTACCGCGCGCCCAGAGCATGAAATTCCTCGAACCGTGAGAGGTCCTCCCCGATCGGGTAGGCGTTCTCCACTCCGATGAGCGCGACGAGCTTCCCTTCCGCGTGGATTCGCTCCACGTCGTCCGCCGAATACGCCAGCTCGATTTCATCGGGATAGAGCTCGTAGGTCATCCGTCGGATACCGGTGAACTTCTGCATGGCCGCGTCGAAAGCCTCGGCGTATGCAGCGGGAGTCCGTTCCCCCTGCCCATGATAGACGACGAAGAAGACGGCATTCAGCCCTCCCTCACGCATCTTCGGGAGGTCATTCTGGAACTGACCCCGCGTTCCCGGATCCACCTCGTTCGAGGCGAACGTGAAGGGGATGTCGATGTGGGTATCCATCGTGATCACCCGGTCGTGGATCCCGCGGGCGGTCTCGATGAGCTGCTCGTCCGTCATCCCACCGGCCTCGGTTTCCGGGGCCGCGTCATCTCCGCCGCATGCGGCGAGAGACCCGAGCACTGCGAGTGCAAGCACGTTCCGTGCATTCATCCATTCCTCCTGATCGTGTGTTGGGAAGGGAGAGAGAGTAGTCGCCCACCCCGGTTCCTGCAATCAGCGGGGGGACGGTGCGAAGCTGCGGAGCCGGTTCGCGTTCGTGACCACGGTTACGGAGCTGAACGCCATCGCGGCTCCAGCGATCATGGGTGAGAGGAGCACTCCGAAGAAGGGGTAGAGGGCGCCTGCGGCCACCGGAATCGCGGCCGTATTGTAGAAGAAGGCTCCAACCAGGTTCTGCTTCATGTTCCGAACGGCCGCCCGGGAGAGTTCGATCGCATCGGCCACGCCGTGGAGCGAGCCCCCCATGAGGGTCACGTCCGCCGTTTCCATCGCGACGTCCGTTCCGCCCCCGATGGCTATCCCGACGTCCGCGAGGGCAAGGGCGGGCGCGTCGTTCACCCCGTCGCCGACCATCGCCACGGCGCCGTCCCGTTGTCGAATCCTCTCCACTTCCTCGGCCTTCCCCGCGGGGAGGACCCCGGCGAGCACCTCGTCAACGCCTACCCGGCGAGCCATGGATTCCGCGGTGGCCGCGTTGTCACCGGTCAGCATCACTACCCGCATCCCGAGCGCCTTCAGCCTCTGGATGGCCGCGGCAGAGTCGGGCTTCTCGCGGTCCGCGAGGGCCAGCAGGCCGATCAGCCGACCCCCCGAGGCCACGAAGACCGGCGTCTTCCCTTCCCCCGCAGCCCTCGTCCACGCATCCTGCAGCTCCGAGGCGTCCACCCCTTCCGACTCGAGGAGCGCGGCCGTTCCCACGAGCACCCGGCTTCCTTCCACCTCGGCACTCACTCCCTTCCCTCCGTGAGCCAGGAACTGCACGGCTTCGGGAAGGGAGAGCCCCCGGTCCCGGGCGCCCTTCACGATGGCTTCGCCCAGGGGATGCTCGGACCCCCACTCCGCTCCGGCTGCCATTCGAAGAAGATCGTCCTCGCTGGTCCCTGCGGTCGGGAACACCTCGGCGAGTGCCGGTTCACCGCGGGTGATGGTTCCCGTCTTGTCCAGGATGACCGTTCGGATCTGGCGCGCCATCTGAAGCGCCTCCCCGTTCCGGATGAGGATGCCGTGCTCCGCCGCCTTCCCCACGGCGATCATCACCGAAATCGGCGTAGCGAGCCCCAGCGCACAGGGACAGGCGATGACGAGGACCGAAACGGCCACGACCACTGCATAGTTGAGCGACGGCTCCGGGCCGAGCCACATCCAGAGCGCGAAGACGATGGCGGCGAGGACGAGCACCCCCTGGACGAAAACGCTGGAAACCCGGTCCACCATCCGCTGGATCGGAGGCTTCGATCCCTGTGCCTCGCGCACCAGCGTGACGATCTGGGACAGCACCGTGTCGCGTCCCACCCGGGTCGTGCGCATCCGGAAGGTCCCCGAGCGATTGATGGTGCCTCCGATCACTCCGGAGCCCGGGCCCTTCTCCACCGGGATGCTCTCTCCCGTCATCATCCCCTCGTCTACCGCGCTTTCACCTTCCTCGACTTCCCCGTCCACCGGAACTCGCTCGCCCGGGCGCACCGTGACCAGGTCCCCAACCCCCACGTCCTCGACCGGGATCTCCACTTCCACACCGTCCCTCTCCACCCGGGCGGTACGGGGCCGCAGATCCATGAGCGCCCGCAGCGCCTCGGAAGTGTGACCGCGGGCGCGAGCCTCGAGCGCCTGCCCGAGCACGACCAGGGTGAGGATGACGGCGGCGGCTTCGAAAAAGGGGTGCGCCGTGCCCTCGGGGAAGAGGCCGGGCGCCGCGACCGCGACCACGGAGTAAAGGAAGGCGGAGCCGGTCCCCATGGCCACGAGGGTGTCCATGTTGAACTGGCGGTTGCGGAGCGCCGTCCACGCGCCGGTGAAGAAGCGCCCCCCGACCCAGACGAGGATCGGAAGGGTCAGCAGTCCCGAGAACGCCCAGAGCCCCCTGACCTGATGGTGCGGGAGATCCCGGAGAAGGGGGACCCACTCGTGGTGTCCCAGGAGCAGCACCGGAATCGAGAGGAAGGCGCCCACCCAGAACCTTCGGAAGAGGTCGCGGGCCTCCAGTTCACGCTCTTCGGTCCGCCGGGCCTCCCGCGCGCCTCCGTCGTCGTTCCCATCGATCACTTCGGCGGAGTACCCGGCCGCGACCACGGCCGCCAGGAGCGCCTCGGTCGAAAGCTCCCCCGGGGATACCTTCAGGACCGCCCCTTCGGTGGCGAGCGAAACGGAGGCTTCGACGACTCCGGGAACGCTCTCAAGGGTTCCCTCCACGGCTCTCACGCAAGCGGCACAGTGCATCCCGCTGATGGCGAGCTGGAGCGGTCTTGTCGGCGAGGGGGGGGCCGGATCCATGCGTCCAGAACCTTCCACTTCAGCTCTGAAGGACGCCCGACCGCCAGGCCCAGATTATCAGTGCAGCGAACAGAAGCGCGAAGCCGATGATGGGGAGCGACCTCTGCAACCTGTAGCTGCCAGCGCGTTCTGCGCTGGCGCCGGTGCGGAGGATTCCCGAAGTGCCCCGGCTCACCTGTTCGAGCTCTCGAAGGTTCCGGAGGAGGCTCGCGAGACGCCGATCGAGCTCCGAGGGGTCACCCGGCTTCGTGATGAAGTGGTTTCCTCCGAGTCCGTAACTCTCCGCGACATCTTCATCCCGGTCGGACGAGGTAAGCACGGCCACGGGAATCCGGCGGAGTCGCTCATCGCCCTTTATCCGTTCGAGCACCTCGTGCCCGGACCGCCCCGGCATATTGAGGTCGAGGAGAAGCAGGTTGGGAGGGGATGCTGCCACGAGGGCGAGCGCCTCATCCCCGTTGCGGGCTCGGCGGATGTCGAGAGGAACGGTTGCCACCCTCTCCAGCGCCATCTGAATCAGGAGCGCATGATCATCGTTGTCGTCGGCAAGCACCACGCTCCACGACGGCCGGGAACCCCGATCGGGTTTCATCTGGCTGCGACCTCCCTCTCTCGATCCGATGAGATGACCGCCTCGAACCCCATCCCCCTCAGCGTCCGAGCGACCTCTTCCGCGGCATCCCGGGACTCGAAACCTCCGAGTCGCACGCGCACGAGTCCGCTCCCTTCGACCCGGACTACCCGCACTTCGTGTCCCGCGCTCACAGCCTCGATGGCCAGGGCCTGGGCGCGTTCGAAGGTTGAAAACGCCCCCAATTGTATCGCAAAGGGAAGCGATGCGGAACGATCGGGAACATCCGATTCGACGGGCGATGCAACCACCGGCTCGATCATCGGCCCCGCCGCGGGCTCGACCGAAGTGCGGAGGACCGTGTCAGACTGGACCGGAGGGGAGGGCTCGACGACCGGGGGGGCCTCGACGACCAGGGGGGCCTCGACGACCAGCGAGTTGCCGACAACCGGAGGAGTGCCAACCGGATCGACGGGAGGGGCCTGGGACTGGGGCCGTTCGGGGAGCTGGGCCGCGGTCACCGCCGGAGCGCGGGTGGCGCGGCTCGCCTGCCAGGATCGGGCGTCCACTCGGAGCGGACTCTGCGGATAGTCGCGCAGGAGGATAGCGAGGTGTCGATCCACCCCGTCGGTGTCTCCGCGAGCCTCCGCCAGTCGGGCCAGTCGCATGAGCGATTCGTCCGCGAACCGTCCTCCCGGAAACTCCAGCACGAGGCGCCGGTAGTCGAGCTCCGCAACCCCCGGATCGATGGTCAGGAGGGCTCTCAGCCAGATCGCGAGCTGCTGTGCCTCCCGCTCGCCTCCTGTCGGATTGGCCTCCCACCAGGACAGGACGGCAGCCCGGGCTTCCTCGAACCGTCCGTCCACCACCGCCCGCTCCGCTGCCGCGAGATCCATCCCCTGAGCGCGCCCCTCGGTCGGCGCTGCTCCGAGAAAGATCCCCAGCGCGACGCCGCACCACCGGAGTGCCGCCGGGCTCCACTCGGGCCGCCTCACGCCGCCGCCTCCTGAACGAGCCGCTCAAGGATCCATCCTTCCAGAAGCTCCTGATCCGAAAAGCCGGAAGACTTGAGGAGCCGATCCACGCGGAGGAGTCCCTCGAGCGCGGCCTCGATCTCTGCCGGATCCCATCGGCGTGCCTGTGCCACATAGCGTCCGGAGAGCCAGCCCTGGTGAGGGGGCAGGGCGGCCTGGAGCGCGCGGGCCCCTCCCTCGGCAGCAAGGCCGAGGCGCAGGAGGTGGGTTGCCAGGGCGATGGTAAGCCCCACACCCGATTCTCCGTGCCCGAGGAGGATGCGAAGCCCCTCCAGCGCCGGACCGAAACGACGCTCCCCAACCAGATCGAACCACTCCCAGCGGTCCTGCCGCGGAACCCGCGTGCCCCCGGCCTTCACCAGCTCGAGGGTGATCGGGGCGCCCGTGTCCGCCATGGAGTTCAACTTCTCGAGCTCGCGAGCGAGCACCGAAAGATCGGAACCCACCGCACCGGCGAGGGCCCGAGCCGCCGGCTCCTCAAGGATCCGATCGAGCCGCTCCGCGGCCCAGCCGATCACCCAGGCCGGAAGATCGTTTTCGGGAACCCTCGGGAATTCGATCGCTCGCCCCTTCCGGCGGAGTTCCGTATAGAACTTCGCCTTCGATCCGCGAGGCTCCGATGACATGAGCACGAGTGCGAGACCGGGAGGAGGAGAGGCCGCGACCCTCAGGAGCACGTCACGTGCCCGCGGTGACCCGGCCAGGGCCTCGGTCTCGCGAAGGTGCACGACCCGCCATTCGGCCATCATGGGGGGCGTGCCCAGGACCGATGCCAGACGCTCCACATCCACGTCCGAGCCTCGGAGCAGGTCATGGTTGAAGTCGCGGGTGCCCGGGTCCAGATGAGCCTCGACGAGAGCCCGGGCGGCCTCTTCCTTGCTGAATTCGTCCTCGCCCCAGAGGTAGAAGATCCCGCCCGGCTTATCGCCGACCCGGGATCGAAGGTGCGTGGGAATCATCTGCAGGGGACCGATGTTCGAGAGGTCACTGGATCCCGGTTCGAACGACGGAGGCCTCGCGGGAGCGCTTCCCGAGGGGAGAGTGCGGATAGAGCAGGGTGGGGGACTCGCCCCAGAGCCCCCGGTCCGTCGCGGGGCGCGCAAAGGGAGAAGCCTGGAGGGAGCGGAATCCAACCCAGTCGGCCAGGGGGGGCACCGGCGTGCGCGCCATGATCGGCGGAAGCTCGACGGACGGGGTGGGCTGGAAGAGGAAGGGCGTGAGCAGGGCGGCAACCATGATCGCAGTCAGGGCGACCACTCCCATGGCCGACGTGCTCACGGGCCGCAGGGAGATCCGCGCTCTCCTGCGCTCCTCTTCCACCGTATAGATCGAGTGACGGAGCCGATCTTCGAAGTCATCGCACAGAGGGGGGAGCGGGGCCGCGCGAAGATACTCGACCCCCCGCACCACCACATCGTGATACCGGCGGCACTTTTCGCATGTGCTCAGATGTGACTCGAACGCACGACTGAGATCAGGCTGGGCTTCTCCGTCCTGGAAATCGGAGTACCCTGCCAGGAATTCCGAGCAGGTCATGATCCGTTGATCCCCCTCGACTTCCTGCGAATGATGAAAGCGGCGCCCCGAAGGGAAACCGGCGCAGAGCGCGCGTGTGGTCTGTAGTACGACAGAGCCCGGTCGAGGGTTCCCTCATGAAACAATGCCCCCCCTCCGGCGAACCGGAGAGGGGGCAGACGGGCGGACCCGCGTGGGGGGCGGAATCCGGACCCGGGCCAGCGGGCATTCAGGCGCCGAGGGAGATCAGTCCACGATCGGAGTGAGATCAGTCCACGAGCGGAGCGACCACCCGGGCGAAGTTGTTGCGTGCCCGGTTGAGGCGGCTCTTGACCGTCCCCAGGTTCGTGTCGGTGATCTCCGCAATCTCTTCGTATGTCTTCCCTTCCAGCTCGCGGAGGACGAAGACGATCCGATGATGCTCGGGCAGCTCCTGCACCGCCTGCTCGACCATCTCGCGGAGATGCCGCTTCCGGAACAGGTCATCCGGCCGCATGGTCTCGTCTTCCCATTCGAGCGGACGATGATCCGCGTCCCAGTTCTTCTTGATCGTCTGAAAGAGAACGAGCGGGTTTCGCGAGCGGTTCCGGAGCTCGTTCTTGGCAAGGTTTCCGGCAATGGTATAGACCCACGTCGAGAACTTCTTGCTCTGGTCGAAGCGATGGAGGTGGCGGTAAACGCGCACGAAGGTTTCCTGTACGAGATCCTGTGCTCTCTCCCGATCTCCGACGGTCCGGTAGACGAAGTTGAGAAGACGGGAGTCGTAGCGGTGCACGAGCTCGCCGAACGCGCGTTCTTCACCGTCCAGGAAACGCTGAACGACCGCGCTGTCGCCCAGACTCTTCAGCTCCTTGCGGAACGTGCCGGCGGGAATCTCGGTCGAGCTCGAGTTCTCGTTGCGAATCGCTCTTGCCAGCATCCTTGCATCCTCCCTGTGGGGAAACGCTCCCCCCGGAGCCGAAACTCGCGATGAGTCTCTGCCTGTCTTCAGTGCAGGATTCGTACCATGATGTCCCACCCCGGGTGCTTCCCTGCCTCAATTGCCCGGATGGCGGGGTACGGGGCTCAGATCCCGGATTGAAAGGGCGGCACGCGAGGGCCGAGTGTCCCCGATCGAGGACGCCTGCCGACCCGCACCGGAACACGAAGGGGAAGGACCCTTATTCCAGTCTGAGGCGCGCCCGCCCGAACCACCGCCCGGCGGCCGTGCGGAGCACCACGTCGTATTCGCCGGGCCCCAGCGGGGCCACCTCACTGGTGAGTGCATCCCAGACCCGGAACCCTCCGTCGTGCGCCGTGATTTCCACCTCGCGTGAGGTTCTGACCGTGACCCCATCCTTCCGCCAGTCGAACTGAACGCGGGTCGGGAGCGCGGCGGGCGCAAACACGCGCGCGACCATCACGATCCGCCCTTCCCCGAGCCTCCCCGCGGAATCACCGGACTCCAGCACGTTCGCCGGGGTGAGGCTGGCGCGCTCGATTCCCGAGGCAAACGCGGCCTCCTGAAGTCTCAGAGGCACAGGGGGAATGAGCGCCGGAAAAGCCACCGCAATGACGAGGATGGCGCCCGACGCTCCGACCAGTCCGAACCGCTGCCACCCGGAACGCCGCTCGCCCTGGAGTGCCAGGGGGATCGCACTTCCCACGGCGAGCAGGGCCGCCACGGGTGTTGCGAACCGCGGCGGCAGCGAGAACATGATGGGGAGCATCAGGTTGATGGCTGCGAAGGCAACCGTGGCGAAGAAGAGGAGCCCGAAGATGGGACTCGTGCGAAGCCAGCGGTCGAAGAGCAGGTCCAGGCACGACAGGATCGCGATTCCTCCCAGGAGAACCAGGAACCACAGGTTGGGCGACCGTATCACGGTCGAATAGGCGTAGAAGGGGAGGAGGAAAAAGAGCGTTTCCTGGTACAGACTCCGGGTCAGGTACGAGCTGACCTCGCCGCCCAGTGTGGGCTTCCACTCGGACCCGGCGCTCTTCCCGAAAAAGAGGGTCGAGAGCCAGGTGAGCCCGAGAAAGAGGACGATCCAGGGGACGAAGGCGTAGCGTTCCCTGGCCAGGAGGAGCACCACGACCCCCGTGGCCAGTGCCCAGACGGAGTGGATCATCCAGAAGAGCGAACGGTTGCGCCCCCAGAAGGCTCCGATACGGCGGCGTAGCGTCATGGGTGTCCGGGGGAGAGGGGTTCGGATCGGAGGGGGAATGGAAAACTATGCGAACGCGCATCCACGCGGGAGACGGCCTGTGCTATCTTTCTGCCTCCCTGTGGCAAACTTCCCCGGCCCGCATCCTGTTCATGGCTACCTCAAGGTCCAAATCCGATCCCCCTTCCTCGCGCTCGAACGACGGAGGCGAACGCACCTTCGTCGAACTCGGCCTCGACGAGCGACTGGTCGAGGCGCTCACCGCGCTCGGGTACGAGGAACCTACCCCTATTCAGGTGGAAGCCATTCCGCACCTCCTCGAGGGGAGGGATCTGGTCGGGCAGGCCGCCACGGGGACCGGCAAGTCGGCCGCCTTCTGCCTCCCCCTGCTGCAGCGATTCGCGGAAGGAGGGTCCCGCGGTGCGCCGCCCTCCATCCTCATGCTCGTGCCCACCCGCGAACTGGCCATGCAGCTCGCCGAGGCAGCGTATCGCTATGGGCGCCCGTTCGGGGTCCGGGTCCTCCCGATCTACGGGGGACAGTCCTTTTCGCAGCAGCTCAAGGTGCTGAAACGTGGCGTGGACGTGGTGGTTGCGACCCCGGGGAGGGCGCTCGACCACCTCCGGCGGGGCACGCTGCAGCTTGATCAGCTCCACTCCGTGGTGCTCGATGAAGCGGACGAAATGCTTGACATGGGGTTCGCCGAGGATCTGGATGCCATTCTCGAAGCCACGCCCGAGGGTCGGCAGACGGTGCTCTTCTCCGCGACGATGCCGCCGCGCATTGCCGCCATCGCGTCCCGCCATCTGCAGGATCCGGTTCAGATCCGGATCGCGCGCGAGGAAGCTCCGGTCGGAGAGGCGCCCCAGGTGCGGGAAGTGGCCTACCTCGTCTCGCGGGCGCACAAGATTGCCGCGCTCGGCCGGGTCCTCGACATGGAAGAGCCCGAGGCCGGGATCATTTTCTGCCGGACCCGGAACGAGGTGGATGAACTCACCGAGAAGCTGAACGCGCACGGACACAGGGCCGAAGCGCTCCACGGAGGGATGACGCAGGAGCAGCGGGATCGGGTCATGAAGAAGCTGCGGGGAGGTGAGGTGGACCTCCTCACGGCAACCGATGTCGCCGCGCGCGGGCTCGACATTGCCCGCCTGACCCATGTGATCAATTTCGACGTGCCGAATGCACCCGAGGGATATGTGCACCGGATCGGTCGCGTGGGGAGAGCGGGGAGGGAGGGGGTGGCGATCCTTCTGGCGGAGCCCAGGGAAAGCCGACTGGTCCAGAACATCGAGCGCCTCACCCGCCGCCCGATCCGGGTGGCGCGTCTGCCTACGGTGGCGGACCTCCGGGACCGCCGACTGGGTCGGCTGCGCGAAGCGCTGCTCGAAACGCTGGGCGAGGGCGAGCTCGATCTCTACATGGAGCTGATCTCCGAGCTCTCCGAGGAATTCGATCCGGAAGAGCTGGCGGCGGCGGCGCTGAAACTCGCGCAGTCGGCGATGGGACAGGGGGTGGCGGACGAGCGGGAGATCCCGCAGGAGACGCCGCGCAACCAGGCGGGAGCCGCGCGGAAGACGACGAGAGCCGGGCAGACAGAAGGACGGTCCGCCCCCCCGACGGAATCACGCAACCCCGCACGTGGAGGGCGCGGAAGCGGCAGGTTCGCCCGCCTCTTCGTGGGGATCGGGCGCGAGGCGGGCGTGCGCCCAAAGGACCTGGTGGGGGCCATCACCGGAGAAACCGGGATCTCCGGGGGTCAGATCGGCAAGATCGAGATCGGAGGGTCCTTCTCGATCGTCGAAGTGATGGAAGACCTGGCCGAAGATGTGATCCAGGCGCTCCACGGCAACACGATCAAGGGGAGGCGTGTGACGGTTCGCCCGGATCAGGCGGGTCGGAGGGGGTAGGAGCGTGTCCCGGTCACGGGGCGCGGTGCGGCGCCGTTCGCGGCTCGTCCCAGACCTCGGGAAGAAAGGCGTGCGCAAAGAGGAGCGCGACCATGCTCTTCGCATCCACGATCCGACCGTCCCGCACCATCCGGATGGCTTCCGAAAAGGGGAGCGCGCGGACCTCCATGAACTCGTCCTGGTCCCGGTTCGCGGCCCCCGCCTCCAGCTCCGAGGCCGCGAAGAGGTGAATCACCTCGTCGGTGAAGCCCGGTGTCGTGTAGAGCGAGGCGAGATAGCGGAGGTCGCCGGCGCGGTGCCCGGTTTCTTCCTCCAGCTCGCGATGTGCCCCCGCCTCCCACGACTCCTCGGGGCCGTCCGGCATTCCCGCTGGAACTTCGAAAATGTACCCGGAGGCCGCATACCGATACTGATGCACGAGGAGGATCCTCGGGTCGTGGTCGGTGGGAGGGTCCAGGAAGGGGACGACGGCGGAAGCCCCTGCGTGCTGAATGAATTCGAGGGTGCCCTCACTCCCCCCGGGGAAGCGCACCCGATCCATGGAAAGCCGGACGATCCTGCCCGAGTGGACCGGGGTCCTGGAGAGGAGTCCCGGTTCCTCCCGAGGTCCCACCCCTCCCTTCTCGCTCACGGCTGAAACCGCTCGACGGGCCCGAGCCCGAGAGCCTCGATCTCTTCCTGGATGCGGTCGGCGTCACCCACCACGACCACTGCGGCATCATCGGGGCGGAAGTGCCGCGCCGACGCCTCGGCGGCCGCCCCCAGGTCCACACTCCGGATCCGTTCGCGGGCCTGCACATGGTGGTCGTCGGGGAGGTCGAAGATGAGCGTCTCGGCCACGCGCGAAGCGAGCTGGGCCGTGGTTTCCATCTGAAGCGGGAATATCCCGGCCAGGTAGTCACGAGCTCGGGAGACCTCCTCTTCCGTGGGTCCCTCCCGGTGGAAGCGCTGCAACTCTCCCATCGCTTCGCGGAGTGCGGCGGCAGTCACCTCGGTTGCCGTGGCCGCGCCGATCGTGAAGGCACCCCCGTTCCGGCGAAGCGCAAAGCGGGAGCGGACCCCGTACGTGAATCCGTTCTCCTCCCGGAGATTCAGGTTCAGTCGGCTCGTGAAGGCCCCCCCGAAGATCGTGTTGGCCACCCGGATCGCCTCTTCATTCGCGGCTCCCCGCGCGGGCGCCGAGTGACCGATCCGGATCTCCGACTGGACGGCTCCGGGGCGGTGGACGAGAACCACCCGTCGGAGAGCGGGGCCGGTGGCCGCCGGGAGCGCGCGCCTTCCCGGATACGTGTCGCTCCATCCTCCGAAGTGCGTCTCTGCCTTCTCCAGAACCTCACCCGGATCGAGATCCCCCACGAGAACGAATCCCCCCCGGTCGGGGACGTATGCCTCCTTCGCGAACGCGCGGACCGCTTCGGGAGTGGCCGCCCCGACCGACGCCGCCGTTCCGGAGAGCGGTCGATGGTAGGGATGCTCCTTCACGAAGACCACCCTGTCGATCTCGTCATCCGCAAGCTGGGAGGGCTGCATCCTCCGTTGCCGGATGGCCGCCAGTCGCTGCTCCCGGACGCGTGCCACCTCGTCGTCGGGGTAGGCGGGGAGCCGCACCGCTTCGGAAAGATACAGGAGAACTTCATCCAGTCGATCGGCGAGGCAGGTGAAGGTCACCGTCGCGGCGTCCCACCCGGTCGAGACGCTGAATGCGGTCCCGAGCCGCTCCATCGCCTCTGCGAACTCGACCCCCGAGCGGCGCTCGGTACCACCCTGAAGCGCGTCGCCCGCCAGCACGGCCAGCCCCTCCGCCCCCGGAGCCACTCCCGTTTCGCCCGCGTCCAGAACGAGGCACCCACTGACGAGTGGCACCTGCGAGCGCGCAAGGAAGCGGATTCGCAGCCCATTCCCGAGCACCTCCGCAGAGGGGGGATCGAGCTGGAAGGGACGAATGGGTCCCGGGGGCGGGGGCTCGCTCCGATCCACCGGGGCTCGCATCAGTTGCTCTCCTTCGGGAGGTAGTACAGGATCGCCCGGTTCTCCCGGCCGAAATGAGTGGCGGCGAACTCCCTCACCTGATCGACCGTGACCTCGCGCAGGCGGTCCACTTCCTCCAGAAGAAGGGCGGCATCGCCGAAGAGCTGCTCGTACATCGAAAGCAGATCGGCTCGCGACGAGAGCTGCTCCACCTGCCGGATGAACCGGGTTTCGGCCAGCGCCACGGCTCGTTGCACTTCGAGGGGGTCCACCTCGGCGAGCGCCTCGAGTTCACCGGCCAGTGCGTCCTCCAGCACCGCAGGATCCGCGCCGGGGTAGCCCGTGATCCAGGAAACGAAGAGGGACCTTCCCGTGGTGAGAGGGAAGGCGTAGGCCGTGGCGTCTTTCGCGACCCGCCGCTCCCGTACCAGCCGACGATAGAGCCGGGAAGCGCGTCCGTCCGAAAGGATCGAGGTGGCGATATCCGCCACCCAGAACTCCGGATCACTCGCGGGGGGGATCCGCCCCGCGAGAATCACGCGAGGGAGCGGAACCTCCGCCTCGACCACGACCCGCTCGGGGGCCCCCGCCCCGGGGCCGGGGTCGAGTCGACCGGGGATGGGAGGAATCGCCGCACCCCGCGGGATTCCACCGAACCAGGCCTCCACTCGGGAAAGGGCGTGCTCCGGCTCGAAGTCGCCCGCCAGGGTGAGAACCGCGTTGTTCGGCACATAGAAGGTGCGAAAGAACGACTCGACATCGTCCAGCGTGGCGGCTGCGATGTCTTCTCGCGACCCGATGACCGTGTGCTGATAGGGGTGGTCGGGAGGGAAGACGAGCGCCTGGATCCGTTCGTCCCAGTCTCCATAGGGCTGGTTGTCGTAGCGCTGGCTCCGTTCGTTCAGCACCACCGACCGCTGATTCTCGAGCTTTTCGGAGGTCATGGCCGGCAGAAGGAACCCCATCCGGTCCGATTCCAGCCAGAGCGCCAGATCGAGGAAGTGCGACGGAAGGGTCTCGAAGTAGTTGGTCCGGTCGAACCAGGTGGAGGCGTTGAGCGACCCCCCGGCCCTTTCCACCAGGTCGAAATGGCGGTTCTTGGGCACGTTCTCCGAGCCCTGGAACATCATGTGCTCGAAGAGGTGGGCAAAGCCGGTGCGCCCGGGGGTCTCATTCCGGGAGCCGACGCCGTACCACAGGTTCACCGCAACTACAGGCGTGGCGGAATCGGGCGCCAGGATCACCGCAAGCCCGTTGTCCAGGCGGTGTCGCGTAAAGGGGATCTCGATCAGGGGAAGCTCGAAGTGGGGGAGCGCGATGTGTGGATGACCACCTCCCCGACCCCGAGGGCGCGAAGGGGTTCCTCGACGCTCTCGCGGTCGCCCACCACGACGATCGCCCATCCGCCTTCCAGAACACGCTGTGCCGCGGACTGCAGACTCTCCGGGGTCACGCGGGCCACTCCGGCTGCGAACCCTTCGAAGAAGTCGAGCGGGAGATGGTGGAGCCTCAGCTCGGCGAGCTCCATGGCGAGCCCGGCACGGGTTTCGAATCGTTCCGGGAGACGGAGCGAAATGTACCCCGCGGCCCGTGCCAGCTCTGCCGGGGGGACCGGCTCCCGGGCGATGCGCTCAAGCTCCCCGAGGATCTCCCTCACCGCGTCGGCAGTGACGGGCGTGTGCACAGCCGTGCCGACGACGAAGGCGCCCGGGGCTCGACGCATCTGGAGGTCGGAGCCAGCCCCGTAGCTCCATCCCTTGTCTTCCCGCAGGTTCGAGTTCAGGCGGGAGGTGAAGGAGCCGCCAAGCACCGTGTTCAGGACCAGGAGGTCGAAGTACGCCGGATCATCGCGTTTGACGGCCACCCTCCCCACACGGATTTCGGACTGCGCCGAGCCGGGCCGGTCGACGAGGTGTACGGTGCTGACCGCCGGAGAGGGCGAGCGGGCCGACGCAGGGGCGGGAGCGTCCCCCGATCCCCAGCCTTCGAACGCCTCCCCGAGGAGCGATTCCACCTCGTCCCGGGTGACATCGCCAACCACGACGAAGGTTGCGTTACCGGCATGGATCACCCGGTCCCGGTAGCGCTCCACGTCATCCCGCGTGAACCCCTCGAGGGTGGCCGGCGTCCCGACAGGGGGCGCCCCGTAAGGGTGACCAGCGCCGAAAAGCGCCTCTGCAAGCGTCTCTCCGGCAACGGCCTGTGGAAGGTCGGATTCCTGCCGGATCTGGTTCAGACGCTCAGCGCGCACGCGCTCCACCTCTTCACCCGGGAAGCTGGAGTTCCGGATGAGATCCGCAAGGATCCCGAGGGCCTCGGAGAAGCGGGGCTTCACGACCGTCAGTGAAACGGCCATCTCATCGTGCCCCGCCTGAGCGCTGAACTCCGCACCCAGGAACTCGAGTGAGTCCGCGATCTGCCGGGCCGTCCGGCTTTCGGTGCCCGCGTCCAGGAGCGCGGCGGTGAAGCCCGCGAGCCCCGCTTCCCCGGCGGATTGTGCCGCCGCCCCTCCGCCAAATCGGAGCTCGAGATGGACGAGCGGGAGCGCCCGCCGCTCGGCCACGATCACGGCGGCCCCATTCGGGAGTTCGAACTCGAAGAGACGAGGGATCCGGATTCTCGTCGACGTCGCCACGCCCGGGGCTACGCTTCGATCGAATCCCGCTTCGGACGGGTTCGTCCCTACCTGGACCGAGGCCTGACCACTTCCCACGCTGACTCCCATGGAGGCACCGCCCCCCGATCGCCCTCCGCCCCCGAAGCAGCCGGAAGTGGCTGTCACGAGAACAAAGACAAGACAAACCCTCAGCGGCGAGCCCGTCTTCATGGCGTCGCCTCCGGCACCGCGAGTTCGACCCGGCCGCGCGGCACCACACTCAGCGTCACGGCGGGACTCCCGACCAGGAGCCGGTCCACGGCCTCCCGGACCGCCTCCGGGGTGGCGCCCCGGAAGCGATTCAGGTCATGCCGGATGAAGCCCGGGTTTCCCGTGTAGAAGAAGTACTCATTCAACTGGTCGGCCTTCCCCCCGAACCCTCCCACGGATTCGAGCCCCTGGACAAAGTCGGTCTCGACCTGATTCCGGGTCCGCTCGAGCTCTTCGATTTCGATTCCTTCCCCCGCCATCGCTTCGAGTTCCCCACGCACGCGCTCGGCGAGTGGCCCCAGCGGTTCGTTCGGGACTCCGGTGACCACGATCTGGAAGATCCCCCCCGCGGCGCCTCCGTACTGGAAGGCCTCCACTTCCTGGGCCACCTTCTCCTCATACACGAGGGTCCGATGGAGGCGGGAACTCTTCCCGTCCGCGAGAATGCGGGCGGCGAGATCGAGGAGCGCGTCGTCCGTCGAATACGCCAGCGGTGCGTGCCAGGTGATGTAGAGGCGGGGAAGCTGAACGTCATCTTCCAGGACGAGGATCCGGGGCTCATCGAGCGTCGGAGTGGGGATCGTGGGGCGCGTGATCTCCGGCCCTCTCGGGATCTCTCCGAAATAGCGCGCAGTGAGGCGCTGGACTTCGGCGAGAGATACGTCTCCGGCCACGGCCAGCACCGCATTGTTCGGAGCGTACCAGCGCCGGAAGAAATCGACCACGTCATCCAGTCCGGCGGCCTCGAGGTCGGGCATGCGGCCGATCACCGGCCACGAATACGGGTGCTCCGGCGGAAAGAGGGCCGCGAGCGTCGTCTCCCACGCCATCCCGTAGGGTTGGTTCTCGTAGCTCTGTCGACGTTCGTTCTGAACCACCGCGCGCTGGATATCGAGCTTCTCCCGATCCATCGTGTCGAGGAGCCACCCCATCCGGTCTGCTTCCAGCCAGAGCGCCAGAGCGAGGGCGCCCTTCGGCGCGTTGATCCAGTAGTTGGTCCGGTCCCAGGACGTGGAGCCGTTGTTCGAGGCCCCCACCGCTTCGAGGCGGGTATCAAACTCGCCGCCCGGAACGTGTTTCGAACCTTCGAACATGATGTGCTCGAAGAGGTGGGCAAAGCCCGTTCGCCCGCGCCGCTCGTCTCTCGATCCCACATGGTACCAGAGGTTCACCGACACCAGCGGGAGCGTTGGATCCTCGTGGAGGAGCACCGTGAGGCCGTTCTGGAGGGTGAACTGCGTGTAGGAGATGTGCACCTCGAGCGGGGCCTGCGCCGCCACGGGGCTCGCCATCAGGAGGGTGACCGCGGCGACTGTACCCCATCCCTTTCGCCGGCCCCGCCGCCTCGTGCATATCGACATCGGACCTCCATCGTCATGGCCGGTGCATGAGCCGCTCCCGGAAGGAAGTCGGCCCCAGGGTCATTCTGAGGAAGCGCATCGATGCCCTGCTCCCCTCTTCGATCTTTCCCTCCACCTCCTCGACCAGCACGCGGTCGAGGTCCTCGGCTCGGAGCCGGGCCCGCTCGAGCATCTCGAGCGCCCGGTCGTCCCAACCCGTGGCGGAAAGGGCGAGTGCCGCCAGAAGCTGCGCCTCCAGATCATCGAGGCGGATGCGAGCCCCTTCTTCCAACGCCCTTACCGCCTCCTCCATCTCGTCCAGTTGGACGGAGGCCAGCCCCAGAAGCACATCGGCCCATCCATCCTCCGGGTCCATCTCGACGGCTCGCGCGAAGGCGAGAGCCGCCTGGTCCAACGACCCGGCAAGGGCATGCGCCACCCCGAGTTCGATCTGAACTACGGGGTCCTCCGGCGAGAGTTTCACCGCCGCCTCGAGCTGCACGAGGCTCTCCGCCGCGAACCCCTCGCGGGAGAGGTAGGCCCCGTACATCCAGCGGGCCTGGGGGAGCTCCGGAGCGATGAGCGCCGCCGTGCGCAGCGCGGCCTCGGCCTCCGGATCGTCGAAGACCGCGAGAGCGGTTCCAGCCGTGGCGAGAAGCACCGGATCCTGTGGCTCGAGTGCGAGGCAGGCCTTGAAGCGGTCGTAGGCCATCCCATCCAGCCCCAGTTCGCGCTCCGCCATCCCGAGCCAGCAGAAGAGGTAGGGGTCATCGCCCAGTTCGGTGAGGCCCGCGTTCAGGAGCTCCGCGACCTGCCCCCACTCCCCGTCCTCCGCAAGGTCGAGGGCGCGCTGGAGCAGATCTTCCACCGCTTCGGAGGGACCCCCTTGGGGGGTCGAGTCCGGCGAGTTCGAGGGTTCGGTCGGGGAGGTTGGCATGGTTCAGGCTCCGAACTTCGCCAGCCGCCCGGCATGCGCGAGCGCCAGCGTCATGAGATCGCGGCTTTCGATGACCCCGAGATCGCCCTGCCTGGCCTCCTTCTCGCCGAAAGTCGCCCCGGTGGGCCGCGCCCATCTGGATTTGAGAAGGACGGGCACCGGGTGCCACGAGTGGATGCCCATCGCCGCCGGGGTGCTGTGGTCACCGGTCACGATGAGCACGTCCGGCTCGAGAGCGGCTACGCGCCCCATCCACGCGTCCGCAGCCTCGATCGCCGCAACCTTCCCCGCAAAGTCGCCGTCCTCTCCCCGCGCATCGGGCGCCTTGCAGTGCAGGAAGTGGAAGTCGGCGTCCGTGAACCCCGCCTCCAGGAGCCCGACCGCTTCCTCATCGGACCCGGGAATCCCCGGAATTTCCATTCCCACGAGCCGCGCCACGCCCCGATACATCGGATACTTCGCGAGCACCCTCCCCGTCAGCCCGAAGCGGGTCTCAATCGACGGAATCTCCTCGAATCGGGCGTAACCACGAGCCAGCAGTCCCGAAAGGATCGGCTCTTCGCGGAGGACGGCCCGTGCCTTCGCGAGGAACTCGTTGATCACACGGGCCGCGCGCTCCGACCCGGGGGTGATCGCGGTGGCGTCGAGGGGGGGAACCCCCGTGCGCTGGGGATCCGTGTCCGTGAGGTCGGCTTCAAGCCCCGGGCCCCTCAGGACGAGGACCGCCCGGTGCTCCTTCTCGTGAAGGAGGAAGTACTCCACCCCCGGGAGCGCGACCGTCCTCACGAGGAGTTCGACGATGCGCCGTCCCTCCCCGTCGCTCGGACGCCCTCCCCTCCGGTCCACGATCCGCCCTTCCGCATCCAGCGTCGCGAGGTTGAGTCGGGCCGCCACGTCACCCGGGCGCAGTTCGAAGCCGACTCCCAGTGCGCTCAGCGCCCCTCGTCCGATCACGGTCTCGAGGGGATCGTAGCCGAACAGTGCGAGGTGGGCCGGGCCGCTTCCAGGGGTCACTCCGTGCCGCACGGGGATCAGCATTCCGAGTGAACTCCGTCGGGCCAGCCCGTCCAGCACCGGCGTACGCGCGGTTTCGAGTTCGGTGAGGCCGGTGTCAGGATGAGGAAGACCACCCAGCCCGTCGAGCACCACGAGTACGATTCGCCCCTTCCCTCCCCCGCGAATCACGAGATCGTCCGGGATCCGGATCGACGCCATTCTTCCTTCCTCCCCACGTCTGGATGGAGTTCGTCGCAACTCACCCCCGACCGGGGGGGTTGGACTCCCCGGTGAATATACCGCACGTGCGGTCGAGGGTAACGGGTGCAGGCTCCTTGCCACACCCCCACCGCATCGGGTAGCATCGGATGACGGAGGCGCTGGCCGGACCATGGAGGTAGATTGTCGTTCTCCGATCGTGCCCTTCCCCCCAACAGCTTCGAGGCGCCCCACCCGATGACACGGTTTCACCCCTTCACAATGGAACGGTGGCAGTCCACCTGGGAACACCGGGTCGAGTTCAACCTGTCGGAGAGCGGGGTGCACCCGCTGTCCACCGCGGAGCTGCTCGCCCTCGGCGGGAGCGAAGGAGCGGAACTGGGAGACCGTCTGCTCGATCTCCGGCAGGGGTACGGCCAGTCCAACGGCTCCGACGCCCTGCGGGAACGCATCGCCGCACTCTACGCCGGAGGGGATCCGGACGCCGTCCTCGTGACGGTGGGTGGAGCCGAAGCCAACTTCGCCACCCTCTGGAGACTTCTGGACGAGGAATCCCACTGGGCGGCCATCTTCCCTACGTACATGCAGATACCGGGATTGATCCGGAGCCTGGGAGGGGAGCTCATCCCGATCCATCTGCGAGAGGAGGAGGGATGGCAGCCCGATCCGGATGACGTGGCCGCGGCCTTCGAGGCGGGGGCGCGCGTGCTTCTCATCACCAACCCGAACAACCCGACGGGGGCGGTGCTGGAGCGGGGTCGGATGGAGGCCATCCTTTCCCATGCGGCGCGGCATGGAGCCTGGATCGTGGCCGACGAAGTATACTCGGGTGCCGAGATCCGCGGCGACGTGACCCCTTCCTTCTACGGGCGATACGAGCGCGTGGTCGCGACTCACTCCCTCTCGAAGGCATACGGACTTCCGGGACTCCGGGTCGGGTGGGCGATCTCCACCCCGGAGCTGGCCGAAGATCTGTGGAGCCGGACCGACTACACGACGATCACCCCGGCCACCCTCTCGGATGCGCTGGCCACCCTCGCTCTCTCGGCTGGCGTGCGCCCCAGGATCCTCGAACGCACCCGCGGAATCATTCAGGCGAACCTGGGGCGATTCTCCGAATGGGTCGAATCCGAGGGAGGACGCTTCTCCTGGCGCGCACCCGATGCAGGTGCCATCGGCTTCCTCCGGTATCGGACACCGATCAGCTCATCCGAAATGGCAGAGGGCCTCCGGGTCGAAGAGAGCGTTCTGGTGGTGCCGGGCGATCAGTTCGGGATGGACGGTTTCCTGCGCGTGGGGTTCGGGATTCCAGAGCATGAACTCATGACCGCGCTCGCCCGGCTGTCCGCTCTCTTCGATCGGATCGAGGGTCAGGCATGATGATCCAGGAGGTTCAGGACACCCAGCAGGTTCAGGACACCCAGCAAGCTCAGGCGACCCAGGATACGGCGAGCTCCACTCTCGACAACATTTCCGCGGAGCTCGGCCTGACCGAGGTTCTGGCGGTGTTCCATGAGTGGGTGAATTTCCCCCTCTTCCATATCAGCGGGAACGCGGTCACCCTGGTCACGATCTTCCTCGTCGGAGTGATGATCGTCGGGACCTGGTGGGTCTCACACTTCCTTCAACGGGCGATGGACGACGCCTTCAAGCGCCGTGGAGTGGACGATGTAGGGACCACCGCCGTGACCAAGCGCCTGACCCACTACCTCGTGATGGCGATCGGGTTCGGAATCGCCATCCAGCAGATCGGGATCAATCTGAGCGCCCTCTTCGCGGCGGGTGCCATCTTCGCCGTCGGAATCGGGTTCGCGATGCAGAACATCGCTCAGAACTTCGTCTCGGGGCTGATCCTGATGGTCGAACGGGCGATTACTCCCGGCGACATCGTGGAGGTGGAAGGGAGGGTCGTACGGATACTCAAGATGGGAATCCGAACGACGGTGGCCCGCACGCGGGACGACGAGGAGATCATCATCCCCAATGCATCCCTCGTTCAGACGCCGGTCAAGAACTTCACCCTCGACGACCCGCTCTACCGCGTCCGGGCAATGGTCGGGGTCCACTACAAATCCGACATGCGGGAGGTCAGGACGGCCCTCGACAAGGGGGCCCGCACGGTCACCGCCCGACTCGAGAGCCACGATCCGGTCATTCTGCTGCGCGATTTCGGGTCCTCGTCCGTGGACTGGGAAGTTTCAATCTGGAGTCAGGACCCCTGGCGGGCGCCGAGGCTGGCGTCCGATCTAAGAGAGGGGATCTGGTGGGCGCTGAAGGAAGCCGAAATCGAGATCGCATTCCCCCAGATCGATGTGCACCTGGACGGGGGAATCGAGGAGGCCCTCAGGGGAAATCCACCACCCGATCAGGCTCCAGCTCTCTGACGTTCGGAGGTCAGGAGGGGCACCGGCTCCATCATCCCGCGCTGGACGATCTCGTCAACCTGCTCCAGCACGCCTCGCTCCGCGAGCGCCAGGAACGCCTCCACCACGGCGGGATCGAAGTGCGTCCCCTTCCCGGCAATCACCTCCGCTAGAGACGCCTCCGGGGTGGAAGCCGATTTGTACGGTCGAACGTTGCAGAGCGAATCGAAGACGTCGGCGACGACAACGATCCGACCCGGGAGGGGGATCGCCTCTCCCGCGAGGCCGGCGTATCCATCTCCATCCCAGCGCTCGTGGTGTGACAGTGCCACTTCCTGCGCCATCTGGAGAAGGAGAAATCCGCTTCCGGAGAGGATCCTTCCCCCGATCTCGGTGTGGCTCTTCATGATCTCATACTCCAGGGCGGTGAGCGGTCCCGGCTTGAGCAGGATTGCGTCGGGAATTCCTATCTTCCCGACATCATGGAGGGTCGCCGCACGTCGGAGAACCTGAACCTCCTCCTCGGGGAGTCCCAGTTCGCGGGCCAGGAGCGCCGAAACGACACCCACCCGCTCTGCATGATGGCCCGTGATGTCGTCCCGATACTCCGCAGCCAGTGCGAGGCGTTGGAGGATCTCGACCTGGGCAAGGGCCAGCTCCCGTGTCCGCTCCTGGACTCGCTCCTCGAGGGTGGCTGCGTGACCGGCAAGCCGGAGGTGCATCAGGCGGGTCTCGAGGAGATTCCGGATCCGGAGGAGAACCTCGGTCAGATCGAAGGGCTTGTTCAGAAAGTCGCGGGCACCGGAGCGGAGCGCCCGTTCACGGACCTCGGGAGTCATGTCCCCGGTCAGCACGAGAATCGGAAAATACTCTTGCGGGGGGATCAGGGCCCCGAGCGCCTCCATGACCTCGAACCCGTCGAGGTAAGGCATTCTGAGGTCCAGGAGAAGGAGGTCGGGCTGAACCGCTCGAAAGAGGTCCGCTCCTTCCCGCGGGTCGGAAGTGCTCTGCACTTCGCGGTACCCGGCCCGGTCGAGAAGGCGGGTGAGCGCGCGCAGGTTCGCCTCCTCGTCATCGATCATGAGAATCCGCATCCCTTCGAGCGCCTCTGGTGCGCGCTCGATCCCGCGATCGCCGATCATCATCCCTCTCGAAAGGTTGCAATCTGATTGAGGGACTTCTTCGTGATGGCTGGGACGCGGGCCTCCGGGGCTGGATGTCCAACCACGAGAAGAAGGAAGGGCCTCTCCCGGCGGGGACGCTCCAGGAGTTCGTTCAGGAACCCCATCGGGCTGGGGGTGTGCGTCAGCGTGGCCAGGCCGGCTTCATGCAGCGCGGTGATGAGCATTCCCGTAGCAATTCCCACGGATTCGGAAGCGTAATAGTTCTTGCGCCGGGTTCCGTCATCCCTTACCCCGTAGCTCTCGGAGAAGATGGCGATCAGCCACGGCGCGGTCTCGAGGAAGGGTTTCTCGGCATTCGTGCCCAGTTGGCTGAGCGCCTCCAGCCACTCATCGGGGGCCCTTCCACCATAGAAGGCCTTCTCCTCCTCCTCCGCAGCCTCCCGGATCCGCCGCTTCAGCTCGGGGTCCGAAACCGCCACGAAGTGCCAGGGCTGGAGATTCGCGCCGTTCGGAGCGGAGCCGGCAGCGGCAAGACACGTCTCGATCACGGCGCGCGGGACGGGACGCGGATCGTAGTCACGCACCGTGCGCCGCTGGCGCAGGCTGTCGGCGAATTCACGGGCCCTCGCCTCGATCTCCTGATCGGAGAGAGGAGCGCGCCAGGGAAGTGCTGTCGTCGTCAGGGACTGCCGGTCCCCGATGGCTCGGTCGGTCACCCGGCCATCAGCCGGAGGGCGAGTACGAAGGAACCCGCGCTCGAACGGGCCGTGAGAACCCGAGCATGATCCACTCCGATCTCACGTGTCAGCATATGCAGATTCACGAGGGTGATGACCTCGTCATCGGTCAACTGCAGGGTGTCCCAGCTTGTGGATGGGGTTTCAGCGAAGAGGCGGTGAGCTCGGCGTGTCCGCTCGTCCACCTCCCCTTCGGGAATGGCTTCGTAGAAGCTCCCCGCTCCCACGCCGTAGCGTTGGCCGAGCGCGATCCAGCTCTCCCCGGAGCGGCGTCGCGCAATCAGGGCCGTGGGAGAGATCCCGGACACCTGGGACACGCGCAGAACCACGGGGAGTTCATCCGCTGGCAACCGTCCTTCCACCAGCAGCGCCACCTCGCTCTCCGGCATGACGAAGTGCGCAGCGGTAACGCGGACGTAGGCTTCGAGGGCCGCAGGGTCTCCCTGCCCGGCCCCCTGAGAAAGGGCGAAATCGGGAAGCAGGGCGAGCAGGCCGACGCACGCCCACGGCCAGACACGGGGAAGGAATGCGGAGCTTCGCAGGGTGTGAATCATTTGCTTTCCGGCGCAGAAGTCCCCGAGAGCGGTCAATCGCGAGATCTCCCGGAGTGTTCCTGATACTTCATTCCGCCTCTGGAGATCCCTGGCGCAGAATGGGGAACCCCGCATCGTCGGTCAACCAGGGATCAAGGATCCCCCAGTTCGCGAACCCGTCATCCGCGCGTGGCTCAAGCAGAAGGAAGGCGAGGCGAGTCAGTGGCTGGTCCATTGCAACCCGGAATCCGCGGAACTCGGAACCGCCGTCCATGAGCACCCATTCCCCCTGAATCTCGACCTCAGTGCGCCCCTGAAAGGCACGCTCCGCCTTCAGGATTCCGGCCACCCTGAAGCGCTCGGTCTCCGGCGGAAGGGGCCCCTCGAAGGGAGTGACCTCCACACCGTGAGCGCGCAGTCGCTCGACGACCGGCGCCATGTCATCCGGAAGGAAGTAGGCGGCGGGCACCGTCTCCCACTCCGTGCCGACGAAGGCGATGTACTTCTCCATCGGTTCGGGGCGAACCTCATCGGTCCTCCTCAGGATCACCTCGCCGGACCAGGGGTTCACCTCCTCGTCCACTCCGCCCATGAGAAGCGTACCCGGCTCGCCGACATCGGGGAGACCGGCCCGGGTCGGAAGGAGGGTCCCCGGAAGATCCCGTGCGACCTCGCCCTCGACGAGAGTGCGCACGCGCTCCCTCTCGCCGTGGAGGAAACGGAGGGTCGCATCCACGAACCGTTCGCTCGCGAGGATGCGCTCCTCGAAAGTTGCGTAGGAGTAGGCTTCACTCAGGATGCCGACCCGGTTTCTGACTCCCGCATAGTTCGTGACGAAGCGTGGGCGATGGTCGAAGGTCACCCAGGCTGCGCTGCCGCCGCGCTCCGAGACGTTCCCATAGTGCTCGAAGTGCCAGCCATGACGGGCTTCCACCTCGGCATTCACTGCCGGGAAGAGCTCGTCCCGGAGGAGGCGGTCCACGCTCTCGGGCGTGGCGGGGTGGAGCGGAGGTGCATAGGTGAGGTGATAGGCGTGACGCGTGCCGTTCGTGGTGTGGAGATCGATCACCACGTGGGGATCCCACTCGGTGAGGAGCGCCGCCAGCGAGCGGGCTTCGGGGGAATCCAGCTTCATCTGGTCCCGGTTGAGGTCGAGCCCCTGCGCGTTGGCGCGGGTCCCCATTCCCCCCATGGGCCCGTGCTGCCTCGGGCGGTTGCGGAGGTCCAGCCGTTCGTTGCCGTCCGCGTTGTAGATCGGCGCGATCAGGAGCACCATCTCTTCGGCCCAGTCGGCGTTCTCGCCATTCAGCAGGCGGCGGATGAAGCGCAGGAGTGCCTCCTTCCCGGCGACTTCTCCCGCGTGGATGTTCCCCTGAAGGTAGACAACCAGACGACCGGAGCCCCGCACGCTTTCAGGTGTCGCTTCGGTCATCGACCCCACGACGAGGAGGGGGAGTGGCCTCCCCTCGTTCGAGTACCCGAAGGTGGTGAGGTGCATCCTCGAATCATGGGCGGCAGCCGTAGAAAGGAGTCCCATGACTTCGACGTGGCTCGTGGTTTCGATGTATCGGGTGCGCTCAGGTGTGAGTGCCCCGTCGGCCCACTCTGCGGGGAGTGCGTCACTCGAGCAGCCGGACCCGAGGACGCCGAGTGCGATCACCGTAAGGAGCGCGCGCATCGGCCGGGGGACTGCAGTCGGATGGATCAGCATTTTCGGGCCGGGCTCCGGAAACAGGCGATTTTGTGGCGGATGACCTGGGAAGGTAGAGTGGGAGAAGGGCTGGGCAAGGGCACACACGAAACAAGCCGCCCTCCCCGGACTCGGGAAGGGCGGCTCGTTCGATTCCAGGCTGAGCCCGGAAAGCTGTTACAGGATGACGCCAGCCTCGCCCTCGGCAGAGACGTTGAACGGCAGCCACATTCCGGTTGCTGCATGACCGATCACGTAGCAGACGAGCGCGTACTCACCCGCAGTCGCGGCCACGAAGGTGATCGACTCGGTCTCGCCCGGGAGGGTGGACTCCGTCATCGAGGTCGGGTTCGAGGTGATGCCACCCTCGAATGCAGGCTGCGGGTCGGTGAAGCTCTGTGGGTACGATCCCATCCGCTCACCGACGCCGACCGAGTGACCCATGGCCGGATCCTGATTGGTGAGGTTGATGGTCACAGTGTAACCGGCCGGAACCGTGATCCCACCGGTCCCACCGTGATAGCCGTTGTAGTTCCAGTAGTTGCTGGCGCTCGTGGCACCGGCCGTGAGGTCGATGGTGACGGTCTGGGCGTCATGATCCACCTGGAACCAGTCCGCGGACTGAAGGCCAGCGGGTGCCGCGGGCTGAGCGGCAGGAGTCTCGGCGGGTGCAGCCTGGGGGGCCGGCTCACTGGAATCACCGCCGCAGGCGGCGAGACCGAAAACGAGCGCGGCGGAAAGGGCCTTGATGCGCATGGGAATCTCTTCTTGTTCGGGTAAACAGCGTGATGTGTACGGTGTCTGCCCGGTGCCGGTCGCGTCTACGCGCCTTTCTCGCACCGGACTCCGGAGAAACGTAGAGCGCTCCCACGGATCCGTAGCATGATAAAATAAGAGAAAACGCGTGTGCAAGGAAGGTGGCCATCCACAGCCTGCCAGGGCCCGGTCACATTGCTGGAGGCCGGGGGGCGCCGGCGATGAGTGCGAAATGGATAGAGACAGCCAACATGGCATCGCGCTTGTCACAGCGGAAAAAGATCCTTCGCCCGCGGGACGGGGGTCATCCGTGTGTCCTGGCTATCACTCGCGATGGAATCTCGACCGCCGTGCTGTCGGGTCAGGCGCTCACCCGGGCGCGAGCACCGGGGAAGTGGCAGCGAGCGGCGGCTGGCGCGCCCCCGGATCCCGACGAGGGGCCATTCAGGCGGGACCAACCTCGCCATCGGCCCCCCCCGAGGATCATCGGCGACGTTCGTCCCGGAAATCGGGACGAACGTCGCCGGGGCGAGCCCGTGACGCCATCGTCGGCGGGATTGGTCCCGATTTCCGGGATCATCCCCGCCGCGACCACGCGCGATACGGCGGTGGCGTAGTTGATCCCGCCGGACAGGGCCCCGATTCCCATCATGCCCCACCAGCCGCTCACTCAGCCGCTCTCCGGCGCCAGCGGGTCATCCGGGGGACAGCAAAAGGGCGGGGCGCTGGCGGTACAGGGCCTGGTCGCAGCTCCAGGGATGCCGCCGGCTGGATAGACTTGCAGGGCCCGCCACCTGCATCCGTTCTCCACCGCGACCGCGCACAAGATGGCATTCAGCGCGTCCAGGCTGGAGGTGCGGACGTTGACGGAGTCTGCTAGGGCCTGTTCACACTACGGTCTTGAAGTGTTATCTTGATGGATGATTATCACCGAAGAGCAGTTTCAACGGATCGAGGGGTGCTTCCCCACGCAACGGGGAAACGTCCGAATCACCAACCTGGATGTGCTGAATGCC
>JBGTMU010000313.1:0-9409 GCA_041743405.1 Longimicrobiales bacterium | reverse complement strand
GTGGCAGCCGTCAACGAGATGCTCGGAAGCACGGGCCCGGCAGCGGTGGCCAACGCGCGCCTCGAGGGGGCCGACCTGCAGGCCCGCATCAACGCCACGGAGTCCCGGCCATTCACGCTGGCGCCATGGGACTGGGCGTTTTACACCGAGCAGGTACGGCGCGAACGGTTCGACGTCGATCCCGACGCGGTGCGTCCGTACTTCGAGTTGCAGAACGTACTCGAGAACGGCGTTTTCCACGCCGCGGGCCAGCTTTTCGGGGTGAGCTTCCAACGGCGCGATGACCTGCCCGTGTATCACCCGGACGTCCAGGTGTGGGAGGTGTTCGAGGAGGACGGTGCACCGCTGGGCATCATGTACGGTGACTTCTACGCTCGCTCCAGCAAGCGTGGCGGCGCGTGGATGAACAGCTACGTGGTGGCATCGGGGTTGCTCGGCGGTCAGCCGGTCGTCGGCAACCACCTGAACATCACGAAGCCTGCCGATGGCGAGCCGACCCTGATGACCTGGGATGAGGTGACTACGCTCTTCCACGAGTTCGGTCATGTGCTGCATGGCCTGTTCTCCAACGTCACGTACCCGCGGTTCTCCGGCACCGCGGTCCCCAGAGACTTCGTCGAGTACCCCTCGCAGGTAAACGAGATGTGGGCGGACTGGCCACAGGTGCTGGCCAACTACGCAGTCCATCATGAGACCGGCGAGCCGATTCCTGCGGAGTTGCTGGAGCGCGTGATGGCAGCCGAACGGTTCAACGAGGGCTTCCGCTCGTCCGAGTACCTGGCCGCCGCGATCACCGACTTCGCGCTGCACCAGTTACCCCCCGAGGAAATTCCCTCCGCCGAGGAGCTGATGGACTTCGAAGCCCGGGTCCTGACCGAGTGGGGAGTGGATTACGAGGCCGTGCCGCCGCGCTACAGGTATCCGTATTTCTCGCATATCATGGGCGCGTACTCGGCCGGATATTACTCCTACATCTGGAGTGAGGTGCTGGACGCGGACAATGTGGCCTGGTTCCTCGAGAACGGCGGCCTGACCCGGGAGAACGGCCAGCGCTACCGCGACCGCATTCTGGCGCGTGGCGGCAGCATGGAAGCGATGGCGATGTACCGCGACTTCGCGGGGCGTGATCCGGACCCGACACACCTGCTGCGCCGGCGGGGGCTGCTCCCCGAGTAAGAGCGGGGGGACGCCATGGGGCCCCTTCCTTCCTGTGGCGCGGATGTGCGTGTGCCGCGCCCAGGGCTGAACCTTCCTTTGTCACGCCGTCGGAAGCGAACCTTCATCCAGAAGCGCGGGTAGGGGGAAGAAGGCCGGGAATCCCGTTTACCGCTGACGCGCGAGCCTCCATTCCATCGCCAACCGAAGGACGATCCCAGTGCAGATCAACATCAACACCGACAACAGCATCGACGGCTCTCAGGATGTGAAATCGAAGATCCTGGAGCTGGTCGAAGGTCCCCTCCATCGCTTCGCCGATCGTCTCACGCGTGTGGAGGTGCACCTGAGCGACGTGAATGCGCACAAGGGGGGGAAGGATATCCGGTGTGTTGTCGAGGTCCGTCCCGCCGGGATGGAGCCGGTTGCCGTGGATGCCATGGGCGAAGACCTCGCGGGGGCCACGCGCAGCGCCACGGCCAAGGCCGTCCGGGCGCTCGATACCCGCTTCGGTAAGCGGGGGCGCTGAAAACAGGCTTTCGAGAGGCTGTCAACGTTCCCTGAGGAGCTCCCGGACACGCTCCCACTGATCGGGGCGGAGAGTGGGGTATTCTACGCCAAGCTGCTCGAGGTAGGTTGAGTAGCGCGACCGATCGAAGTAGTACGGTTCGAGCTGCGGGCGGAATTCCGCCATGATCCCCGTGTTCATGCGTGTGGCGGGAGGGTCGTCCGCCGTGAGGAACGAGACGTATTCCTGCTCTGCGGTCTGTTCTTCGCGGAAATAGCGCCAGGCGTCGTCGACGAGCTCAGGGCGGAGAAAGAGTTCAAGGGCCGTCCGGGCGAGCACCCGCGTTCCAGCCACCCCTCCCTTGTGCGCGATCGGGGTCGCCATCGCGATCGCGTTCGACCAGTGATGGCCCTGGAGGCCCGGGATGTTCGAGGGGTAGCGGAGGGTGATCGTGGGCACGTTCCAGGAGATGTCTCCGATGTCGTCCGAGCCCCCGCTCGTCGGAATCTCGGGCGGGGTCCCGATCTCGTTCAGCTCGGTGGCGAGTCCGTCCGGGTCGCTTCCTACCTCCAGCTGTACCGCCATCGCGAGGGCCTGGTCGTTTTCGTCCCATTCAGGGAGGCCGACCACTTCGATGTGGCGATGCATGGCTTCCGCGATCGGTCGGTTGAAGTGCCGGGGCCACGCCGTTCCGATGATATGGTGCTCCATCTCCGTGTCGGACATGAGCGCCGCGCCCTCCGCGATCCGGATCGCCGTCTCGTAGTTCTGTCGGATGTCCGGGTACTCGATTTCCCGCACGAAGTACCAGACCGAGGCCACGGACGGGACGACGTTTGGCTGGTCTCCTCCGTCGGTAATCACGTAGTGGGAGCGCTGGGTGGGCTGGAGGTGCTCTCGCCTGAAGTTCCACCCCACGTTCATGAGTTCCACTGCATCCAGCGCGCTTCGCCCCCGCCAGGGGGAACCCGCCGAATGGGCCGCCTCCCCTCGGAAGGTGAACTCCACCGAAACGAGACCCGTACCGCTCCCGCCCCCCCAGCTCACCTCAAGGTTGTTCCCCACATGGGTGAAGAGGGCTACATCCACGTCCCGGAAGTATCCGTCGCGCACGAACCAGGCCTTCGCCCCGACGAGCTCTTCGGCGGCGCCGGGCCAGACCACGAGGGTACCCGGGATTTCCTCACGCTCCATGAGCTCCTTCAGAACGATCGCGGAGACGACGGTGAGGGCGTTCCCCGAATTGTGCCCCTCACCGTGGCCGGGCGCTCCTTCCACCAGCGGGTCATGATACGCTACTCCCGGGCGCTGACTGGCCTTTGGGATGCCATCGATGTCGCTCCCCATCGAAATCACGGGACGCCCGGAACCCCAGGTTGCCCACCACGCCGTCGGGATCCCCGAGATCCCCTCCTCCACGTCGAACCCGTGTTCGCGCAGCAGCGCGACCAGATAGCGCGAAGTCTCGACTTCATGGAAGGCGAGTTCCGAATAGGAGAAGATCTGGTCGATGATCTCCTGGACGAGGCCGCTCCGAGCCTCCACCATTACCTCGACTTCGCGGTACAGGGCATCGAGCCGGGTCTGGTCCTGAGCGAGAGCCGCCGCCGGCGAGCCGAAGGCGAGGAGGAGGGGAATCAGGAGGAGGATGGGTGCCCGCATTTCAAACTCGCCAGGTTGGGGTCGCAGATCGGTGACTCCCTTACAGGTACGGCCGAAACGGCCCCCGAACAAGAGGGGAGCACCGCCGTTGCACCTTCCCCCACTGGCGCATCCAACGGGTTCCTCGCTAATAGTTCAACCGCCTTTCCACCCGTTCCCTCTTTCGCCTGCCTGCTGAGGACAGCTCATGTTCGGATCCCCCTGGCGTGAACGCGCCGCATGCGCTCCCTGGCCCAGCACCCCCCGCCACAGCGCGCATCACGCCCTCAGGCACACGGCACTCCTGGGAGTGTCCCTGTTCATGATCGTGGCGGGGCCCGGGCCCCGGCCCGCTGCCGCCCAGGGAGCGACCGACGACCCCGCGAAGTTCGCCCGCTGGCCGCACGTGTCTCACGATCGGCTTGTCTTCTCGTACCAGGGCGATCTTTGGATCGGCGGAGCAGACGGGAGCGATCCGCGTCGCCTGACCTCCCATGTGGGGAATGATGTCCGCCCCCGATTCTCGCCGGACGGCGAGTGGGTGGCCTTCACCAGCAACCGGTCCGGCGCGAACAACGTCTGGGTGATCCCGGCGCGCGGGGGCGAACCCCGGCAGGTGACCTTCCACCCCTCCGGCGACAACGTGCAGTACTGGGCGCCGGACGGGGACGCGATCCTCATCTCGACCAATCGGGGGGAGGCCCCCTTCCGAACCCCTCTCTACCTCGCTCCGATCGACGGCGGGATTCCGGTGCCGATGGGGATGGATGGTGCGAGCGCGGGGATGATCCGTCAGGACGGCGGGATGGTGGCCTTCAACCGGAAGGGGTTCTCCTTCACGCGGCGGGGGTATCTCGGCAACAATGCCGCAGATCTGTGGGTGCACGATCTGGGGTCTGGGACGTTCCGTCAGCTCACGAACGACGATCCGCGTGGATACCGGAGCCAGGGGCATGATGCGCTTCCCATGTGGGGCGCGGACGGGATGGTCTACTTCATGTCCGAGCGCGGGGGAGGGCCATTCAACCTCTGGCGCATTTCCCCGGACGGTGGAAGCCCGGAGCAGGTCACCTTCCACACCGTGGACGGAGTGTCCTACCCTTCGATCAGCCCCGATGGCTCAACGATCGCCTATACCTCCGAGTTCGATCTCTGGACTCTGGACATTGGAGCTGCCGAGCCCCGACGCCTCTCGCTCACTCTGAGGGCGGATCCGCGCGAGCACTGGACCGAACTCCACAGCTATGAAAACCGGGCCGAGGGGTTCGCCCCTTCCCCTGATGGGCACCACCTCGCGGTGGATGTGCGGGGACGGATCTTCATCGTGCCGTCGGAGGAGGGAGTCGGCGAAGTCATTCAGGTCACCGACTCGCACTGGCGGAACCGTTTCGAATCCTGGTCTCCGGACGGGCGGTATCTCGCGTACGTTTCCGATGAATCGGGCGAAGAAGAAATCTGGCTCTATACCCTGGCTACCGGCGAACGCCGACAGATGACCCGTCACGAGTCCCAGAAGACCGGGGTTGTCTGGGCTCCCGACTCGGAGCAGTTCGCCTTCGACGCTGCAAACCGGATTTTTCTGACGGAGGTGGCGGACGGTCGCACGACCGAACTCGCCCACAACGAGGCAGGTGGCTTCACGCTGAGGGAGTTTTCGGCGGATGGGGAGTGGCTCCTCTATGGGAAGCGGGATCTGGACCAGAACGCGGAGCTCCATCTCTTCGAGATTTCCTCGGAAAGTGAGTACAACCTGACCCAGAACCCCTTCAACGACCTCGGCGGCACCCTCACCCCCGACCAGCGCACCCTCGTCTTCCATTCCAATCGAGACGGAGGCACGAACCACCTCTTCGCGGTGAGCCTGCGACGCCTCACCGGCGACCCGTCCGATCCCATCGAACGGGAACGGAGGGAGCGGGGAAGGGCGCTCCGCGATCCGCCGACCACGGGCGGAGGTGCGGATACCGCGAGCCGTGGCGGTACGAGAGAGGCCGAAGCCCCCGCGCCGCAGCCGATTCGAGTGGACGCGGATGGGATCGAACGGCGGGCGATCCAGCTCACTTCCGGAGACAACGGGGTCAGCAGCTATTTCCTCTCTGAAGACGGCAGTACGATCTATTTCCTGAGCTCGGACGACGAAGGACCGGCGCTCTTCGCAATCGGGATCGACGGCAGGAACCAGCGCCGGGTGGCACCCGGAGCCTTCCCGGGGATCACCCCGGCTCACGACCGGCGGACCGTGTTCTTTCGCGGGGCGTCCGCGGGTGGGCCGGGGAGCGAGGTCCACCGCATGACGCTTCAGAATCAGCGGCGCGCCCAGGTCGACTTCACCCTCCCCGTCTGGGTCGAACTGCGGGAGGAGTGGCGGCAGATCTTCGAGGAGAGCTGGAGGGTCATGAAGTACCGCTTCTACGACGCCGAGATGCATGGCACGGACTGGGAGGGAATCCGGGAAAAATACCGGGCGCTCCTCCCCTTCGTGGCCACCTACGACGACCTGTACGACCTCTCGAACAAGATGCTGGGTGAGCTCAACGCCTCGCACCTTGGCGTCTCCGGCCCCCCCAGCCGCCCTCAGGACAACGATTATCGGGCCCGGTATCTCGGCTTCGAGATGGAGCCCGGGGAAGGAGGACGATACCGGGTGAGCCACATCTACCCGGCCGGACCGGCGGACAGGGAATGGCTGGATCTCTCCGTCGGTGACCATGTGCTGGCCATCGACGGGGAGGAGCTCCGGGCCGGTGACAACTATTGGCGGATCCTCACACGCCTTCATCAGGACTGGGTCACGGTTCGCGTCGCCTCGGACGCGAGCGGTGGCGGCGCGCGCGATCTTCGCATGGAGGCCGTGCCTTCGATCAACGACATCCGCTACGAGGCCTGGGTGGAAGGCAACCGGGACTTCGTCGAGCAAGAGTCGAACGGACGGATTGCCTACGTCCATATCCGCGCGATGAATCAGCCCTCTCTCGCCCGATTCCAGAACGAGATCGACCGGTTCTGGAATGCCGAGGGGATCGTGGTGGACGTTCGGTTCAACGGGGGAGGAAACATCGATCAGCAGATCATCGATATTCTCGAGCGTCGACCCTATCAGTTCTGGAATCCCCGCTGGGGTGCACGCACCTGGGGACGACGCCCGCGTCAGGCCATCGCGGGGCCCAAGGTAATGCTCATCAACTACCGATCAGGCTCCGATGCGGAGGTGACCCCTCTGGGCTTTCAGCAGCTCGGGCTGGGGCGACTCGTGGGGAATCCGACCGGTGGGGCCGTGATCGCGACCGGCAGCTATGGGCTGATCCATGGGGGCTCGATCCGGACTCCCGGCTCCCTCGTCATCACCTGGGATCCGGGCCAGCCGAACAACTATGGGGTAAACCTGGAAAACCTGGGGGTGGCCCCCGACGTCTGGGTAGTCAACACGCCGGAGGACGAACTCCAGGGATTTGATCGGGAGTTGAAGGCCGCCGTGGATGAGGCGTTGCGCATGCTCCGGGAGGAAGAGGCCGCAAGAGGATCAGGGAGAGACGATCGATGAACTTCTGTGCACAGACCCCAGCCTTCGTGTCCAGTGGGCGCTTCCTCCTCACGGTTGCGCCGCTGCTGACCCTGTCGGCGTGCGGTGACGAGTCGCCGCCACCTGTTGATGTCGCGTTCCCCGAACCGGTGGAGCTGGCGTCCCCAGCACCTCCGGGTAGCGGCGAACCCAACCTGTTCGTGGATGCAGCAGGAACAGTGTACCTCTCGTTCTTCGAGCGGGAGGCCGACGGCGCGCACCACCTGCGCTTCTCCACTCTCGATCCGGGTGGGGAGGCGGAGTGGAGTGCTCCGCGCACCATTGCATCCGGACGCGATTTCTGGGTCAACTGGGCCGACTTTCCCTCTCTCTTCGCATTCGGCGATGGGGTCATGGCCGCGCACTGGCCCGAGCGGAGTGGGGAGGGGACCTACGACTACGATGTGAGGGTCGCCTGGTCCACAGACGGGGGCGCGACCTGGGGAGAGCCGGTAATCCCTCACCGGGATGGGACGGCCAGCGAGCACGGGTTCCTCTCCTTCTTTCCGATGGGCGAAAGCGAACTCGGCGCCGTCTGGCTGGATGGCAGGGATTTCGCAGGGTGGGACGAATCGATTGGAGGAGTGGGGGAGGCCGGGCGGCCCGAACACCCCGAGATGTCGCTCCGGTTCACCTCGGTTGGCCCGGCAGGGCTGGGGGACGAGGAGCTCCTCGACGCGCGAATCTGCGACTGCTGTCAGACTTCGGCCGCCGTGACCTCCGAAGGGCCGGTCATCGTGTACCGGGACCGTTCGCAGGAAGAGGTACGGGACATCTCGATCCTCCGACGGGTGGATGGTGAGTGGACTGCGCCCCTCTCGGTTCATGAGGATGGATGGGTGATCCCCGCCTGCCCCGTGAACGGCCCCATGGTGGCGGCTGAAGGACGCTCCGTGGTCGTGGCCTGGTTCACGGCTGCGGACGAGGTTCCCCAGGTTCAGGTGGCCTTTTCTTCGGATGCTGGCGCCACCTTCGGCGAACCGATTCGGGTGGATGAAGGGGATCCGGGAGGGCGTGTCGCGGTGAGCCTGCTCGCCTCCGGAGACGCGATCGTGACCTGGCTGGAGCGCATCGGGGAAGGAGGCGCGATCCTCGGAAGGAAGGTGTCCGTCGACGGCGGGATGGGTGAACCGACCGCCGTGGCGCGCTCCTCGGCGGCGCGCTCCAGCGGCTTCCCCCGGATGGTCCGATCGGACAACAATCTGGTCTTCGCCTGGACCGATCCGGGTGAAGGAGAGGGGGCGCGTCGGCAGGTGCGGACGGCCGTGACCCGCCTGGACGGGTTGCCATGATGTCACGTGGGTCTTCCGGCGAACGTGGATCCGCCCACACGAGGCGAATCTCTCCCGGTCTGCGACAGGGTCGCTCCGTCGCGTTCCCCGCCCCCCTCAGCCTTCTCGCGCCCCTCAACCTGCTCGCGCCCCTCAACCTGCTCGCCTTCCTCACCCTTCTCGCCCTCACTGCGTGTGATGTGGAGGAAACCCCGCGCGCCGCTCCGGGCACCGCTGCCCCGTCGTTCGAGGCGGTGACTCTGGGCGGAGATCCCTTTCACCTGGCCAACCTCCAGGGCGAGGTCGTGCTCCTGAACATCTGGGCTACCTGGTGCGCCCCCTGCCGGTTCGAAATGCCGGATCTCCAGCGCCTCCACGAGGAACTCGGCGACTCCGGGCTGCGCGTGGTCGGTGTGAGCATCGACAACGAGGGAGCGCGGTCGTCGGTCGAGCAGTTCCTGACGGAGCTCGACATCGACTTCCTCGTAGTGCTGGATCCCGGAGATCGGGTGTCGACGACCTTCGGCGCCCACGGGGTGCCCCTCTCGGTCCTCATCGACCGCGAGGGGTTCATCCGGTGGCGGCACCTCGGGCCCATCCGCCCCGATGATCCGGAATTCCGGCGCATCCTCGAGGCCGCTCTATGAGAAACGCCCCGGAACCCTTGCCGGACGGACGGGTTCGCCTACTCTGATGCGTTTCGTGACTCTCCATCCGTTCACCTCTGAAAGGAGATTTTCGTGATCCTCCGTCTTGCCCGGCCCCTTGCTTCCATTGCGATCCTCATCCCCTTCGTTCTGACCCTGACGGCATGCGGCGGCGATACCCCCGAGCCTCCTGCAGCCGAGCCGGAGGTCCAGCTCCCGGAGCCTGCGGAGGCTCCGGCCCGGAGCGTCTGGTTCGCTGAACCGGCGGATGGTGCCGAGGTGGAGGGACCGGACGTGCGCGTGGTCCTCGAAGTGAGCGGGATCGACGTCATGCCCGTTGCGGAAGGGGTCGAGGGAAGTGCGCATCACCACCTCTTCATCAACCAGGATGTGACCCCGATGGGGCAGGTGATTCCAGCCAACGTGAGCCAGATCGTCCACATGGGCGATGGAAGCACGGAGTACGTGATCCGGGGCCTTCCGGCAGGAGAACATCGCATCATCGCGGTGCTCGCGGACCTCCTCCACATCCCGCTTGATCCTCCGGCCATGGATACGATCACGATCACGGTGACCGGGTCTGAGGCGGGTGCTGGGGGCGGCTGAACCGGGGTCGGGCGGCGGACCA
>JBGTMU010000312.1:0-2136 GCA_041743405.1 Longimicrobiales bacterium | reverse complement strand
TCATGACGGGTCACGGTTCCCTCCTCGGTCAAGTTGAGTTTTTTGCGATCCTCATCTCAACCGAAGGGGCCGGGGCCCGTTCTTGCAACCGGGGCCTCCGCTCCCTTCATCCCGCTTTTACAGAAACAACCTTACACGGCGCGATCGTCGAGGCTGCGACGTCGGTGATCGGAATCGAAGACGTGATCGTGGAGCACCCGCCCCTCGTGACCTTCACCCCTTCGAGCATCGATGAGGTCCACACCTTCGCGGTGTCCCCGTGCCCGCAGGATGTGGGAACGATCAGGTTCACGAACCGGAGTGGATTTGACCTGCGGATTCAGGCGCTCTCGCATCCTTCGAACATCGGGTCGGTTGGGGCCAACAACGCCCTGGTTCAAGCCGGAGAAACGCTGAATGTCACCATCCGATTCCAGTGTCTGGCACCCAGGGACGCAGAAGGAAACGTGCGCTTCCGGGTCCTGGCCCAGGATGGCTCCGGCCGTGAAGAGCGGATCGACATTCCGGTGCGCGTGATCGTGGAGGGCGCCCCCGACGGTTGAACGGCGTGACGAGTTGGTGAGGGGACTGCGGCCGCGTTCTTCCGCGCGGCGCCGTGGAGCATTCTCGAGGGCGCCGACGTCCTGGGGTTCGCCCCCATCGATGCGTCCCCCGGGGCTCGACGGAGGGACGGATGGGAGAGCGGCAGCGGGACCGCTGCGGGTGATCCAGCCTCCGGGCGTCTACACGTCTCGCCTTTCCCCTTCGGATGAACCGTACGAGCTGGCTTCACCCTCACCTCACCTCCGCGCGCGTGCGGTCGATGTCGCCCAGCCCCTCCAGCAGCAGGTGCGTCATCCGCCGCGATTGCGCGAACGTGCGAGCGGCGCTGCCCACCTCCTCCGTCATGGACACCTGCGGGATCCGGATCATCCGCACCGAGGAAGCCGCATCGGCGCGATTGGGGGAATTCGGCGCCATCGACGCCCACGACGTCTCGAGCAGGCGCCGGAGCAGCGACACGTCGGTAGTGCCGTCCACCACGAGCACGAACCGGTTCGTCGGCACGTTGTCCACGAGGACATCCAGCTCGTAGGCGCACCCCTGGTTGTGCTCTCCGAACCGGGTCAGGTCCATGAGCACCAGATCAGTCGCGCCGAGGAGCCGGTCCAGCGCGTCGCGCCAGACAGCGTCAGTGCACTGGATTGCGTTGCGCCGGCTGTAGAGGCCCAGTGCGCCACGCCCGTACCGGAACCGCTGAAGGTGCTCCCGCAGCGAAGCCGTGGTGTCGGCGATCACCTCGCGGGCCCCGCCGCGCCAGAACCGCACGGTCGTCGCGAGATCATCGGTCTGGCCCGGTCCCCGCAGGAACTGGATTGGGCCGAGATACGCCCAGTAGAGCCACAGGTTGGAGACGATCTCCTGCATCCGGCTGCCGCGACCGAATACCCAGAGCACCAGAAGGCGGACCGGGGCCGCTGAACCAGGCGTCTCCTCCCGGGCGGCCCGGATGAGTCGGTATCCTCCGGCCACGAGAAGGAGGGCGGCGGCGGCGCTCCGCAGGTCCGCGTTCCACACCGCCATCACCGCGAGTACGACCGCCCATGCGAGGACGACGACCAGCCAGAAGATCGTGAGGGTGGTGACCCACCCCACGTAAAAGGAGAGCGACCTGCTCTCTCGGCTCCTGACGACGGGTGGCAGGAGCGCCAGTGTACTGAAGAGACCGAATAGGATCCAGCCGGGGCTGGGCGAGCGGCCGACGATGAGAGAGGCCGCGACACCGAGAGCCAGCACTAACGCAAGGCCGCGCCTCCCTCGCCGGACCAGCGGTTTCTGGGCCTCGGACATCCGGTGGCAAACGGCATCCACGGCCTGCTCGCTCGGCTCGTACTCGTCCACCCCATAGACCTCGAGCCGCAACGGCGTGGGGGGAGGAGGCTGGTCCGGGGAGATCTGAGACTCGACTGCGGCTGCCGGAGGCTCGGGGTTCGCACTGACCGGTCGCGCCCCATCGCCGCCGCGGTAGAGGGCGTGGCGGAGCGCCCGCGCCATCCGGCGCCGAACCAGAATCACCGGCCCCAGAAATCCACCGAGTCCGATCAGCGAGCCGATCATCACATAGCCGACGATGGGGTCCGTGACAACGAACACGGC
>JBGTMU010000311.1:0-44413 GCA_041743405.1 Longimicrobiales bacterium | reverse complement strand
GATCAGGCACCGGGCGTTCGTCTCCACCACGTGGCTTCCAACTCGCTTCCCGCTCGGCGTCATGACCCCCAGCGTGCAGCTTGACGCATGCGCATCCAGCCCGATATACCTGTCCATGTGCGTTCTCCCGTTGGGGTGGGTTCTGCTGGGCTCTCGTACATCGCAGAGTGTCCCGCCCTGCGGGAGATCGCCAACTGTTTTGCAGGGCCAGCCTCCGCATCGAACCTCCTCCGGTCACGGACGCGCTGCCCCTATGATGCCTATCCATTGCTGAGGGGTGAGGCGGGATGGGTTTGTCCCGGCGTGGTGACTTGCCTCGCGACGTGCAGGTTGGTACTTGTTTCTAAGGAGTCCTCTTTCCTAGTTTGCCTAGCCTCGTAGTCGTCCCTCCAGTCGCGTGTCGGAAACCGAGAATGCCTAATTCGGCGAGTCTGGTCCTTTTCAGTCGTTCCCCCCCCCGCATCGTTCGGGTTCGTGGCGCGCTGAAGTTCATGGACGAGGTGGGGTGGGGGCGACTGTGGCTCTCTGTGCAGGAAGACCTTGCGGCGTTCATCTCCGAAGCATCGTCGTCGGACTGCGACATAGTGGGCGTGGACACGAGCGCCTGTACTCAGCCTGTGAGGTCGGTCGGGGTAGTGGGCGAGGTTCGGAGGGTCGCTCCCACGAAGCCAATCCTGTTCCTGGCGAGCAGTCGGGAGCTGGGTCCCCGTGAGTGGCTGGCGGCGAGCGAGGCCGGTGCTGCGGAGTTCGCGCTTGATGAAGAGGACACCGCTCCGGTTGCCATCGCTAGGCTGATCCGTTCGATCTCGGGGATCTCCCTTGCCGTGAGAGTGATCAGGAGCTTGGAAGGCCACGTCCCAACCCAATGGGTAAGGATGCTGGAGCGTGCGCTCGTCCATTCGCGGCGGGCGAACCTCGACGACACCGGGCTTTCGGCTTCGTCGCTCGCGGACGTCTGGAACAGTGGATCTACGGCCGCGCAACTCGCGTGGTATCTGCAGCAGGATGGCGCATGGACGCCGGGGTGGATCGTGCGGTGGCTCATCTGTCTGAAGGCACTTTCCCTCAGGGCGGTTCGACCCTCATGGACAGCGGTGGCCACCGGCTTGGGGTTCTCTCAAAGAAGCGACCTCCGCGCGTACGTTCAACGGTTCTCCGGGCTCCGCGAGGATCAGCTCACGGAAGACGGATTGAGGGAGGCGTTCCTTCGACAGGGTCGAGGCTGGACGACCGTGGATCGCGGCAAACGAGGGATGATCCCATGAAAACTGCGGCGTTTCCATGAAAACTGCGGGGGCAGAGGGTGCGGCCTCGTCATACGTTGCTGAGTGAGACGTAGGTGCGGAGTCCACGAAGGCGCTGAGTGGCGGGATGAACCCTGCGATGGGAGGTGTCGAATGAAGCGAGGTCTAGGAATTCTACTTTTGGGCGGGCTCTTGGCGGCGTGCGAACCCCATATCTTTACGGAACCATTCGTGCCTCCGCCAGAGGCGGCCGAAGTGCAGGCCGACGGGATCATCACAGAAGACTCCATATCCCAGGCGGAATGGGATGTTGCAGCGGGATTCATGAACATCACGAGCGCGTCCACCACGATGATCAGTGAAGTCGACCCCGTGATCCCGCAGTTCTGGATAGGCACGGAGATCTCGACCTGTCCCTTGGTGCCATGCGTTTTCGCGCTCGGGGTGTATGCCTCAATCCGGCAGGATTACCTGGCGAGCTACGTAGTCGACGGTCAAAGCGGGCAGACGTGGGCGCCGGACACATACCACCTCGCGCCCACCCTGGTCCACGATGAATCGCACTACCTCCCCGCGGTGAACTGTATAGCCGCAACCGAAGCATCTTGGGATATTGCCAGCAAACATTTCGCGAGTTGGAATCACTTGATGGCTCCCGGCGCCATCAACCGGGGGCCCGTGGATTCAGACGCGAGTGGATCATGCGGGACCGAACTTTGCGAAGGGGACTGCGACCCTCCGAGTGGCGGAGGGGGCGGCGGCGAGCCCGAGGATTGCGATCATTATTTGGTCACTGTCTGGACTTGGAATGGATCGACGTGGGAGATCACGCACCAGTCTATCATGACGATCTGTGACTGATGGGTCCTACCACAAGTACCTCCAACTCGAGTACAGGGACCCTTTCCACCTTCAAAGGATACACGATGAAATTGCTCAGTGCTGGTTCGATGGGGCGTGCTGCAATTCTGTGCTCCTTCCTGCTCGCTGGCGGGCTTTCTGCTCAAGAGATCACGCCGACTCCGACGCCGGATCTGTCCTCCGTTTCAGTCCTGTTCGTCATGGTTGACGATCACGAATTCGGAGACGTTCCAGCGGTGCTAAAAGTCTTCCATGAGCACCCCTTGCTTCGGAACGTGATAATCGTCAGGCGACAGGGTCTCAGTCCTCGCCTTCTCCAGCAAGCGATGACCGATCTCTTGCATCTCATGGATAGCGGCGCCCTCCAGAACATGGAGCGGGATGTGGTGGCTACTGTCGAGTACACGGGCTCATCTCGGGCCATTGGGACAGGGCCTCCCAGCCAGTGGGCTGTCCGTGCGTTCCAGCGCCTGGTATCGTCCCCGATTGTGCAGGTACCCGAGTTCGGCATGGTGAAGGCAGCGAGTCTGGGCGTCGCAGCAGGCATACTCCGTCAAGATGCCGTCGAGCGGCGACGCCCCAACGGGAAGGGGCCGGCTGGCGGTTGACTCGGTGCAACGGGCCCGAGACGAAGGGGGAGGGCGACCGGTGACCACCGGCAGGGATCAGGGCCGAGTCCGTCGGGTCCGGCTGCCTGGTCTGCTGCTGGGGCTAGTGGCAGTGATCCTCGGGATCGGCCTTGCAACCGCCCACGGCTACAGGGCAGACGGCGCACGTGCGGCAATATCCCAGGGGTGTGAAGCCCGGTCAGAGATGCCGCTCCGCCCCGATTCCGCGCGGCCAGAGGAGCTGTTCGACTTGCCGCCAAGGCGGTTCCTGGAGCACGGAGGCATCCTTCGCCTCGGGCGTGACTGGGTGGTTTCGGGTGAGCATCGCGACGGGGGGGGATGGGGTGGAACCCAGAGCCAAGAAGAAGTTGGGGTACCCCTGGTTTACCAGACTTCGAAGGGTCTCTTCGACCTTCCGCTGGTCCCCTTAGCCCCGGATCAGGCCGTCCGACTTCCCGTTCCCGTGTCCGTGGCCCCCGGCCGATGGGGACTGTTGTGGAGTGATCCCACCGCTCCTCGCGGATGGCCTCACCATTGGCCTGCGGACGTCCACCATGCGATCTGGTTCTCCGAATCGTGTGGATCGGGTTGGATGCCTCCCCGTCTCATCGCCCGCGGAGCGCGCATCACGTGGCCGTCAGGGTGGACGGTCAGGCGCACCTCCGAAGGGTCGAAGCTGATGATGCTCTTCGTCGCCGATGAGTTCGGGTTCGTCGAACCCGGAGAACTTCGAATCGGAAGGGTAGGCGCCACGCTTCTGCCGGTACCGTTGGGTGACGAATGGGCGGTCATCGGCGGTTCGTTTGATGTGGACGGGGATGACCGGATTCGGGTTCTGGCGCTTGCCATGGCGGGCCCGCGCGGTCTCGACCAGTTCGCACTCCTGTACACTGAATCCGTGGACCTGGGTGCGACGTGGACCGAGCCCAAGGTGGTTGCTGAGCTACTCGGCGAGGGCTACCTGCCGCAGGACATTCGAGTGCACCTCGACTCCTTCGAAGGCCTCCACCTCCTTTGGGGAGACCGTGCCTCGAGCAGGGATCCGGACCCGGGGGTCATGCACACTCGAATCGATCTGCGGACCGGGGCGATATCGCAGATCCGTGTTCCGTCCGTGCCGGGTATCGAACTCAGATGGGTGAGCGGGGTGCGGTCAGACGGCTCGCTAACCTTGATCCGGGAGTCCTTTGTGCCCCGACAGGAGCTGGAATGGGGCCTCCATGTCTCCCACTGGGATGGGATGACATGGTCCGTCCCCGAACCGCTTTTCGCGGATGGCCTGGCGATGTATGTGGTCGAAGGGCTCAGCGACCGCGGGGAATGGGACATCGGATGGTCGGGAGCCAGGGAGATGCTCCGACCGTCGGCCGAAACGCTGGCGCGAGATCCGCAGGCTGGGTTCTGGGTCTTGTCTCCCTGAACGCTCAGAGCACTCAGCGGGCCTCCCTCGCTTCTTGGGGCCATTCCCGTAGCCAACCTGGCCAAAGGGCCTACGAGAGATCGTCGACCGGATGAGTTGGGCGTGCCGCGTGTGCGGGTTTCGCGGTTCGGAATGCCCGCAGCCGGGAGGTGATTGAGCGGATTCCGCTTTCGCCGACCGCCGCCGCGTCGGCCGCCCGGCGGGAAGGATAGGCATCGTAGGGGCAGCGCGTCGGTGACCGGAGGAGGATCGATGGCGCGGCCGGCCCACGCAAACAGTTGGCGCTCTCCCGAGGGGCGGGACATTCTGGGATGTACGAGAGCCCAGCCGTACCGATCCCGACGAGAGAACGCACATGGACAGAGGTGTAGCGGCTTGATGCGCATGCGTTGATCCCGTAGCTCCCCGTCCGCCAGTGGGTGCTTTTCCGTGCCCAAGCGGCTTCGGCCCTTCCTGAATCAGACGCGCCAGTCGGCGGGCACCGTACCGGGCATCTTCCTCCGGGTGCTCAGCGCTGAGCTTCGGGAGGCGAGTCCGGGTGCGCCACCCGCACTTCGGGATGTGCAGCTCAGAGCCATCGCGTTCCCCCAGCGTTTCAGGAGTTCTCTCAACCCGCACTACCATTACCACGTGCTGGCCCTTGACGGCCTGGTCTCTGCGGACGCAGGGAGTCCGGTTTCACGAGACCACGGGCCTCGCGGCTCGAGACGAGAAATCCCTGGTCCGCACAATGCCGCGTCGCGTCCTGCGGTGGTTCACGAGATGCGGCCTCCCGGATTCCGCCAGGGCGGCGGGTATGCGCACCGGGCAGGGGACGGGGGTGTTCCGTGGACGGCTCCGTCCGCATCAAGGGCGAGGACCGAGCGGGTCTGGAGAGGCTCGTTCGATACTGCGCCCGGGGGCCTCTCGCCCTTGAGCGGCTGTACGCCCCCGTTGGCATCGGGGCGCCAAGCCCCCACGAGGCCCGCCTGGTCTACCGGCTGCCCGAGCCTGCTGTCTCCTTCGTCTGAATGTCACTAGGAGTCGGGGGGGAAAGGGAGCAAGAGAACAGGCCCTTTCCACCCCTGATCCATCGCCTCACCTCCGAATCTTTCTCCGCGCCCACAAGCCGTTCTTTTCGCAGCTCCGGGCCCTTCGCGCGCCCTCCGGGATCTCTCCCTCCTCAGGTCATCCGTCTCAGAGAGTCGGCCACACCCGTTGCGGCCCCTTGATTTGCGCCCTTTTCCGGCGGCCGCTTCGACCCGTTTTCGAACCTCTCTCGACAGGGTTCCACCAACTTTTTGGGTTTCTCAAGAAGCCCGGTACCCTCTCTCCAGGTCACCCGAACCAAGGAGAGACTCATGCACCGAGCACCCGATTCGAGCCTGGAAGGTCTGATCCATGATCTGGACCTCTACCCTCTCGCCACGACGCTGATTGAGGAGACATCCGCCCGCATCCGGGACCCCGAACTCCGGGGCTGGATCGAGGATGTCCTTCTGTCTGCTGACCCTGCCTGCATCCGGAACGCTCGAGGACCCTCGGACACTCCCTACGATGCACCTATAGGGCGGTCAATCCGAACAGCCGTCGCGCTTCGAGCCCTTGAGGCCATCCTCTGGGCGAAGGACCCGGCCGCTCCAGCGGACGAGGTCCTTCGGTCGGCCACCCTCCTCGCCGGCCTGGCTGGCCGTCACGACTCGACAACTGAGGGGTGGCCTGTGCCGACAGCTTTCCTGGGCATACTGGCAGAACCGCTCGCTGTGGTACCCCTGCGAGGTGAGCCGGAGCTGCTCTCGGGTTGGAACTGGCCTGCACGCACTCTGGCGATATCTGCGGCCATCGCCGACCAACTCGTTCATCCTGACGCACTTCATGGTAAGCCCATCCGGCTACCGGATTGGATGGACCCCGGGCTCTCGCCCCGGGAGGCCTGGCATCTCCTCCTCGATCAGGATCCGTCGGTTCCGGACGCACTCGATCCGCCCTACGCCCCTGACTGGGGTGGGCGACAAGTGCGGCGTCATCCGATCGGCACCCCCGCCGATAACTCATCTCTCTCTACAAGGACGGTACCCCATGCAGAATCCGAAGCGTGCCACCCCCGATCAGCTCTACCATCGAAACCACCTCGTTCACGTCCTCGCTCGCGAAGGCGCGGGGCTCATCGCGGCGGGTGAGGACCCGAGCGTGGAATGGGATCTCGACCGCGCCTGGTCCGTGTGGTTCGAGCGCTTCTGGAACGCGCTCATGGGCGGTCACCCGCAGTGTCTCGCAGTGCACCGCTATCAGGCGAAGCAGGATCTCAAAAAGTCGATCCGGGAGTCCATGGAGGACGACCAGACCTCGCTTCCGTTCTAAGCGATAACCCCACCCTCAACCCCCTTCAACAAGGACGTGTAACATGCTCGATCACTCCCACCCCGAACCGCATTACCGCGAGCCGAAGCGGAGCGCGGCCCGCTACAAAATCACGCGCCTTCTCCTTCCGGAGGCGGCGACTCTTCTCGCTCAGGACCACCCCGACGCGCCGTGGCCGGTGGCCGACGAGTGGCATTCCTGGACCTGGCGAATGGAGAGTGCCCTTCAGGAGGCGTTCCCTGAGGAATGGGCCGCCTGGATGGCTCAGCTCGAGGCGGAGCTCGAACCCGAGGCGCGGAAGGAGGCCGAGGAGGAGTTCAACAAGGAGTTGGGGGTCGCCCCTGCGGCTGAGTTGAATGCCTCGGTCGACCAGGACCTCCCGTTCTGAGATGGCCTCGACTCGTCCGCAGCTTGGAGGGCGGGGGGTGCACCTGCATCCCCCGCCGAGAGGTCCTCCCCTTCCCGGTCCCCGCGAGTTGGCACTCTGTCGGCGCCTCATGAGCGTCTTCGGGGGAGAGGAGGAGTTCGCCCGCCGGGGCGCTGGCGATGTCAGGAAGAGTCTCCGATATCCCCGCCCGCAGCGATCCACTCTTCGAGCGCCGCACCCCGCACTCGGACGTGCCGTCCGAATCGAACGGCTCCCGGGATCCGCTTCTCGCGGATCATTGTGTACACGGTCTTCTGCGTGATGCTGAGGCGGGAGGCCACCTCCTCAGCGGTAAGGAGGGGGTTGGCGAGCGGCGAGTTATCCATGGCGGTAGAGTTTCCGATCGAGGGTTGAAGGGGTGTCCCAATCGGAGCTTGGGGGGGGCGCCCCGGAAAATCCCAAGACGCCCCCCCCAGTCCTCACATCCATCTCAACTGAGGAACTCGCCGAGCTTCTCAGTGGCCTTCTCCTGAAGGCCAGGGAGCACGGAGGAGTACGTATCCAACGTGAGGCCCACGGTGCTGTGCCCGAGCCGTTCGCTGACCACCTTCGGGTTGATCCCGCCGCTCAGGAGGAGCGTAGCGCACGTGTGACGCAGGTCATAGGGACGGATCTTCGGAAGTTCGGCCTCTTCCAACAGGGCCACGAAGACCTTGCCCCCGAGCGTCCGCCACCGAAGTGGCTCCCCGAATTCGTCCGCGAAGATGAAATTGTGGTTCTTCCACTTCTTACCCGCAGCTCGCCGGTCCTGCATCTGCCGCCGACGATGCTCTTCCAGCAGCTCGATGACCCCGTCGATCAGGGGTATGGCCCGCCGACTCTTGGCCGTCTTCGGCGGCCCCAAACTCCATTTGCTCCCATTCGAGATCCGCGTCAGGGCGCGCTGAATGTGGATCGTCTTGCCGTCGAAATCGGGCCACTTCAGTCCCAGCACCTCGGACGGCCGGGCCCCCGTCGCGATGAGAATGGCGAAGATCGTAGCCATCGTCTCCACGCACACTTTCAGGAACGCCCGAGCCTGCTCCGGATTGAACACGGTCAGCTCTCGTGGAATGTTCTTCGGCAAGGTCAATTCCTTCGCCATCGCGGGGTTTCGCTCCAGGAGCTCTTGCCTGACGGCGGACTGCATCGCAGTTCTCAGGACCGCAAGGGCGTTGCGAATGGTCCGGGGTGACTTTTTCGCATGGCCCATCTTTCCGATCATGCCCTGGACAGCCGCGGGCTTGAGGTTGCGTACGGGGATCGCCCCAACGGAAGGGTAGACATGCTTCTTCGCGAGGAGTCGGTAGTCGCTGAGGGTACGCTCGCTCACTCGGATCTTGGCCGTCTCGTCCAGCCACCGTTCCATGAATTCCTTGACGGTGTCGGTGTCCGACGCTCCGTCGTGAAACGTTCCGGTGCGAACCTGCCGCTCGATCTTCTCGGCGTGTTCCTGGGCCGTTTTCTTCGTGCCCGGGATCACCTTCGAGTAAAATTTCCGCTTCCCGGTGACGGGATCCACGCCGCGAAACACGCGGACCATGTACTTCCGGTTTCCCTTCTTGACGATTTGAGCCATTGTGCAGACCTCCAGATGTTGAGGTTTGTGGTGGTACTGTCGTAGCGTGGAGAGCCGTGTCCGCGTTTTGCCATAACGCGTTTTGCTGTCACACCACCGTCACACCAGCCAAAAAAAAAACGGGCCGCCCAAATGGCGGCCCGCAACCTCGTAAGTCGTTATTCTGTATGTAAACGGAGGGGGTGGGATTCGAACCCACAAGTCCTTTCGGACGCCGGTTTTCAAGACCGGTGCATTAGCCATTCTGCCACCCCTCCTCTGCCGAAAGCGAGGTCCGCCGGGCGTCCCTCCCGCGATCCTCCCTCCTTCCAAAGGTACTCCGAATGCGGTCCGAACCGGAAGGGCTGGAACCGTCCCGGCCCTCCACCTGTGCATCGCACGCCCACTCTTCTATCTTTCCCCCCTTCCGGGAGCCTTCACTCGCCCGCGCTGGGTCACGCCGCATGAATGAAACGCGCACGACGATCGTCCGCCTGCTATCCAACATGGGAAGCACGCGGGAGATCCAGCTCTATCTCAAACGCTTCTCCCAGATCGACGCGGTCCGGTTCGCCGTCGTGAAGGTGGGCGGAGCGGTGCTCCGTGACGAGATGGAAGCGCTGGTCTCGTCTCTGGCCTTCCTTCAGGAGGTCGGCCTCACCCCGATCGTGGTCCACGGAGCGGGCCCTCAGCTCGACACCGCCCTCACGGAAGCGGGGATCGAGCGCCGGATCGTCGACGGACTCCGATTCACACCTCCGGAGGGACTCGCGGTGGTGCGGCGGGTGATGCAGATGGAGAATCTCCGGCTCGTCGAGGCGCTTCAGGTTGCGGGAGTCCGCGCGACCCCCTTCCACACGGGCGTTTTCGAGTGCTCCGTCCTGGACCCGGAGAAGTTCGGTCTTGTGGGAAAGGTGGTTCACGTCCACACCTCCGGGCTCCGCGAAGCCATCCGAGCCGGCTCGATCCCGGTCATCGCCTCTCTCGGCGAAACGCCCGGGGGGCAGATCCTCAACGTGAATGCGGACTGGTCTGCGAATGAGCTCGTGAAGCGCCTCCAGCCCTACAAGATCATCTTCCTGACCGGGACGGGGGGGCTCCTCGACGAGCACGGCAAGCTCATCGAATCGGTCAGCCTCTCGACCGACTACGAACACCTGATTTCGCAGCCCTGGGTGCACTCGGGCATGCGGGTGAAGCTCGAGCAGATCCATGACCTCCTGATGGAGCTCCCCCCCTCCAGCTCGCTCTCCATGACCCGCCCGGACGAGATGGCGAAGGAGCTCTTCACGCACCGCGGCTCTGGGACCCTCGTGCGCCGCGGCGAAGCGATCCACGGGTTCGCCTCCTGGAAACGGGTCGACCGGGACCGGCTGCGCGGACTCATCGAGTCCAGCTTCGGGGCCCCGCTCGCGCTCGACTACTTCGAACGCACGACCCCGTCGCGCATCTACATCAGCGAGCACTACCGGGCCGCCGTGGTCCTCACCCACGAAGCGGGCATCCCCTACATGGACAAGTTCGTGGTGAGCGAGGAGGCCCAGGGGGAAGGGCTTGGGCGGGCGATCTGGAAGGTGATGCGTGCCGAGAACCCTCGAATCTTCTGGCGTTCACAGCGAGGTAACGCCGTGAACGAGTTCTACTTCCAGAATTCCGACGGCGCGGTAAAGAACGAGCGCTGGTCCGTGTTCTGGGCCGGGGCTCTGGAGTGGGACGAGGTTCGGGCCGCCGTGGAGCATGCCCGCTCGCGGGAGGCGACGATCCTGCGATGAGCGCGAAGAAGGAGAAGAAGAAGCTCGAGCTTTCGAGCGTGGTGCGTGAAGCGCGCGAGTTGATCTGGAGGTACCGGGGCACGCTCTCCCTGGGGTTCGCCCTCATGATCGTGAATCGCTCGGCAGGGTTCGTGCTCCCGGCCTCATCCAAGTTCCTGATCGACGAAGTGATCGGAGAGGGACGGGAGGAACTGCTGATCCCCCTCGCGGGAGCCGTCGCAGTCGCTACGCTGGTTCAGGCGGGGACCGCATTTGCGCTGGCGATCGTGGTGAGCGTGGCCGGCCAGCGCGCCATCGCCGATATGCGCCGACGCGTCCAGGCCCACGTCCTCCGGATGCCCACGGCCTATTTCGACCGGACGAAGAGCGGAATTCTCCTGGCCAGGGTCATGGAAGATGCCGAGGGGATCCGGAATCTCATCGGAACGGGGATCATCCAGCTCGTCGGGGGGCTCCTGACCGCGTCGGTCGCGCTGGGCGTGCTCTTCTGGCTCAACTGGCAGATGACGATCGGAGCGCTCCTGCTCCTCTCCGCCTTTGCCGGAATCATGGCCTTCGCGTTCAAACGGCTTCGCCCGATCTTCAGGAAGCGGTATGAGATCCACTCCCAGGTCACGGGGCGACTGAGCGAGGCGCTCGGAGGCGTCCGGACCCTCAAGGTCTACACGGCGGAGCGCCGCGAAGAACGGGTCTTCACCCGCGGGGTCTTCGACCTCTTCCGGAACATCGCAAGCACGATCACGGGCACGAGCGCGCTGCATGCCATATCGACCGTGATCGTCGGGGCGATCGGGCTTCTCATCATGATCATGGGGGGGCAGGCGCTGCTCGATGGGTCGATGACCCTCGGCGATCTCGTGATGTACATCTTTTTCGTCGGGATCATGGCCGCGCCGCTGGTCCAGATCGCAGGGATCGGAACCCAGATCACCGATGCATTCGCAGGGCTCGACCGCGTGCGGGAGCTCCTGGAGCTTCCATCCGAGCGGGATGAGGATGGATCCCGCAGCGAAATGGGGCCGCTCAGCGGGGAAGTCGAGTTCGAGGGTGTCTCGTTCGAGTATGAGGAAGACACCCCGGTTCTCCACGGCGTCAGCTTCCACGCCCCGGCTGGAACCACCACCGCGCTCGTGGGACCTTCCGGGTCCGGCAAGTCCACGCTGATCTCGCTCATCCTGGCCTTCGGGAAACCGAACTCGGGGCGGGTACTGATCGATGGCCGGGATCTCACGGAGCTTCGCTTCAAGGACTACCGCTCGCAGCTCGGCGTCGTTCTACAGGACAACTTCCTTTTCGACGGGACCATCCGGGAGAACATCGCCTTCTCGCGCCCGGGCGCCACAGATGAGGAAGTCCGCGAATCCGCCAGAATCGCGAATGCGGATGAATTCATCGACGGCTTCGACGAGGGGTACGCCACCGTCGTCGGCGAACGGGGAGTGAAGCTTTCGGGCGGGCAGCGGCAGCGGATCGCCATAGCGCGCGCCATCCTGGCCGACCCCCGCATTCTCGTGCTGGACGAGGCTACCTCGTCGCTGGACAGCCAGTCCGAAGCGCTCATCCGGGATGGCCTGACGGCTCTCCGGAGCGGACGCACCACGTTCGTTATCGCCCACCGCCTCTCAACCATCATTTCGGCCGACCAGATTCTCGTGCTGGATCAGGGTCGGATCGTGGAGAGGGGAACCCACGCCGAGCTCCGCTGGGCCGGAGGGCTGTATCAGTCCCTCTACGAAATGCAGTACCGGGCCGAGATGGACGCGTTCGTGAATCCGGGCGAGGAGATTCCGAGCCCCGACGAGGTTCCGCGGTGAGCCCAGCCGGTTCGGGGAGCCCGAGGCCCCCGCCAGGCACCCCCGGAAAGCTCGCGCTCGGACTCTTCTCCCTGGGCTTCCTCCAGCCTCTCCGCTTCGTCCGCACTCTCTTCGCTCCGCGCGGACTCTGGGTTCTGGCAGGGATTCTGGCTCTCGGGGTTGCGCAGGTCGAGGACGTCGGGGTGCACTACTTCCTCGGCGAGCCGCGGATAGAGGAACTCCTGGAGCTGGTTGCGTCGATCTGCCTCTTCGGCTTCGCGGCCGATCTCGCGGCACGCTCCGTCAGCCCCGGGGCGCCTCCAGCCAGCGTCTGACCTCGTCCCGGAGATGCTCGGGGCGGTATCGCCGCGGTGCGGGTCCGAGGAGCGGCACCTGTGCCTGTCTCCTCATCGCTTCATCGCCCCGTCCCGTTCTGCTGGTTCACATACTGCCAGCTCCCGGTTGCGAGAAGTCGAAGGGCTTCGTCTACGGCTTCCTGCAGCTCCCGGTCGAAGCGGCCCAGTTCATCGTCCGGAGTGTTCCGCACCCAGATGTCCGGCGGAACGCCGTAGTTCTCGAGATTGAACCCGAAGTTGTACGGCTGCCCTGGATCGTAACTCACGACTCGAACCCTCGGGACCCGCACCGCGCCCCCATCCTGCAGGGGGAGCCAGCTCGCGGAGACGACGGCGCCGGCGGTGGGAGTGCCCACGAGCGTCCCGAGGCCCAGATGACTGAACGCATGCGGAACCATTTCGGCATTCGAGCCTGAGCGCCAGTTGTGCATCATCACTTTGGGACCGTGGATGATCTGCTGCGGACGCCGCCCCACCATCGGGGATTCGGTCCGGGTCCAGGTATACTGGTAGGGGCGCCGCTGGAGGATGTCCATCAACTGCTGATCGATGTTTCCACCTCCATTGTAGCGCACATCGATGATGATTCCTTCCCGGTGGAAGTTCTCGTCCAGCTCCTGTTCGAACTGATCGAGATAGGTCTGGTTCATCCCGCGGATGTGCGCGTAGTGGATACGGCCATCCGTGGCCGTGTCCACGAACTCGCGGTTTCGATCGACCCAGTCGGCGTAGGCGATGTCACCCATGTTCGTCACAGTGCGGATCCTGAGCTCGCGCGCATTCGCACCCTGCGGGGAGTCGGCCACCGTGACCGTCGCGTATTCGTTCACGAGGCCGTTGAGCAGGGGCCAGTAGTTGTCATCCGTTCCTACGGTTCGACCCTCGATTGCGGTAAGGAAGTCGCCCTCTTCCACATCCAGCCACACCTTGTCCGCGGGCCCCTCCCGATAGAGCTGGGTGATCCTCAACCCCCCGTCCATCGGCTCCACCTCGAACCCGAGGAGGCGCGTCTCGCTCCCCTCCGAGTCGCCCGTGCCCGGCGGAGGTCGGATCCCGGAGTGGCTGGAGGGCACCTCGTGCAGCATTTCGAGTCCCAGGCGGTAGAAGTCCTCGGTTTCGCCGATCCTCTCGACCATCGGCTCGTACCGGGCGCGGACGGCATCCCAGTCCAGCCCCAGCATGTCCTCTTCCACGTAGGAATACTTCCAGTGGCGATAGAACTCGTCGAACATCTGACGCCACTCGTCGCGCTTGTCGACGACGAAGGAGATGTGGAAGCGGACCTGGCTTCGCTCGCGCGAGGAAAGTGGCATCCGGTAGATCCCATCCCCGTCCCGGAAGAAGATCGTGGAGACATCGCCACTCGGCTTGAGATCCTGAAAGGCACCCTCCGCGATCTGCCGATCGTTGGATCCATCCAGTGCCATAGCCCGGAGCGTGCGTGACGTCCCGGTTCCCCTCAGGTAGTACACCGTTTCACCGTTCGCGGAGAAGAAGAACTCCGAGATCGGGTCGTCCCCGGAGCTGATCCGGACGGGTCTGCGCGAGATGTCTTCGAGGTCGGGCGCAGTGATTCGTGCTTCGGCCGTTGAATCGGCTCCACTGCGGCGGATCCTCTCCCGCACTCGCGGATCGGAGGGATCCTCGGAGGGGCGCGCGAGAGGGACCGAGAAGAGCTGGGCCGCGCCTCCTTCCCGGTTTGAAAGAAAGAAGACTCGCGTCCCATCCGGGGTGATGTGCCCGTTCCAGTCGCGAGCCGCATGATCCGTGACGTTGTAGTCCGTGCGGGAAGGAAGGTGGAGGAGCACCACATCCAGGTTCCCCAGGTCATCGGCACGGTCCACCACCAGCCAGTCGCCCTCGGGCGTTACCTGGTTGAGCGCATAGCCGCCCGACCGGTTCGTCCCCACCTCCTCGATCGCCCCGTTTGCGGTCATGACCCGGTACAGGGTCGTCTCGGCCGTGAAGAAAATCGCGTCTCCGGCCGGCGCCCAGAGGGCAAGCGACTTCCGCGTGGCCTGCCGCGTGAGCTGACGCCGCTCTCCGGAAGCCGGGGTGTAGATCCAGACCTCATCGTCGCCGCTCTCGTCGGAGAGGTAGGCCAGGTGGAGACCGTCCGAGGAATAGAGCCCGTCTCGCTGCCGCCATGCGGACGCGGAGACCCGGGTCATCTCGCCGATTCCCTCTTCGGTGGGAACGATGAACATCTCCCCCCGATGATCCACCACCATGTATTCGCCACCGGGGGAGGGCGAGAAGTGATCGGCCTCGTTCGAGACGCTCACGAACTCCACCTGATTCGAGCGCGCCGTCCACCCCAGCTCCATCGGGACGATGCGCGGCCCGCTCGACCCGATCGTGAACAACCAGAGATCGAAGTCGTTCGCGTAGGCAATCGTCCTGCCGTCCGTGCCGAGGGAGGGAAACTGGACTCCACCCCGTTCATGGAAGGTGATCTGCTCCGGTTCGCCCCCCTCCGGTGAGACTCGCCAGAGGTTGTAGATCCCGTCTCTCTCGGACTTGAAGTAGATCCAGCCGTCGGCCGCCACCATCGGTACGGCATCGTTCGCGTGGGTCTGCGAGGCCTCGATATCCGTGTTCGTGAGCTGCCGGAAGGCGGGGGTGTCGCCATCTTCCCGCGTGGCCGCGAGATCTGCGACCCAGATCGATCCGGCGGTGCTCCCCCGATAGTTCCGTTTGGGAGCCGCGGTCCGATTCCGGTTGAAGGCGATCAGGCTCCCGTCGGGGGAGAACGTCGCTTCGACAGCCGCGCCGAGCGGGAGACGCACCGGAAGATCGGCTTCGATCGAAACGGAATAGAGCTGATTGTGCCATTGCAGCGAGCCCCGTCCAGACCGGAACACCACCCGGTTGGAGTCGGGGGTCCAGGTCACCACCGCATCCCCTCCTGAGTGGTGAGTGAGCTGCCGTGGCTCGCCCCCGCCGGCCGGGATCACCCAGACATCCGCATTCCTCATCCTCGTGCTCGTGAATGCGATCCAGCGCCCGTCGGGTGAGAAGCGCGGAGCGGTGTCCCGCGCGGAATGCCGCGTGAGCTGCGTGGGGTCACTCCCGTCCGATCCGACCGTCCAGAGGTCGCCTCTCAGCGAGAAGACAACCCGGTCCCCATGCACGTGGGGGTCCTGTCCGAAGCCGAAAGAGCGGTCTGCCCGAAGCGGTGGCTCGGCGGATCGCTTCACCAGGTCGCCCGGACGATCCGGATTCGCAGCCGGTCCCGCGAGCGCTGTCGGTCCCACGGGGAGAAGGATCACGAAGAGCCCGGCGGCAACGAGGAAGGGCAGTCTAAGGGAACGCGGTCGGCGCATCAGGCACTCTCCTGGGGAGGTTGTGGGATCGGGTCATCATGGCGAGTTGAAGGCGCCCTCGCCAGTTCCCGGAGCACGGAGCGGGGGGACACTCCGGGGCTTCCGCCGCCCGCCAGGATCCGACGCCCCCCCACCCTCCCGGGAGGGCTCGCCCGGGAAGGGCTCGCCCGGGAAGGGCTGGCGATTCCGGGACGGCTTCCGCATGATGGTCCCATGAACCCTTCAACGTACTTCCCGCTTCGATCGGCGCCCGCCCCTACGATGGCGACGTTCGCCCTCGCCCTGATGCTTTCCGCCGTTCCTTCCACGGAACCTCTCTCGGGGCAGATCACCCCGGGAAGCGCCCTCGCCCGGCTCGACTCGATCTTCGCCGATCTGAACCGGACCGATTCCCCCGGATGCGCTCTGGGCGTGGAGGAAGCGGGGCGGCTGGCGATCGCACGGGGCTACGGAATGGCGGATCTCGACCAGGGAACCCCCATCCGGGCGAACACGGTCTTCAGGATCGGGTCAGTGGCCAAGCAGTTCACCGCCGCATCCATCGTCATGCTCGAGATGGACGGGCGACTCTCCATCGACGACCCGTTCCGCCAGCACATCCCCGAGATCGCGGATTTCGGTGAACCCCTCACGCTCCGCCACGTCCTGAATCATACGAGCGGCCTGAGGGACTGGCTCGGTCTCATGAGCCTGTCCGGGATGGGGTCAAATCTCTACACCCGGGATGACGTCCTCGACCTGGTGTCGCGACAGGACGAACTGAATTTCCCGACAGGAAGCCGGTACCTGTATTCCAACTCCGGATTTCTCCTCCTCACCGATGTGGTCCGCCGCACCACCGACCGGTCGATGAGGGACTTTGCGCAGGAGCGGCTGTTCGCGCCACTTGGAATGACGAGTACCCGATTCCACGACGACCCGGACGAGATCGTGGAACGCCGGGCCACCGGGTACGCCCCCCACCCCGACGGGGGCTTCCGGATCTCGATGAGCCCCCTCGACGTGGTCGGTGCGGGTGGGCTTCTCACGACGATCGAGGATTTCGCGAAGTGGTCGCGGAACCTGGCCGATCCCCAGGTGGGCGGAGCGGGGTTCGTCGACCGCCTCCTCCGTCAGGGCGTGCTTTCGAATGGCGACACCATCGGGTATGCGCTCGGAATCAGCCATGGTGAAATGCGCGGCCTCCGGACCCTCGGCCATGGGGGAAGCTGGGCGGGATACCGCGCCGACTTCCTCAGATTCCCGGACGAAGATCTCTCCATCATGGTCTTCTGCAACTTGAGCACGGCGAATCCGGGGGCACGCGCCCGGCGGGTCGCCGCGGTCCTGCTGGAAGATCGGATGGAACCGGCTCTCGCGGCCGAAAGCGGCCCGGGTGCGGAATCAGCCGCAGATGAAGCGACGGTCACGGTGGCCCCGGCGCGGCTGAGAACGTTCGAAGGCGATTACCGGAGCCCCGAGCTGGGAGTGACCTACCGGATCCGGATCGATGGCGAGGAGCTGCACCTGCTGGAGCCCACCCCCCTTGCGGGCGAACTCATCCCGACCGGAGAGGCCGAGTTCAGGCGCGGCGGCAACACCTTCCGTTTCATCGGCACGGGTCAGGATGCCCCTCGTGAACTCCGAGTGGATGCGGGCCGGGTCCTGAATCTCCGATTCCATCGAGTGGACAACTGAAAGAGCGGACAGCGGAAAGGGTCCACAACTGCACATCTGAAGGGGTCAGACGCGCGCTGAGGATGCGATCTGCGGGAAGAAGATGCGGAAGGTCGCCCCCGATCCGTCCTTGCTCTCGACCTCTATGTGTCCACCGCTCTGTCCGACGGCGCCGTACACGGAGGAGAGCCCGAGCCCTGACCCCTTGCCCCTCGCCTTGGTCGTGAAGAAGGGCTCGAAAATCCTCTCGAGCACGTCAGGGGCCATCCCGGGTCCGTTGTCACCGACTACAAGCTCGACGTAATCGCCGGGCGGGAGTGCACCCGCTTCCACCTGCGGGGCCGGAGGATCGAGCCGGACGGACCGGATTGCGATTTCCAGCCTCCCCCCATCGGCCATCGCCTCGGCGGCATTCGTCGAAAGCGTCATGAGGATCTGTTCGATCTGGCCGCGATCAGCACGGAAGACCACCGGCTCATCGGCGAGCGTCACTTCCAGCTCCACCTCGGGCCCGAGCGCCCTCCGGATCGACTCTGACGCTTCGTCCACGACCTCGGAGAGGTCCAGGAGTGCCGGGCGGAGAAGCTGTCGGCGACCGAAGGCGAGGAGCTGGCGGGTGAGTTCGCCTGCGCGCATGGCCGATCGCGTGATTTCGGCCACGTCCCCCCTGAGCGGGTCCTCCTCGTCCAACTGGTCGCGGATGAACCCTGCATATCCCTGGATGGCAGTCAGGATGTTGTTGAAGTCATGCGCGACGCCGCCGGCCAGCCGTCCCACGGCTTCGAGCTCCTGGAGGCGGCTCACCTGCTCCTCCAGCTCTCGGCGCTCGGTGACGTCCTCCGAGATCCGGGCCGATTCCATGCTTCGGACCGATCCGGGCGCGTCGCCCTCTCGCTCGCCTCCGGTATCCCTCACGGGGAAACTCCGATCCCTGATGGAGCGAACCGCTCCGTCGGGACGAATGATCCGGAACTCGACTTCAGCCTGCACCCCGTCCCGCACATGCGTCGCATGGAGCCGCGCGCGTTCAAGGTCCTCCGGGTGTACCAGCTCCAGCCACGCCTCCGGCTCGGCCAGCTCGAGGGCTGCTTCCCGCCCCCATGTTCGCGCATAGGCATCGCTCAGGTACCGTGTGCGTCCGTCGCTTCTGTCCACGATCCAGAAGACCTCGTCGATCACGCCGGCGATCTGTCGCAGACGTGCCTCCCGGTCCTGGATTGCCCCGACCGCCCTCCGGCGATCCTCCTCGCGCATGCGCGAAAGATTCTCAGCCATCTGGTCCAGCGTCGATGCCAGCTTGCCGAATTCGTCGTTCCTGTGCGGAAGGCCGGTTCGGGCGTCGAGGTCGCCGGAACCGAACCGCGTGGCCATCTGCACCATTCGCGACATGCGACCCATCACCGTCACCTCCAGGATGGCCATGACCCCGATGACGAGCCCGGCCATGGCGAGAACCAGCCAGATGAGGTTACGAGAGAGCGCGTCGGCTACCGCCCCCTCCGACTGCTCGAGGTCGATTCCCACGGCAGCATATCCGAGGACGCTGCCGTCGCCCATCCGGAGGGGCTCGAACCCGAACAGCCGGTCCATGCCATCAAGGTCGGCCACCCGCCGGGCTTCCTCCGACGATTCGGCAGTCCGGGCCTCCGCCAGAAGCGCCGGGGGAATTGACACTCCTGCGGTGCCCTCGCCTTCGGGGAAGCGCAGGAGCACCTGACCCTGGACGTCGAAGAAGGTGAGGGTGGTACCCGGGGGGAGGTTCTCCTCCGGACGCAGGATTGCGCTCACCTCCGTGAGGTCAAGACCTGCGGCCAGAACGAAATCCACCTCCCCGTCATTGTTCAGAACGGGCCTGGCCAGCGTCAGGACCGGGACGCCTGTGAGCCGACCGAGCTGGTATCCGGAGACCGCCGGAGCTCGCGTCGAGAGCACCTCCTGGAAATACGGCCGGTCCCAGATGTTCAGGTCCGGATCAAAGGGAGGGGACGAGCAGTGTGCGGTCCCCGACGGAAGCATCACCCCCAGAACCGTGAAGTGCGGACGGCCGCGGGTGAGTGCCCCGAGCAGCGTTCTGCACTCCTCCACCGTCGATTCCCGCAGGTCCGGGACCCCCTCGAGCACCGCGAGCGCGGTTTCGACCTCGGCTATGAGGGAGCCGTGGAGTTCCGCATACGACTGCGAGGCGGCCCGGGCCTCGGCACTCACCCGGTCCGCAAGAAGATCCTGGAGCTGCCCGCGGGTGGCAAAGTAGAAGCCGACGAGTGGAAAGAGTGCCACCAGGGCCACGATCGCGAAACGGATGCGAAGCGACATAGTCATCGAAAGAGAAGTGGGAGAGCCTTCGGGCCGCAGTCAGCCAGCGCGACCGCAGCGGGGTGGAATGCCTGCGAACGGAACGTGAACCTCAACATGGAACGATTGTTGCATTTTCGACAGGCGGGGGCCCGCATCAGGGCCCCGCCGACGCCCGGGCGCTCCACGACAGGAAAAGGACCCCGAGTGTGCGCCCGCACACGAGCGCGGCCATGGCCGCGGTCACCCCCATCCACCCGAGCCCCCACCCGAAGAGGGGGAATAGAAGCGCGATCGCACCTACCTCAATGGCCGTGGCCACCGTGATCGGTCGGGTTCTCCGGGCCTGAACCAGGAGCGCGCGTTGAAAGCCCAGGACGACTGACAACGCGGGCGCCACGGCAATGATCCGGGCTGGCGCGAAGGCGAGCGCCGCCATCGAGCCGTCCAGCCCTGAAATCCCTTCGAACCACACGCGCGCGAGTGGCGTAAAGGCGATCAGCGCGAGCCCTCCGGATGCCACGATCGCCAGACCCGTGGCAAAACGCCTCAGCTCCGCGCGATATTCACCATTTCTGCCCACCAGGGCGATCGCTGCTTCCTGGAACGACAGACCCAGCGTTCCGAAGATGAAGTAGAGCGCCATGACCACCGGGAAGAGCGCGAGCGACTCGACCGGGGCGGGCGCGCGTCCCATGAAGAACGTCAGGATCGGCTGTGTGGTGAGCCCGATCAGGGATGTGAGCGCAAGGGGATAGTAGAACTGGGCAATGGTCCGGTAGTCGAGCTCCCGGCCGGACATGGATGCGGCCAGATCGGGAGCACGGAGCCGTGCGGACCGACTCACCGCCCCTGCGCTTCCCGTTCCCGGGAGCGCCTCCATCGCCGGTGCAGACCCGCCTTCGATCGCCCCCCGCTCGGGCTCGACCGAAGGTGCAGTCGCCCCCTGCTCCGTGGCGAGAAGCTCTGCGACCACCCCTCGGCTCATGGCCCAGGCGATGACCGCCTCAACCGCCACACCGGCCGAGAGCGCACCCGCCCCGACCCAGGCTCCCGGGATCTCCATGCGCGAAAGGAGAAGCCCGGTCGCGGCCATCACCCCCAGGCGGACGAGGGTGCCGAGCGCAACCCGCCTCGTGCGCCCCGAGCGGATCAGGAGTCCGTGCAGGAACCGTCGGTAGCCGATCGCCGCGGGCCAGGGGAGCAGTATCCAGAGGGATCCGTAGACCAGATCCGCAACCTCCGGCGGGAGACCGATGGCCGTGCGGAGGATCAGGGTATAGACCGGGGGCAGAAGAAGGGCGAGGAGGAGTCCGGTCGACAGGAGGTTGAGCCCGTTCGCGAAGTTCCTGAGCTTGCGATAGCTGGTTGCGTCATCCACGAGCGCCGTCGATGCGCTCATCAGCATGATGACCGGGGACTCCACGAGGATCGCAAATGCGAACGCGACCCCGTACGCAGCCAGGTTGAAGGTGGGGTCTGCAAGCCGGGCGATGACCGCGGCGAGGAAGGGACCCTCGAGGGCCATCATGATCCACTGAAGGGCCAGCGGGAACCAGAAGAGCAGGATCGCTCGTGGGGATCGGTCTTGAGTCGCGGGCATTCGCCAATCTAACAGCGGACTGGTCGAACCCTGTTCCTTCCGATAGTATCGGGCGCCATGGCTTCCCCCCCGTCCCCGCGTCGAAGCTTCGACCGATCGATAGTCGAAGGATCCATTCCGAGATCCGTGTGGCGCCTCGCGTGGCCCACGATGGTCCTCAACATCGTCAGCGGCATGCAGGGGATCGTCGACCATGTGATGGTCGGCCACTACGTGGGATTCACGGGGAATGCGGCGATCGGGGTGTCGTGGCAGATCTACCTCGTCGTCGTCGTGTTCATCACCTCCCTGTTCACCGGAATGGGCGTGCTCGTGTCCCGCTTTGCCGGGGCCAACGATCACGAGAAGGTGAACCGCACGGTCCTCCAGGCGTTCATCACGGCGATCGGGCTCTCGATTCTGGTGATGGCGCCGATCGGGTACGTCGTGAGTCCGGCTCTCCTCGGTTTCGTCAACGCCACCCCCGAGGTACAGGCCGAAGCGCTCCCTTACCTCCGCATCATGTTCGTGTTCAGCGCGGGGAATCTGCTCTTTTTCATGGTGACGGGCGCACTCCGGTCCGCGGGGGACGCTCAGACGCCGATGAGGCTCGGGATCGGCCTCACGATCCTGAACCTGATTTTCAATGTGATCTTCATCCGGGGTCTGGGGCCGGTGCCGGCCTTCGGAACGCCCGGGGCCGCCATCGGGACGGTCCTGGCGGGGTCTCTCGTGAGTCTCTGGTCGGTGTTCCGGCTCTTCGGCGATGATCTCGTGATCGCCTTCCATCGTGGGATGTCATGGCGCCCGGACCCCGCCATCATCCGGGCCCTGTTCCGATTCGGCATTCCGACCGGGATCCAGGGGGTAGCCATGAACGTGGGGGGGGTGTTTCTCCTGCGGTTCGTCGGCTCTCTCGAACTGAGCGGGGAAGCTCAGGCTGCCTACACGGTAGGCTATACGCAGCTCTTCTCCCTGATCACCTGGACGTCGGTCGGGCTGATGGGGGCCGCGGCGACGGTGGCCGGTCAGAACCTCGGAGCCTCACGCCCTGAGCGCACACGAGAAGGGGTCCGGGTCGCCGCCTGGATAGGGCTGGCTGTGGCGATCGGGGTCGGATCCCTCTTCCTCGCCATCCCGCGAAGTCTGCTGGGCCTGTTCGGGATGGCCGATCCGAATGTGATGGAGCTCGGGGTTCAGCTTCTCCGGTACCTGAGCGTATCGGGGCTCTTTATTGCGGTGGCCCTCACCTATACCGGAGGTCTGCAGGGGACCGGAGACACGCGCAGCCCACTCTACATCTCGATCATTTCCCAGGTGATTCTTCCTCTCGGGATGCTCGCGCTCCTCCAGGCCTCGCGTCCGCTTGCACCCGGCGACATCTGGCTCGCCATTCTTCTGGGCCACATGACCCGCTGTGGACTGAGCGTGGTTCGCTTCCGTCAGGGCCGATGGGAAGGGATCCGGGTGGAAATCCGGGACGAACCTTCCGCAGAAGGCCCTTCGGGTGGGACCCCGGCGGGTTGACGCTCAGAGGGCTCCGGCGAGACCGGAAAGGGCGAGCAGGGCAACCAGCGCGGTGAGCGTGATCGCGAGGAAGATATTGGGATAATGTTTGAGGACCATGAGAACCTCGGCCTGGCTGGATCTGAATTGTTTCGAGCGTAGTGCTCAGCCTTCCCTACGGCATTCCAGGGAATTTGCTTCAGCGGCCTCCCCGGCCTCCCCGGCCTCCCCGGCCGCCCCGGCCTCCCTGGCTTCCAACGGGTTCTCCGGTCGTTCCGGCAACCGGAACCTCGCGAAACGTCATTCAGTGAAGTTCCGTAGGGGAGCGAACCGTAGAGGTTTAACAGAAAGCCGCCCCGGGGTGTCACATTCAGGGGAATAGCTCGCGGACCACAGGCAGCCCTGACCCCCCCCGTTTTCGCGGGCCGAGGCCCGAACTCAGCCGAGATCGTCGAAAGGAACCCTGAAATGCCGATATGCCCGAACCGCGTCCTTTCAGGCGCGATCGCCCTCTCCCTGCTTCTGGCCCCCGTGCCGCTTGTCGCCCTTCAGGATGTCCCGACCCCGCCGAGGGAGCAGGTCCGACCCTACGAGGTGGGGAGGGCGCTTCCGCCCCTGGACGACGGGAGGGTAATGGTATCGCTGACCCTCGAAGAGGCCGTCGCCTTCGCGCTCGAGAACAACCTGGATATCCGGAGCGCCCGGTTGAACCCGGAAATCCAGACCTACGCATACCGGGCTGCGCTGGCTTCCTTCACCCCCACGTTCAACTCCACCCTGGGCTACAACAGCAGCGCAACTCAATCCACGAGTCAGCTCGACGGAGGAAGCCGCATCTCCAGTGATCGGCAGACCTTCAACTTCTCGTTGACACAGCCGCTCCAGTGGGCCGGATCGCAGTTCGGGGCCAACTTCAACAACAACCGGACCGCCACCGACAACATCTTCGCAACGCGGAATCCGAGCTACGGGTCGACCCTCACGCTGAACTTCACCCAACCCCTGCTCGCCGGGCGCCGAATCGACAACCAGCGCAACGCGCTCCGGACGCAGGAAATCCAGCGCACGATCACGGATACCCAGCTTCGTGGCCAGATTGAGAACCTCTCGGCGCAGGTCCGTGCCACCTACTGGAACCTGAGAGCGACGATCGAGCAGATCGAGATCCAGCAACTCAGCCTCGCCCAGGCCCAGCGTCTCTACGACAACAACCGGATCCGCGTGGAGCTCGGAACGATGGTCGAGATGGAACTCGCTCAGTCGGAGGCGCAGGTGGCTTCTGCCGAACAGGCCCTCCTGAATGCCGAGATCCAATGGCGGAATCAGGAGATGGCGCTCAAGCGGCTCCTCGTGGGTGGAACCGATGATCCACTCTTTTCCCGCACCATCCATCCCGTGGACGTGCCTGACATCGAAGAAGTCACGGTGGACATCGCGAGCGCGATCGAGGCCGCACGACGGAACCGGCCGGAGCTGGAAATGCTCCGTCGCCAGCGGCAGATTTCGGATTTCAACCTGGACGTGACCCGCGAGAACACGAAGCCGAACCTGAATCTGAACCTCTCGTACGGTCTCCAGGGCGTCGGAGGCGACCTCTTCGAACGGACCCAGCTCGGGGGTGAGCCCACCCTCGTTGAACGGGGGGGGTACCTGGACGGACTCGCCGCCATCGGGGAACGGGAGTCTCCTTCCTTCAATGCATCCGTCACCTTCTCCTATCCCATCGGCACCCGCGCCTCGCAGATGAACCTGGAGCAGGCCCGCCTGCAGCTCAGGCAGACCGATCTGAATCTTCAGGCGCAGGAGCTCCAGGTCGAAACCGAAGTCACCTCTGCGGGGATGGCGGTGAGCAACGCCTTCCTCCAACTGGAAGCCGCGCGCCGGAGCCGGATCGCAGCGGAGCGCAGCGCCGAGGCGGAGGCCACCCGGTTCAACGTGGGCGTTTCCACGAACTTCCAGGTCGTGCAGGCGCAGAATCAGCTCACGTCGGCCCGCCTCTCCGAGCTCCAGGCCATGATCAACTACGTGAACGCCGTGGCGGAGTTCGAGCGGGTTCAGGGGATCGAATGGTAGGGAGCGTGCAGGCAGGCTGAGCCCGGAGCGGCTCTTCGTCGCTCCCGGTGGGCTCGCTCAGTCGGGGTCCGGTTAGTGCCGGAAGAGCCGGCGCCCCGTGAACACCATGGCGATTCCGTGTTCGTCGGCGGCCGCGATCACCTCTTCGTCGCGCACCGAACCTCCCGGCTGGATGATCGAACGGACTCCAGCGGCGGCAGCGGCGTCGACCCCATCGCGGAACGGGAAGAAGGCGTCCGATGCGAGGGCAGACCCTTCGAGGCCGAGCTTCGCGTCCGACGCCTTCTGCACGGCCAGCCGCGACGCATCTACCCTCGACATCTGACCCGCGCCGATTCCGAGCGTCGCGCCCCCCCGGGCCAGCAGGATCGCATTCGATTTCACTCCGTAGATCGCAGCCCAGGCGAAGGCCAGATCGCCCGCCTCCTCGGGGGTGGGTGCGCGCTGGGTCACGACCTTCCACCCCGCGTCCTCGACCCCGAAGAAGGGAGGGGTGGGGGCGGTCTGGACCAGCACGCCTCCGTAGATCCCACGCACGACTCGCGGATCGGGATCCCGACCATGGCCCGCCAGAAAGGCCGCCACGCCTTCGGGGCCTTCGGCGGATGCCGGAAAGCCGAGAAGCCTCAGGTTCTTCTTCGCGCTGAGAATCTCGTACGCCTCGCTCTCGTACCCCGGCGCAACCACGCATTCCAGGAACAGCTCGCTCATGCGCCGGGCCGTTGGCGCATCGAGGACCCGGTTCATCGCCACGATCCCTCCGAAGGCGCTCACCGGATCACAGGCGAGAGCCGCCTCGTATGCGACTTCCAGAGTTCTCCCGACCGCGATCCCCGCTGGGGTGGTGTGCTTCACGATCACGACGGCCGGGCGGGGCGAGTGGGCGAACGGGGCGAGCGACAGCAGAGCGCCGTCCAGATCGAGGAGATTGTTGTACGAGAGCTCCTTGCCATGAAGCTGTTTGAGCCCCGCAATCCCGCGATCCCGTGCCTCTGCCGGTGTGTAGAAAGCGGCTTCCTGATCCGGATTTTCACCGTAGCGGAGGGGGGCCCGGCGAGTCCAGACCGGCGAGAGCTGCTCGGGGAGAAGCTCGGGCGCCGCGGACTCCCCGGTCTGAGCGAGGAAGTCCGCCACGGCATGGTCATACTCGGAAACGTGTCGGAACACCTTCGCGGCGAGCTCCCTGCGGAAAGACGACCCTCCCTCCCTGGCTCGATCGTCTTCCCCGTCCAGCGCCTCGAGAATCCGGGGATAATCCTCGGGATCCACTGCGACGTAGAGGTGTGCATGGTTCTTCGCGGCCGCACGAATCATCGTCGGCCCCCCGATGTCCACCTTTTCCATCGCTTCCGAAAGGGTCACTCCCCCTCCGGCGATGGTCTCCCGGAAGGGGTAGAGGTTCACGGCAACGATGTCGATCAGGCCGTAACCGAGCTCATCGAGCGCGGCCATGTCCTCGGCCTGATCCCGACGCGCCAGGAGTGGGCCGTGGATGGCGGGGTGGAGCGTCTTCACCCGCCCCTCCATGATTTCCGGATGACCCGTGACCTCCGAGACCTTCGTCACCGGCAGCCCGGCGGCCTGGAGGGTGCGGGCCGTGCCACCGGTGGAGAGGAGCTCGAAGCCGCGCTCCACGAGGGCCGCTCCGAAGGAATCAATTCCGGTTTTGTCCGAGACGGAGAGAAGGGCGCGGCGTGGGTGGGTCATGTCGATTCGATGGGGTCGGGGTTCTGGAAATCGTGTGGGGGGACGGGGGCTGCGAGCAGGGGAGCGCAGACCGGCACCCCCTCCCCCAGGTGAAAGTGCCCTGCCCCGCGCGGGATCGGGCGGGGGTCGCCCCCGGCTCGAAGCGCCCGCGCGAGGGCGTCCGCCGCAGCCGGAAACACCCGGTGCTCGACCTCGTGAATCCGGGCTGCCAGGGTGTCGGGAGTATCTCCGGGAAGCACCGCCACGGGCCACTGCGCAAGGATCTCACCCCGATCATAGACCTCGTCGACCCGGTGGACCGTGACTCCGGTCACCCGGACGCCCGCGGCGAGCACCGCCTCGTGCACATGCCTTCCGTACATCCCCTTCCCTCCGAATGCGGGGAGAAGGGCGGGGTGCAGGTTCAGCATCTTCCCCCTGTATCGGGCGACGACGCGAGGAGGGATGAGCCGCATGTAACCCGCCAGCAGCACGAAGTCGATTCCCGCTGCCCCGAGCGCCTCGAGGGTATCACGCTCCACCTCGGCCGGATCGCGTCCCGAAACGGGTATGCAGAGAGACGGGATTCCCCGTTCATGCGCCCGGTTGAGAGCTGGCGCCTCGCGCTGATCCGAAATGAGAAGCGCCACCTCCCAGAGAGAAGTGGCGTGATCGGCCAGGACCTGAAAGTTGCTTCCCGTTCCCGAAGCGAAGACCGCCGCGCGGAGCGTCATGCAAATCCGCCCCGCATCTGGGGGATGAGGAAGGGATTGCCTCGCCGCTCACGCCCCACCGTGGTTTCGGGGCCGTGACCCACGAGGAGCCGGGTCTCGTCGGGGAGGGTCAGGATCTCCCCCCGAATGGACCCCATGAGCACCTGCAGATCCCCGCCGGGAAGGTCGGTGCGTCCGATCGACCCCATGAACACCACATCTCCGGCGAGCGCGGTCGCGGCCTCGGCCGAATGGAAAATCACATGCCCCGGCGCGTGGCCGGGTGTGAAGCGAACCTCCAGTTCGGATTCGCCGATGGTGATCGGGGTGCCCGGGACGATCTCCGCATCAATCCCGGGGAGGGGGCCCGGAAGAGTCATCCCGAAGGCGGCCGCCTGGTCAGTCGCCCGCTCGTACAGCCAAAGGTCCGCCGGGTGCAGGTGGATGGGCGCGTCGGTGAATGCGCGGATCACCGGGAGGCCCTCCACGTGGTCGAGGTGGGCGTGGGTGAGGTAGACGGCTTCGACCCCGGCATCCCACGATTCCAGAGCGCGGACCATCTCGGGCGCGGCGGCACCGGGGTCAATCACGGCGACCCGCCCGGTCCGGGTGCAGCGCACCAGATATCCGGTCTCCTGGAAGGCGCCTCCGGTGAAGGCGTGGAATTCGAGGGGTGGGGAGGGAGGGGCGGACCCACTCATCCGCACCCGCACCCCCTGGGGCGGACCCCGGCCAGTTCCAGGCGCTCTTCCTCGTCGCTCGGCGCGCTCCATCCACCCGATACCTCGAGCATCCGGCGGAGCGAGCGCTGGGCCCCCTGGATCACCTCGGGATCAAGCGTCACTTCGTGTCTGCCATGATCGAGCGACCAGGCCAGCTTCGCGAGCGTGTTCAGCTTCATGTTTCCGCACACTGCCGCACCGGAAAGCGGCACGAACGTCTTCCCGGGATAGCGGGCTCTGAGCTGATCGACGAGCCCCCGTTCGGTCCCGAAGATGAGTGAATCGTGATCCGCAGCCATCCGGACCATCCCCCCCGTCGACGTCACCACGTCGGCTCTGTCCAGGAGTTCCTTCCGTGCCTCGGGATGGATCACTACCAGAGCCTCGGGATGTTTCGCCTGGGCCCGATCCAGCTCATCCAGCACGAGATCGTCGTGGACATAGCAGTAGCCATCCCATGCCACGATGTTCTCCCGCCCGGTCTGTTCGGCCACATAGTGGGCAAGATTCCGGTCCGGGACGAAGAGGATCGTGCGGTCGGCGGGGATGGTTTCGACGACCTGGACCGCATTGGACGACGTGCAGCAGATATCGGCCTCCGCCTTCACGGCCGCCGTGGAGTTCACGTACGCGACGACCGCGGCTCCGGGATGCTCCGACTTGAGCCGCTGGAGTGCCTCGGCTGTCACGAAGTCGGCCATCGGGCAGCCGGCCCGCGCGTCGGGCATGAGGACGGTCTTCTCGGGCGAAAGCACCTTTGCCGTCTCGGCCATGAAGTGCACGCCGCAGAAGACGATAGTCTCCGCCTCGGTCTCCGCCGCCTCCTGCGAGAGGGCAAGGGAGTCTCCCAGGAAGTCGCTGACCCCCTGGATCTCGACCCGCTGGTAGTTGTGGCCGAGGATGACGGCGTTCAGCTCCCGCTTCCGTTCGAGGATCCGGGCTTCCAGCTCTTCAGAGGAAAGCGCGGCGTAGTCGAGCGGCGTCGCGAGTACTTCCCGGGTGGCGATCATCAAATCGTGAAGGAACTGCCGCAACCGCAGCCGCTGGCGGCGGTCGGATTCTTGAAGGTGAAACCCGACCCCATCATCGTCGTGACGTAATCGATCTCGACCCCCTCCAGATACTGTGCGCTGAAAGGATCGATGAAGAGGCGGATTCCGGCGTGATCGAGGATCTCGTCGTCGGACTCGGGGGAGTCCTCAATGTTCAGCCCGTACTGGAAACCGGAGCAGCCGCCGGGGAGCACGGCCACGCGGAGCCCGGCGTCCTGCGCGGCCCCGTGCTCGTCCATGAAGGACTGCACCTTGGCGAGCGCCGTTTCGCTCAACTGAATCTGCATTGTGGTCATCGGTACTCCGTGAATGGGGTACGTGGTATACCCTGCGCCGGCCTCGAGGTTCAGGGATCCCCGCGCTCGTAAGCTACCACGGGGAGGAACCCGGTCAAGCCGTTCCGGTCTCCGCCTGTCCCGCGATGAGTGCTGCGGCGGCATTCAGGTCGTCCGCCACTTCGACCCCTTCGGGGAGATCCGGCTCCTCGTCGCGACCATATCCCGTCCTCACGAGGATCCCCTTCCCTCCGAGGGCGAGTGCCGGAAGCACGTCCCGGATCCGATCGCCCACATACCAGGAATCCGCGAGCGAGACCCCGAGTTCGCGGGCCGCCGCCTCATACATCCCGGTACCTGGCTTCCTGCATGGGCACGGGTCGGAGCTTTCGGGGTGATGCGGGCAGTAGTACGTGCCGTCGAGGAAGCATCCGGCTTCCGCCAGCCTTTCATCGACGCGCTCGGCCACCCTCCGGTAGTCGTCCTCCGAGTACATCCCGCGCCCGATCCCCGACTGGTTTGTCACCACCACGAGCCGGTACCCGAGGGAGCGCAGAACCCCGAGGGCCTCGAAAGCGCCGGGAACGAACTCCACCCCCGCCGGATCCGCGAGGTAGTGGCGCTCCACAAGGAGGGTGCCGTCCCGGTCGAGAAAGACGGCCCGGGTCATGCCCCCACCAGGGCCGCTTGCAGCGCCTTCTCCAGGAGTGGCAGCTCGTCCGGGAGGACCGTGCGGAGGTCGAGCAGGAGCGCATCCTTCGCCACGCGGCCCACGACCGGAGGCGTCCCTCCACGGAGGGCGCGCGCGAGATGCTCCACATCCCCCCCCTGGAATCGGATGCCCGCCGAGGGCACCGGGTGCTCGGGGAAGGTCCCGCCGCCGATTCGCCCCTCCATCCGGACCACCTCCACCTGCCACTCCCCGCCGGAAGGCAGTCCGCGCACGACCGACTGCGCCCGCCCCTCGACCTCGGAAGCCCGCTCGGCAATCATGCGCAGGACCGGAATTCGCGCCATCGCCTGGGCCGGATCGAGGTGCAGCCCGAGCGTCGCTTCGAGTGCCGCGAGTGTGGCTCCATCGACCCTCAGCGCCCGGCAGAGCGGATGCCTGCGCAGCAGGGCTACCGCCGGAGCACGGCCCACGACGATTCCGGCCTGTGGTCCGCCCAGGAGTTTGTCACCCGAGAAGAGCACGAGATCGGCGCCGGTGGCCACGGATTCACGGACGGTCGGCTCCGGGGGAAGCCCCAGGAGCACCGGGTCCACCATGAGACCCGAACCGAGGTCATACACGACGGGGAGCCCCGATTCCTCACCCAGCGCCACCAGATCGGTCAGCGCAGCCTCCTCCGTGAACCCCACCATACGGAAGTTGGAGCGGTGGACCTTGAGCAGCGCCCCACCCCCCGCCGGATGGCGCTGTGCCGGGGTGGCCTCCTGCGTCGCGGGGACCTGTGCCGAGTGGCGCTGTTCCGTATGGCCCTGTTCCGCGGGCGCCCCCGTTCCATGGCCCAGGGTTCCCTCCGCATAGTCCTCGATCCGTGTCCGGTTCGTGGTCCCCACCTCCAGCATCGGGACGCCGGCCGCGGCGATCACCTCGGGGAGTCGGAAGCCGCCCCCGATCTCGATGAGTTCGCCGCGGGATACCACCACTCCCCGTTCACCTGCCAGCGCGGCCAGTGCAAGGACCAGAGCCCCCGCTGCGTTGTTCACCACAAGGGCGTCCTCGGCGCCGGTCAGGTCGGAGAGCAGCTCTCGGGCATGGTCATATCGGGAGCCACGCGTGCCTTCTTCCAGACTGAACTCGAGATTCGAGTATCCGGCGGTGAGGCGCACCATGGCCTCGACGGCTTCGGGGGCGAGCGGGGCGCGCCCCAGATTGGTGTGGAGGATCACCCCGGTCGCGTTCACGACTGGACGGAGCGAGGGCTGCCGGAGCCGGGAGAGACGAGCACCGATATCCCGGGCGAACCGTTCCGCCATCTCCGGAAAATCCGGCGCCTCCGGGGCCGGGGCGACTGTTACCCGCGCGCGCTCCTCATCGATCTCACGACGGAGTTCCGTGACCACCCGGTCGCGGGGATAGAGGTCGAGGAGATCCGCCACCTCGGGACTGGCCAGGAGTCGGTCGACCCCCGGGAGGCGCCGACGGGGATCGGTCAAGGATCCTCTGCCCGTGGCGGCCCCTCCACGTCCCGCGTTCCCCCGCCACCCGGGAGTCCGTTCAGATTCACCAGCCCTTCCACGGTCACCTGGTAGGTCACTTCGGGAAGGAGCGGCCTCGAGAGGACGATCACGAACCCGCGCGAGGGGAGAGGGGGGGGTGGCTCCTCTTCCGGAGGCTCCTCGTCGGGTGCATCGGCGGAGACCGGAGGACGGGGGTCGGTCGGAGGGAGTGAGTCCGGCTCGGCCGCAGAGACCCGAGCGGCCTCCCGCGCTTCCACTTCGGCTCGAAACGCGACGAGAGCGGCCCATTCGTGCTCATGATGGATCTCGATGACTTCCGGAGAATTCCCGTCTTCGCGCGTCAGGAAAACCCTGAGCTGGTCCAGCAGGAGGTTCGGCTCGAAGGGATCGTCGAACTCGAGCCTCAGAGTGACCGAATCCAGGACTTCCACATTCTCCAGGCGAGCCGGCGTCGAGTCCGGCAGGAGAAGGGCCAGATCCATGATGAGAAGGGTATCCAGCGGGAACAGATCGACCTGGAGCGAGTCCTGAGGCTCCATGAAATCCGGGCTTCGGTTCCGATTCTGGTCCTCATAGGCCACGAGGTTGTAGCGGCCCTGCGGCAAGTAGGGGAAGGTGAAGATTCCCGTGGAGTCCGCGATCGTGGACTGGTGCGGACCCCCCTGGTAGGGTTGGGCATCAACCCTCACTCCCGGCGCCGCCCCGCGGGTGAGCCGGTCAGTCACGAGCCCCGCCAGGACGTTGGGCTCGAACTCCGGGCCGGTGCTGAAAAAGAGATCGAAGGGCGCCGCCATGGGATTCCGGAAGAGATCCTGGAGTACCGGAAGCACCGTGATGCGGTAGATGGCGGAGGCCTGGAACCCGCCTTCCATCGACACGCGCAGCCCCGAGCGGGTGAGTTCGACCGAGACCTCTCCGGTGCGCGGCGACACGATGACCGCATCGGCGAGGGACCCGCGCGCGGGGCGCTCGCTGGCCCTTCGCTCGAACTCGATGTCCACCGATCCCGAGAAGGGGGCTACGGTGGCAAAGGTGTCCGGGCTCGAAGCCACCACGCGGAGCGGGGTTACGGGGACCGGCCCACCCTCGGGAGCCACCGCCCGCGCGCAACCGCCCAGTGCCCAGAGGGACACGAGGAGCACGATCGCAACGGGGGGGCGGCTCGCCCCATTGCTCGGACACGCTCCTGGCTGAGTGTCTCGGCTCACGGCGTGGTCTTCTCCTGGTCGCTCACTCAGCCCTCAGGGTCTGAAGCTTTTCGGAAAGTTTGTCCCGCTGATCGCGGAAGGTCGCGGCCTTCTCCCGTTCCTTCTGGACCACTTCTTCGGGGGCCCGGCTGGTGAAACCTTCGTTGCCCAGCTTCTGTTCCGATCCCCGAAGCTGACCGTCCAGCCGCTCGATCTCCTTCTGCAGCCGCTCCCGTTCACGATCCAGGTCCACGAGCCCGGCGAGTGGAAGAAAGACCTCCGTCCCGTCCAGCAGAACGGCGCTCGCACCGACCCCCCTCCCCTCGGCCGTTCCGAAGAACAGGCCTTCCACCCGGGCCAGGGCCCGAAGTCGACCGGCATCCCGCTCCATGGCCGACCGCGCCTCGTCGGCCATCCCGGTGAGCACGAGTTCCACCTTCGCACCCTCCCCTACCCCGTACTCCTTTCTCAGGCTGCGGACCGTCGTCACGAGCTCCTGGAACCCCGCCATCGATCGTTCGGCTCCGGCATCCTCGTATTCCGGGTCACGCTCGGGCCAGGGTGCCCGGGCGAGGCTCTCCGGGCGCTCCACGCCTTCCGGCCAGGGGATGCGATCCCAGAGGAACTCCGTCACGAAGGGAACGAGTGGATGGAGGAGCCGGAGCGTGCGGTCGAAGACGTGGACGAGCACGGCCCTGGCGGCCTCGCGTGAGGCGTCCCCCTCCTCGCCCCGGAGCCGACCCTTGACCAGTTCCAGGTACCAGTCGGCGAAGTCACCCCGGAAGAAGTGGTGGGCCAGTTCCACGACCTCATGGAAGCGGAAGCGCTCCAGCCCCCGGGTCATCCCATCGGCAGTGGACGAGAGCCGCGACAGGATCCAGCGGTCGGCCGGATCGAGGAAATCGCTGACTTCGTGGAGGGGACGGACGGGGCCATCTCCCACCGACATGAGGGTGAAGCGCCCGGCGTTCCAGAGCTTGTTGGCGAAGTTCCGGCCGGGCGCGAAGGCGGAATCGAGATCTTCGTGGTCCAGATGGATGTCGGTGCCGACCCCGCAGAGCGAGAGCACCGTGTAGCGCAGCGCGTCGGCTCCATACTGATCGACGACCTCCATCGGATCGATGCCGTTGCCGAGCGACTTGGACATCTTGCGCCCCTGCGCATCGCGGACCGTCCCGTGGAGGAAGACCGAGTCGAAGGGCGCTTCACCCATGAACTCGTATCCCGCCATCACCATTCGGGCCACCCAGAAGAAGAGGATTTCCGGGGCGGTCACCAGGGTATGCCCGGGGTAGAACGCCTTCAGATCGTCGGTCTTCCCGGGCCATCCGAAGACGGAGAAGGGCCACAGCCACGAAGAGAACCAGGTGTCGAGGACATCCGGATCCCGTTCCAGCTCCCTGCCTCCGCAGGCCAGGCACTCCTCGGGATCCACGCGCGCACAGATGACGTCTCCGCAGCCTTCGGCCCTGCAGTACCAGACCGGGATGCGGTGACCCCACCAGAGCTGCCGGGATATGCACCAGTCGCGGATGTTCTCCAGCCACTCCTCATACGTCTTCTTCCACCGCTCCGGATAGAAAGCCACCGTCCCGTCGCGGGAAGCCGCGAGCGCCGGTTCCGCCAGGGGGGCCATCCGGACAAACCACTGCTCGGAGAGGCGCGGTTCCACGACGGTTTCGCACCGGTAGCAGTGGGGCACCGAGTGCCGATGGGGCTCGTCTCCGGCGAAAAGCCCGGCTTCCTTCAGTTTCCGGATGACCTGCCTTCGCGCCTCGAACCGATCCAGGCCCCGGAACGCATCCGGAACCTCGTCGTTCATGGCCCCTTCCGGGGTCAGGACATTCAGCACCTCCAGACCGGTTCGCCGCGAGATCTCGAAGTCGTTCGGATCGTGCGCGGGGGTCACCTTCACCATCCCCGTACCAAACTCCGGGTCCACGAATGCGTCGGCCACGATCGGGATCGTGCGGCCGGTGAGGGGGAGCTCCACGGAGAGCCCCACGAGGGGGCGGTAGCGATCGTCGTCAGGATGGACCGCCACCCCCGTGTCCCCGAGCATCGTCTCGGGGCGGGTCGTCGACACGGTCAGGAACCAGCGCCCGTCCTCGCCCTGCCCGATCGCCTCGCCCCCCGCTTCACGGGCCTTCGCAGCGGCTCCGGCTGCCTCCGCGGGGAAGGCGTAACGCAGATGGCTCAGCCGTCCCTCCAGCTCGACCGGCTCCGCTTCCTCATTGGAGAGCGCAGTGAGGCATCGGGGGCACCAGTTGATGATGTACTCGCCCCGGTAGATCAACCCCTTCTCGTAGAGGCGCACGAAGACTTCGCGGACCGCCGTCGAGAGCTCGGGTTCGAGGGTGAACCGGGTGCGCTCCCAGTCGCACGACGCCCCGATCGCCTGAAGCTGCTCGAGGATCGTGCCGCCGGTCTCTTCCACGAAGGACCAGACTCGTTTCTCGAACGCCTCCCGACCGAGGTCGAAGCGGGATTTTCCTTCCTTCTGGAGCTGCCGTTCCACCACGTTCTGCGTGGCGATGCCGGCATGATCGGTTCCGGGCACCCAGAGGGCTCCGCGTCCCTGCATCCGACGCCACCGGATGAGCACATCCTGGACGGTGTTGTTGAGGCCATGCCCCATGTGGAGGACGGCGGTCACGTTGGGAGGGGGGATCACGATCACATATGGATCCTTCCCGCCATCGAGCACCGCGTCGGGGGAAAGACTGAAATCCCCACGCTCCCTGGCCCTGGCATAGAGAGCGGCCTCAATGGCCTGGGGATTCAGGCGGGTCTCGAGCTCGTCGGCCACGTTTCGTCGGGGTTCGGAACGGCAGGGCGGGGCTCCCGCGGGAGCCGGGTCGGAGAGGGAAAACTAAATGTTCCTGCCCGATGAAGATACGCCCCGTGTCACCCCCGGGACTCCCGTGACCCTCCGCGTGGGGGCAGCCGCCAGCCCCTTACCTCTTCAACCGCCTTCACACGCGGTACTCTGGATAACCGAGGCCGCCACGTCGAGCAGATCCGCGTCGCGTCCGACCGACTCCTGGATGGCCCGGAAGATCTGCTCGGGAAGCGAGAGGAAGGCTTCCACTTCTCGCGGGGCGAAGTGGCTTCCCGCGCTCACACGGATTTCCTCGATGGCGAATTCGTGCCCGTGGGCGGGTCGGTACGCTCGAGCCGAGGTCATGGCATCGTATGCGTCGCAGATCGACAGAATTCGGGCGATGAGAGGAATCCGGTCACGCGAAAGCCCTTCCGGATACCCCTTTCCGTCCCATCGCTCGTGATGGTGCCGACAGCCGGGAGCATACATCCGAAGCACCGGGACCTCCTCCAGGAGAGTCGCGCCAGCCGTCGTGTGGCTCTCGATCCATCGGCGCTCTTCCACTCCGAGCCCCCCGGTTTTCCGAAGAATCCGACCGGGGACCGTGAGCTTTCCGAGGTCGTGCAGGTATCCGGAGGTCTGCACCCGATCCGTGAGATCGTGATCCATTCCCAGCACCGTGGCCACATGACCCGACAGGAGAGCCACGCGGCGGGAGTGCCCGCCGGTATAGGGGTCCTTCGCATCGATCAGCGTTGAAAAGAGGTCGAGGAGGAGCTGATTGTCCGTGGCCGTCACCTCGTCGGGAATGAGGGCCTCCACCGCCCCATTCCGAAGGTCGCGGAAGAGCCCGCCCTGATAGGGCGGAAGCGTGCCACTCTCCTCCATTTCCAGCCAGAGTTCGACCAGTTCGGGATCGAACTCGGTCCCGGCGCTGCTCAGGATCTCCTTGCGTATCATCTCCGACGAGAGCGCGGGTCGGTGCGGTCGCTGCTCCCCCAGGGCCGTGATCGTGTCCGCAAGGCGGACGATCCGGGCGAGAAGGGGGACGTCGGGGCCGGCGAGTCGATCGGGGTATCCGGAGCCGTCCCACCACTCATGGTGATGCCGGATCACCGGCTCGGCGCCTTCCAGGAAGGGGATGGCCCGCATCGCCCCTGCGCTCCGGGCAGGATGAGCCTCGACCTCCGTGCGGGCCGCCGGGGGCAGCTCGGGGACCGGATTCTCCCAGGCATCTTCCACGAGACCGATCATTCCGAGATCCGCGAGAACCGAGGAGAGGAAGAGGTGCCCCTGGTCCTTCGGCCCCAGGCCCAGCCGCGCCCCGAGGTGATGAGCGAGAACCGCCGTACGCGGGCCATGATGGAACAGGTACCCTTTGGCGGTCCCCATTCCCTGGATCAGTGCCTCGAGGAGCGCCGTGTAGAAGTGGCGCCGTCCCTGGGTGCTGAAACTGTTCATGGCCCTCTTCGGCCTCCCGCGCAGCGTCGGTACGCTTCCCCGAAGCCGACATCAGGGAACCGGACGTGTGAGACGCTCGGCTCCCCGGGCGTCAAGGAATGGGTGAGGAAGCGGAAACATTTGTCGCCGGACACCGAAGCGCAAGGTCAGAGGGTCGGCATGTCACCCTGGACGAGGAAATCCCCTCCGCCCTCAGCGGCGCTTTCGGCTTCTCACCCGTCCCCACCCTCACGATTGCGGGCGCGCTCCTCTTCCATCCGGCGCCTGATTTCCCGTGCCCGCTCCGACCATGTCTCGCGAATCGCCGCCGTGGCCGCGCCGCGGGTGATGTCTTCGTTCTCCCATTGACGCCGCTCCCATTCCTCCCGGCGTCCAGGGGCCACTTCGAATGAGAAGGGGAGAGGAATCGAGAACTCTCCGAGATGAAGACGACCGGGCGAGAGCCCCCACCTTTTCCCGTCTTCATCGGTAAAGGTCCAGTCGAGCGCCCGTCCGGAGAGCGCGGCGGCCACCGCGACCGAGTCGTTCCAGTTCTGGATCATTCCGCGAAGAAGGAGTTCTGCCCGCTCGAGGTCGGTCAGCGCGAGCGTTTCCGCATCGAGGGGCGCCCAGAGCCGGGGGTCCGCCATCCGGGGACGAAGCCGCTCCGCCACGGATGGAAGGGATGGGTCGATCGCTGCCCCGGTCTCTTCGTCTTCATCCTCTTGCGCATCCGGATCCGCTTCCGGCAGCTCCGTCGGCGTCGGGTCGTCGGGGAGAGGCGCCGGCGGAGGCTCGGTGTCGGCGTCCTCGGGGCTTTCGGGGAACTCGGAGAGGGCGATGACCCGCAATCCCTCCGGTTCGGGGATGCGGTCAACCGGAAGCTCGGACGGAGCGTCTGGAACGACCCGAGCCGTGAGGATGGGGTAAACGGCGAGGAAGAGGAGGTGTGCCACGACCGACAGCGCCAACCCGACGCGGAGCGCTCGCCCCTCCCGTCGGTGCCCCGGGAGTGCACTTCGGGGCTGGGGCGAAGATCGGGAATCGGGCGGGGACATGTCCTGCAAGGTCATCAAGGGTTCTAACCCGCCCTGAGGGGTCGGTTCCGGAGGGGCGTCGTCAGGGAGCATGTCCCGGGGATGGGGCGAGACCGCCCTACGGTTGCCGGAGGGCGAGCCTCACGGGGGCGCCGGGTGCCTCCCGGGACCACCGCCAGGGACCGTCAGAGGCCCCTGAACTCTCGCAGCCGCAGCGTGGCTGTGGCCACCCTACTTCCCGATCAGCTTCCCAATCCGCTCTGCCGCTTCCTCCAGACGGGACTCGGATGCGGTGAGGGCCACCCGGAAGAAACCCTCCCCTCCTTCGCCCAGCGCAGAGCCGGGGAGCACGATCACCCGGGTTTCCTCCATGGCGCGCAGCGCGAACGTGCGTGAATCCTGCCATCCGGGGACGGGGATCCAGAGGTACATCGTGGCGCGGGGACTCTCCACCGCGAAGCCCGCCTCCCGGAACGCCGCGACTGCCGCATCGCGACGGAGTCTGAAGACCTCCACATTGGAGGGCACCCAGTCATCCCACGACTCCAGGGCGCCGATCCCCGCTTCCTGAATCCCGAGGAAGGTCCCGGTATCGACGAACGACTTGACCCTGGCCAGCGTGGCGATGAGCTCAGGGTTTCCGACCGCCCATCCGAGCCTCCACCCCGTCATGTTGTAGGTCTTCGAAAGGGAGTGGTACTCAATCGCGACCTCTTCGGCGCCGGGAATCTCCAGAATGGAGGGGGGTCGGTACCCGTCGAACGCGATCTCCGAATAAGCCAGATCCTGCATCAGGACGATTCCCCGTTCCCGGCAGAGCGCGACCGCCTCTTCGAAGTAGCTGCGGGGTGCGATCGCCGCAGTCGGGTTGTTGGGATAGTTCAGCACGAGAGCCCGCGTGCGCTCCCACACCTCATCCGGAATGGTCTGGAAGGGGATCAGAAAGTCGTGCTCCGGCCTGAGCGCCACGGGGTACGGCTCACCTCCTGCGAGGATCGTTCCCCCGAGGTAGGCCTGATAGCCGGGATCGGGAAAGACGACGATGTCGCCCGGGTCCAGAATTCCGGGGAAGAGATGCGTGATCCCTTCCTTCGACCCGATCAGGGGATGGAGTCCTCGGTACGGATCGACCTCGATCCCGAACCTTCGGTGCATCCAGGCGGATGCGGCCTCGCGGAAGGCGGGGAGTCCGAGCTGGAATCCGTAGCGCGAGGTACGAGGGTCGGCGAGGGATTGCCGGAGCCGCTCCATGGCGCGGGGGGGAGGCATCAGCATCGCATCGCCGGCTCCCAGGTCGATCACGTCGACGCCCTCGGCCTCGAGGGCCCGCCGCCGCTCCGCCAGCCCAGTGAGCGGGTAGGGAGGGAGGGCTTCCAGCACCCTGGACCGCGGCGGGAAGGAACGACGACTCAACGTGCGATCATCGCTCAGAGCCCACCCATGGTATAGGGCCAGGGCGCATCGGGGGCCGTCCGGGCCGGGTTGCGCACCGAACCCACTCCCGGGATCGTGACCTCCACTTCGTCCCACGGGAGGATCGCGCCCACTCCGTGGGGCGTGCCGGTGGCGATGAGATCTCCCGGTTCAAGCGTCATGACGCGGGAGATGAAATGGATCAGGTACGCCACGGAAAAGATCGCGTCGGCGAGGGCGGCTTCCTGGACCAGCTCGCCGTTCAGACGTGTTTCGATTCTCAGGGAATCGAGCGACACATCCTCGAGCGCTACCGGTTCCCCCACGGGGCAGAAGGTGTCGAAGCCCTTGGCGCGAGTCCACTGCCCGTCGCTCTTCTGGAGGTCCCGGGCCGTGACATCGTTCACGGGAACGATCGCCGCGACGTGAGACAGTGCTTCGGATTCCCGGATGTGGCGGCCCCCGAGACCGATGATGACTCCGATTTCGCCCTCGTAGTCGACCCGGCCCGCCCCCGTGGGGAGGAGGATCGTCTCCCCGTCGTCAAGCAGAGCTGAGGGAGGCTTGAGGAAGATCAGAGGCTCGGCGGGTGGCTCGTTCCCCAGTTCGCGAGCATGCGCAGGGTAGTTCCGACCCACGCAGACGATCTTTGACGGGCGTGGGGAAAGGCTCATCCGAGGGACGGCGCAGGGCTACTTGTTCGGCCCGGTCCGGCGGTGGCGCGCGGTTCCCACGAGCGCGACCGTGGCTGCGATCGTGTAGAGCACGGTGATCACGCTCCACCAGAACGCCACATCGGGCTGCCCGGCTCCGCGGCCGGCCGAAGATGCCGAAAAGGCCATGGTGGCGAATCCCACCCAGATCAGTCCTGCCACGAATCCGAAGATGCGGCCCATGCCTGTTCATCGGGTTGGAGTGAGCTTTGGCGCCGGGGCGGGTCCCCGGTGCGGTCCGACGTGACGGCCCTGTGGAGCCTCCCCTAATCTACCCGCGGATCGGATCCAGGCAACCGGCCTGGAACGGATCCCCGATCCTGATAGAAGTTCTCGAACCTCTGGCGAATGTCGGACCAGGGGCCCTTCACGACGGGAGCCGGAGGCAGAGCCGAGAGCAGGGTGCGCCCGTAGGAGCGCGTGAGAATCCGATCATCGAGGAGGAGGATACCCCCGCAATCGGTACGGGATCGGACCAGCCGCCCGAATCCCTGCTTCAGCCGGAGTGACGCGAGGGGCACCAGGTAGTGCCGAAACGCGTTTCCCCCGCGCGACTCGATGGCTTCCATCCGGGCCTGGGTGATCGGTTCGGTCGGGACCCGGAACGGGAGCTTCTGGATCACGAGCCCCCGCAGGGGGTCGCCAGGCACATCGACGCCCTCCCAGAAGGAGGATGTACCGAGAAGAACTCCCCGCCCCGAACGCGTGAAGTCCGCGAGGAGGCGATGGCGGGGCCCTTCCCCGTGCACGAAGAGGGGGCGCCTCGAAGTTTCCCCCGACTGGCGGAGGAGCTGGGCCACACTCCGGAGCGCCCGATGTGAGGTGAAAAGCACGAAAAGCCCTCCATCGGTGATCTCGGAGAACTCCAGTACCACCCGGGCCGTAGCCTCCTGAAAGGCACGCCCCGATTCCTGTCCCGGCAGATCGGTCGGGATCCCGAAAAGGGTCTGCGAGGGATAGTCGAACGGGGAGGGGAGAAGAGCCTCCGCCACGTCGATCGGGGGAGGCCGCTCGGCTTCCAGGATCGGGAGGGAGCCGTCGGCGAAGGCGAATTCCGGGAGATCGATGCCCCGCTTTCCGTGGCTGGGAGGGTCATCCGAAAGGCCCAGGCGCCCCCGAACGAATCGGAAGTCGTCGCGCCCCGCCGAGAGGGTGGCCGAAGTCACTACCGCCGTGTCGACCTGATCGAAGAGGGCCTCGCGGAGAAGCGGACCGGGCTCCACGGGAGCGGCAGCCAGGACGACGTTCCGGAGCGGCTCCCCCGGACGCCCGCGACCGGCCACCCAGCGCACGAAACGATCGGACTCCCTCCCGGGGCGGAAGACGAGCTCGAGGCTGTGACCCGCCGACTCCAGCCTGCGCTCCACCGCCTGCAGATCGAGAAGCCGCCCCTCCAGCCGTTCGCGCCACTCCTCTTCTTCCTCCAGGCGCAGGCGGAGTTCCTCGACTTCCCTTCGAAGCCTCCCGAAGTCCGCGGTGAGTCGGTCGAGCCGGTCGAGGATCTCCGGATTTTCCGAAGGGTCCCTCGGGTCGCCTCGCCCCATCCGGAGTGGGTCCTCATCTTCGCCGGGCACCACGGGCTCGACGGCGTCGAAGAAATGGGAAAGCGACTCGCGCGCCCGGATGAGCGCCGGACGCAGGCGGATCTCGATTCTCCGGGGGGTCTCTTCCCGATTCCCCCCTGCGGCGCGCTCTCCGGCCGCCGGGAGCGTGGCCATCACCTCTTCCACCGAGCGAAGCACCCCCTTGCCATTCCGATCGAGGCGGGCCAGAAGCCTGAAGAGCCCGATCCGCGTGACCTCGGCGCCCAGGTGCGAGGTCGCGGCGTCCTCCACGTTGTGGCCCTCATCGAGGATCACGTGGCGATAGGCGGGAAGAACGGCCGACTGGGACCAGTTCTCCGTGACCCGCCGAAGTGAGATGTCGGAGAAGAGGAGCGCGTGGTTCACCACGAGGAGATCGGCCCCCCCGGCGGTCCTCCGCGCCTTCTGATAGAAACACTCCTGAAAGTGGGGGCAGCGGGCCTTCAGGCAGATGTCCCCGTCGGACCGCACTTCGTCCCAGATATCGTCACCGGGAGCGGTCGCGAGGTCCGAAAGCGAACCGTCCGAGGTTTTCCGCACCCAGTCCAGGAGGCTGTTCAGCTCCGCGCTTCGATCGTCTTCGAACAGCGACGCATGCGTATCGACGGCAAGCCGGAGCCGCCGGATCGAGATGTAATTGCCCCTTCCCTTCACCAGCGACCAGGTCAGTTCCGGGCCCACGAGGCTCCGGACGAGAGGGAGATCCTTCGCGACAAGCTGTTCCTGGAGATTGATAGTGTTCGTGCTCACGACCGTTCGTTCCCCGTTGCTGAGCGCCCAGAGAGCCGCCGGAACGAGGTATGCAAGTGACTTCCCGGTGCCCGTCCCCGCTTCCACGATCGCCACCCCACCTTCGTTGTAGCGGTCGCCCACGAGGCGCACCATGTCACGCTGGGTGGGCCGGTCCTCGTATCCCGGGTGGGCCGTGGCGAGCGGGCCCTCGGGGCCAAGAATGGCTTCCATCGCACTCACGTCGAGGGGCATGCGAACGCGGGGGCGCGGCGGCTCCACGATCACATAGAGTTCCCGCGCCTCGTTGTCGATGATTCCGGTGCCCAGTCCGTCTTCATAGATCCGCGCCGCGAGGGCGAGATCGGCCTCGGAAGGATCCAGTCGGCCGGAAGGGTGGTTGTGCAGGAAGATCTCACCGGCGCTCGCATCGCGCGCCGCAGCGAGGACCGCGTGCTGATTTCCCCTGGCCACGGCGCGTGGATTCACGATCCTCCGGTCGACCGTGACCTCGGCGCGGAAGCACACTTCACGCCCTTCGGCCCGGTCGATCTCGAACCGGATCGCCTCGGCTGCCAGAGGGTCGAGCGACAGGGGAACGGGTGCGGTGTTCAGGTCTTCAGCGGCTTCGGCCGGGCGGCCGGGAAGAGGACGTTGTTCAGGATGAGCCGGTACCCCGGAGACGCCGTGTGCAGGTCGAGGTTCGTGGGCGGGTCTCCGATCTGGTGCTCGGGGTCTTCCGGGTCGTGCCCCCCGTAGAAGGTCCAGGTGCCTTCCCCGAGAGTTCCGTGGATGTACTTCGCTCTTGATGAACCCTCCCGCGCGAGGATGCTCACGCCGGGCTGGAGACGCTCGACGTTGAACGCCGTCGTGAGGCCGTAGAAGTCGGGGATCACGGCCTGATGGTTCTGCACGAGCATGCTGGCCACGGGATCGATCTTCGCGCTGAAGTCGAAGAGGGTGAAGCTCCCGAGCGGCACCCTCCCGCCGGTATTCACCTGGTGTGAATCGATGTCCGAGAACGCATTCACGGCGGAGGAGAGCTGAACCTCGGCCCCGGTGAAGGCGAGCGCCCGCGTCCAGTCCATCCGGGCGGTCGCATCGGGGTCCGGGGGGCGTCCGTTCACGCGGGCCGACGTGATGTCGACGGAGTGGGCGGCGAGCGCGAGATCGATAGTCTCCGTCGCCGAGCACATCGCGAAGAGAAAACCTCCCGCTTCCACGAAGGCCCGGATCTCCTCGGACACCGCGAGCTTGAGCGCCGGCACATCCGCGAAGCCCAGGCGGAAGGCCAGATCCTCGTTGCGCGCCACCTCGTCCTGGAACCAGGGATCCGCTGCGTAGTTCAGGAAGAACTTGGAGTACTGACCCGTGAAATCCTCATGGTGAAGGTGGAGCCAGTCGAACTCCTCCAGGCCGCCGTCGAGAACCTCGGGGTCCCAGATGGTCTCGTAGGGGATCCCCGCGTAATCGAGGGCCATCGTGACCGCATCGTCCCATGGAGGCGTGTTCGGGGGGGTGTAGATCGCGATCGTGGGTGCGGATTCCAGGGGAACCGATTCCATGTTCCCGCCCTGGATCACTCCGCGGATCCGGGCGACCTCGGCGCCATCGGCAGCCACCCACGAGACGCCACGAAGTGCGGCCTCGCGCCGGATCGCCTCACCATCCGGGAGGAGGAACGCGCCGCCGAGGTAGTTCAGGAGCCATTCGGCGGGCTCGCCCCGATCCAGGACCCAGTAGGTAAGCCCGTATGCGCGCAGATGATTCGACTGGGTTCGATCCATCGGGATCACGAGGTGCTGGGCGGGGGCCCCCACCGGGAGGGAAAGAAGCAGCGACGCGATCGCGATCGCCGCTGTTCGGAGATGGGCCTTCCGCAGGCGTTCCGACGGCGCTGCACCGCATCTCATCCTGCCTCCCCTCCCCGGACCGAAAGCAACTGAAGAAGTCGACGTGCCTCGGGCGCCACGGGATCGCCCGGGCTTCCCACGACGAGTGCCTCGAGGAGTTCGCGCGCCTCCGCCGTCCGGTCCGGCTGCCCCGCGAGCCAGCGCGC
>JBGTMU010000310.1:0-16341 GCA_041743405.1 Longimicrobiales bacterium | reverse complement strand
GCGCCGAGCTCGCTCCAGGTCTGATCTGGCGCGCCGGCTCCTGACGCGTGGTCGGCTGCGCCGGGATGGCCTCCGTGCGCCCAGGGCGGGCGATCTCCGGGGTGCCTGTACGGCTCCCGGTTCCCGGGGTCACGGGCTGCGGCGTTCCGCGCACTACTCCCAGGATCCTGTGTTCTGGCCGGGATTCTGCCTCGTCAGTCGATGGACGGGGCGTCCTGTCCACGGCGTCGCCGATGCTGCGCGTTCCCGGACGAGTTCGCAGGTCCGGGGGAGGCGCGGAGATTCTCTCCGTCTGTGCGTCGCCGCTTCGTGCGCCCGTGCCCGTGAGGGTTGCCCCTCTCGGAGACTCTGACGTGCCGTTTCGCGGAGCTGCGGATGCGGCGGTACGGGGAGTGGCGCTCCCAGTGGCGGAGGGCTGTGCCCCGGACCCTCTGCGGATGGCCGTGCGTGCCTCTCCCCCACGAGGATCCTCCTTGAACCCCGTCGGTGTGACCCATCCGGCTCCGCCCACCCCGTATCCCTGGCCGGGCTGCACTCGCGTGGGCGGCGCACGCACGACCCACGGGTCCGGCACCACTACATACGTCGTGTTCCATGCAACGACCGGATACGAGGGTCCCCAACTGTCCCAGTATCCCCAGTTTCCCCAGCCGACATGGATCGCGAATCCATGCGGACGGTGCTGGCGGAATCGACGGGGAGCGCGGTAGTAGGCCGGAACCCAGACGGGTGGACCCCATCCATAGTAGTCCCGCGCGTAATAGCCCGAGGAGTACGGATGATAGGGGTCGAAGGCATAGGGGTGGAACCCGTCACATGCGGGCCAGTAGGCGAACCAGGGATCCCAGAGAACATCCCAGCACGACACCCCGATCTCGGCCGGATAATAGGCGACCACGGCCCCCCGGTCGTATCTGTGCACCGGAACGGCCATCGCCGGCCCGGCACTGGCCCAGTACCCGCCCATGGAGTGGGCGGCGAGACCCAGGGTGGCTCCCGCCCAGGCGCCACCCGTTCCCACTCCCGCCTGAACGCTCAGTCCGAAGGATTGCCCATCCACCTTCGACGGGGTCAGGGCCCCGAGCGCGAGGACGAGCGCGACCGAAAGAAGGGAGACGATCGGAGTCGGACGGGCGGCGCGGTCGATCACGGACATGGGCTTCCTCCTGCGAGCGGGTGTGGCTCCTGGTACACCCATGTAGCAACACGTGTGCCATAAGGCAACACGACCGGTGGGCAGCGCGGAACCGGGTGCCCCTCGGTGAACGAGCCGGATTGAGGGTCGGGGGGCTGCGGAGTGCGTGTCACGCGTTCGTCCTCGTTGAGTGACACCCATTGTCCATTCAGGGGATTCTGCCGGGCTCGGCGGAGCACCCGGCAGGGCATTCGGAGAGGCGTTCCGGCCCCGCTGTCCGGATGGCGCGTACCGCGTCCCCGGCTTAGCCGTCGATGTACCGTTCGTGGCTGCATTCCGTCGGAAGCGGAACATCCACCGTCCCCACGACCGTCGATGTACCGTTGGTGCGCCCGGCTCGATCCACCGTTGGTACATCCACCGTCCCCACGACGGTCGATCTACCAGTGGCGGCCGCGATGCGCCACAAACGGAGGATCGACGGGAGCTCCGCTGATCCGAATCGGAGAAGGCTACCCACCCGAGCAGGCAAGCAGCCCTGAATCCGCCCCGGTGGAGTGGAACCGGATCCCCACCACCGGGGCCCGCAGGAAAGCGACCCCTTGTTCTCCCGCTCATTCTCATGTAGTCTCATGTTCAGCACCTTTCTCGGAACCACCTCGAAGCACGGTGGTTTCTGCCAGCGCCCTTCGGGCGTGATCGGCGTAATCCCAGTTCCTCAATTTTTCTCATTTGACTGTGACCAATGATCGATGGCTGGGCGTACTGGAGGTTCTCTCCGGTGGCTCAGGATTCATTCGACGCCGCATGGCCGGGTACATCCCGAGCAATGACGACGTCTACGTAAGCGGGAAACTCATCCAGCGGTTCGGCCTCCGGACCGGGGACGAGATTTCCGGCGTGGTGGGAGGCAAGCCCCGCAACGGGAAGGCTCCGCCGCTCCAGCATCTCGATCTCGTGAACGGGCTTCAGCCCAACGAGGCACGGGACCGTCCCCAGTTCGACCGTCTCGGTGCCATGCACCCCGACGAACAGCTCCGGATGGAGACGGGCCTGCCTGGACACGGAGGTCAGAAGGACTTCACGAACCGGGTGATCGATCTCTTCTGTCCCCTTGGGAAGGGGCAGCGAGCGATGATCGTGGCGCCCGCGAAGGCAGGGAAGACTACCATCCTCCAGCGGGTGGCCGAAGGGGTGGTTACGAACAATCCCGAGTGCCAGCTCTTCGTGCTTCTCGTGGACGAGCGGCCGGAAGAGATCACCGAGATGGAGATGTGCGGGTTCGGAGAAGTGATCGCCTCGTCGTTCGACTTCCCCGCCGACCGCCACGTTGCGCTCGCTGAAATCACGCTGGAGCGGGCGCGTCGACAGGTGGAGCTTGGCCGGGACGTGGTCATCATCCTGGATTCCATCACCCGGCTGGCCCGCGCGCACAACACGACGGAAGAGGGGAGTGGACGGACCCTCACCGGCGGGCTCGATGCCACGGCCCTCGAGCGCCCGAAACGGTTCCTGGGCTCGGCCCGCAAGATCGATTCACGGCAGGGCGGCGGATCTCTGACGATCGTGGCCACGGCCCTCGTCGATACCGGGTCCCGCATGGATCAGGTGATCTTCGAGGAGTTCAAGGGAACGGGGAACAGCGAACTCGTGCTCAGCCGGGACCTGGCGGATCGTCGGATCTTTCCCGCCATCGATGTCACCGCTTCGGCCACCCGGCGGGAAGAGCTGCTGCTCAGTGAGGAGGCTCTCGTGCTCTCGCGCGCCATGCGCCGTCAGTTCGCGGGCCGCAACCCGGCAGACGCGATGCAGGAACTCCTCGGCGTCATGAAGCGCACCATCACGAACGACGAGCTGCTTGCGATGAGTCGCGCCGGGGCCTGATCGGCGGAAGCAGGCCGTCGCGAAGTCACGCCGTTCCGAAGTCAGGAACCTTCCACCGGGCTCCCTTCGACGAGCCGGGCCAGCGAGGCGAGCGACGCCTCCAGTTGCGCTCCCTGCAGTGATTCCATCCGCCCTGCGAGATATCCGAGCAGCGGATTCCAGCCGAAGTCTCCCCTTTCCTCCCAGACAATCCGGGTACCCCCGTCGTTCGCGGCGAGCGTGAGGATGCCTTCGATCCGGATCGCGCCATCCTCCACGGATACCGCGTACCGCACTTCGTGTGGCCGGGTCGTGGCGGTGATGACGAATTCGCCCTGACCGTACCCCTCATCATCCCAGCGCCTTCCGGAACCCGGCCCTTCCTCCGGGCCGAAGTTCTCGCTGCCGCTTTCCGGGGACGGGGTCCACGCCTCCCAGGCTGCGGCCCGGGCCACGAAGGGAAATACGACTTCGGGTGGGGCATCGATCCGGGCGCTGCGCTCGACCTCCCATCCACCCGGGAGGAGAAATCCCACCGCGAGAACGGCGAAGAGGAGGAGGGCAATGGTCCCGAGGACCACGCCAGCTATCCGCACGGGGTTCAAGAAGCCCCTCCCGGCTCACTCAAACCGCGCAGGATCGGTTCGAGGAATCTCCAGCTCCCCTCGGCGATCCGGAGATGCCCCTCCGCCGTGGGGTGGATTCCATCGTCCTGATTGAACTCCGCCGTACCCGCGACCTCGCCCAGGAAGAGCCGGAACGGAAGTAGATGGGCGCCCCATCGGGCTGCCACGCGAGGGTAGACCGCGCGAAATCCGTCCGCGTAATTCTCTCCCATGTTGGGGAGGGCCTCCATCCCGACCAGAACGACGGTGGCTTCTGGAGCGCGCCGCTCGATTTCCGCGAGGATCGAGTCGAGGTTCGCCTCCAGCGCGTCCAGGGGGAGGCCCCGGAGCCCGTCGTTCGCCCCCGTCTCCACGACGATCAGCTCCGCGGGGGTCTGGAGGATCCAGCTCGTGCGCCGCAGGGCACCGGCGCTGGTTTCGCCCGAGAGCCCGGCGTTTACCACATTGATGGGGATTCCAGCCGAGTCGGCCATCGCCTGGATACGGGCCGGCCATGCCTCACGTCCGGGGTCAGTGAGCCCGAGGCCCTCGGTGAGGCTCGTGCCGAGAAACACCGCTCGGGGGCCCTCAGCCGCCGGCGAACCTTCGGAGACGGGTTGGCGTACCATGTCGCCTTCGACACCCGCGGAGGGTGCCGGGTCTTCCCGGTCTGTTCCTCCTGAACACCCATGAGCGGACGCCAGCGCGATCACGAGGAGAGGGACGATTCGGATGCGGATCATTGTGGATGGGGTTTCCAAGGTCTTTGAGAGCGGAGGGCGGCCGCTTACCGTGCTCCGGAACGCGACGATCCAGATCGAGGACGGCTCGGTGGCTGCGCTCGTGGGGCCCTCCGGGAGCGGGAAAACCACGCTTCTCGGGATCATGGCCGGACTGGACCTTCCAAGCTCGGGGGAGGTGCGCCTCGGCGAAACCCCCATCACCCGTCTTTCGGAAGATGCGCGTGCGGAATTTCGCGCCGAGCACGTCGGCTTCGTCTTCCAGACCTTCCACCTCCTTACCTCGCTCACGGCTCAGGAGAACGTCCAGGTTCCTCTCGAGCTGGCGCCCGCCTCCCTCCGCCTTTCGCACGGAGAGATCCGGGAGCGCGCGCGGGAACTCCTGAATCGGGTGGGGCTGGCCGACCGCACCCACCACTACCCGGCTCAATTGTCGGGAGGCGAGCAGCAGCGGGTGGCGCTCGCGCGGGCCTTCATCACGAGGCCCCGAATTCTCTTCGCCGATGAGCCCACGGGGAACCTCGACCGGGAGACCGGGGCGAACATTGTGAGCCTCCTCGAGGAGCTGAACCGGGAACAGGGGGCGACGCTCGTCCTCGTGACGCACGACGAGGCGCTGGCCGAGCGGGCGGGGCAGACGTTTCGCATGGTGGGCGGGCAGATCGAGGCGGAGGGCTGATGGCTGGACCCCTGCTCCTGATGTCTGCGTTCCCGATCCCCTTCTCGATCCGGCTGGCGATGCGCGAAGGGCGTTCCGGGTTCCGTCGGATCGGCGTCTTTCTGGCGTCCGTCGCCCTGGGTGTCGCGGCCCTCGTGGGGCTCTACGCCTTTCAGAAAGATGCCGGCGAGTCCGCGCGCACCGAGGCACGCGCGATCCTCGGCGGAGACCTGAGGCTCCAGAGCCAGTCACCTTTTCCGCATCGGGCGGAAGCGGTGATCGACTCGCTTCGAGCGGAGGGGGCCAACGTCTCGAGGGCCGTTTCCATGGCCTCGATGGTGGCGGTGCCCGGGACAGGGCGCGCCCGCCTGCTGCAGGTCACCGCGGTGGATGGCGCCTTTCCCCTTCCCGGCGGGGTCCGCGATGCCCCGGAGGGGAGCTGGGCCTCGCTCGCCGAACTCGGCGGGGTGGCGGCGGATCCTTCCGTGCTCCGACAGCTCGGGGTGGAGGTCGGGGACACGGTCCAGATCGGAGCCGGGCGTTTCGTCGTTCGCGCGGCGGTGTCGGGACTGCCCGTCGACCTGGGGCTCCAGAGTGTCGTGGGGCCGCCCCTCTTTCTCGCCCTCTCCGATCTTCCGGAAACCGGGCTCCTCGGATTCGGGAGCCTCGCCCAGTATCGGGCCTTCGTGGATCTCCCTCCCGGCTCGCGGCCCGAGGCGTTCCGTGCGCAGTACCGAGGGGAGTTCAGGACCTTCCAGCTCTCCGTACGCACCGCCCGCGAAGAGGCCGAGGATCTGGCGCGGGGGTTCCGCGACCTGAGCCGGTTCCTGGGGCTCGTCGGACTCATGGCGCTCCTCGTCGGGGGGATTGGTGTGGCGAGTGCCGTGCACGTCTATGTGCGCGAGCGGATTGCGTCGATCGCCGTGCTCCGATGTCTCGGGGCGCGGCAGGGCACGGCTTTTCGCGCCTATCTGCTGCAGGCCACGGGGCTGGGTGCCGGGGGGGCGGCGGTCGGGGTGCTTCTGGGACTCGCCATCCAGTGGGGGCTGCCCGTCCTTCTTCGCCCCGTGCTCCCTTTCGAGGTGCGTCCCTATCTCCACCCCGAGGCCGTGGTCGCAGGGCTGGGCGTGGGCATCGGCGTGGCCCTCCTCTTCGCCTTCCTCCCTCTCCTGCGCATCCGGGAAGTCTCTCCACTGGCCGCACTCCGGAGTGAGGTGGAGTTCCCCACCCCCTCGGGAACGACGCTCGCGCTGCGCGGAGCGGCATGGATGGCGCTGGTCCTCGGGTTCTTCGGGCTCACCGTGCTCCAGCTCGGGGATCTCCGGGCGGCACTGGCCTTCACGGGAGGGCTGGTCGGGGTGATGGCCGCGCTCGCGGGGGTGGCATGGGTCCTGTCGTGGCTTGCCCGGCACCTGGTTCCGCGGAGCGCTCCATTTCCCCTTCGACAGGGAATCGCAGGGCTCTTCCGCCCGGGGAACCAGACCGGGACGATCCTCGTGTCAATCGGGTTCGGGTCGTTCCTCGTGGGTTCCCTTCTCGTCGTGGAGAGCAACCTCAGGGAAGCGCTCAGCTTCGACGCCGGGGGAGGGGGAGCCTCCCTCCTGCTCTTCGACATTCAACCGGATCAGCGCCCGGGTGTGGAAGCGCTCCTCTCCGCCTCGGGGTCGCCACCCGATCTCTTCGCCATCGTTCCGTCGCGGATCGCGGAGGTCAATGGTGTACCGGTGGCAGAGATCGTGGATACCATCTCCGGCGGGAGGGGGTGGAGCTACCGGCGTCTGTTCCGAAACACCTGGCGGGAGGAGCTGGGGCCCATGGAAGTGCTTCTCGAGGGCGCCTGGTGGGAGGGGCGACATGGGCCCGTCGTTGAGGCCGCACGGAGTGAGGGCGTGCCCCTGATCTCGATCGAGGTGGAAGTCGCCGCAGAGATCGGGGTCGGGATCGGAGACCGTATCACCTGGGATGTGCAGGGCGTCCAGGTGCCCTCGGTGGTTGCCAGCCTCCGGATGGTGGACTGGGCTTCCTTTCAGCCGAACTTCTTCGTGATCTTCGAGCCGGGCGCGCTGGATGGGGCGCCCGCCACCTTCGTGGGGCTCGCATCCCCCTCCGACCCTTCGGCGCGGGATCGGCTGCAGAGCTCACTCCTCGGCGAGTTCCCGAACGTCTCCTTCCTCGACATCTCCGCGGTCCGGGAGACGCTCACCCGCATCGCATCGCGGATCACTCTGGTGCTCCGGGCGATGGCCGGTTTCGTGGTAGGGGCCGGGCTACTCGTGCTTCTCGCATCGCTCCTGACCACCCGGTTCAGCCGAAGGAGGGAGGGTGCGCTCCTTCGAACGCTCGGTGCGACGCGGGGGGTGGTGCACGGGGTTCTTCTGGCCGAGTACATGGCGCTCGGGGCGATCGGTGGAGCCGCAGGCCTTGTCCTCGGAGCCGGGGGGGGAGTCGGGCTTCTGCGCTGGGGATTCGAGCTGACCGGAGCGGTCCCCTGGGGGGCGCTTCTCGGAATGTGGGCGGCGGTGCTTGTTCTCACCGTGCTCGTCGGGTGGACGGTGAGCGGCCCGATCCTGCGCGATCCACCGCTGGTTGTCCTCCGGGCCGAGGGGTGAGGCGTGCGCCGGGTTGCCGAGGATCCGGCGCGTGTCGTGACCTCTGGCGCCGGTGGCGACGCACCACTTACTTGAGGGGTGACCTCCCGAGCCCCGCCCGATGATGCCATCCAGCAGTGGAGTTTCCGAGATGGAACCGAAAGCCCGGGAGACGCCACCGGAGTTCGGTTCCCCTTCGGATCCCCGTGGGCCGGGCCAGCCGGTCCTCCCGAGGGAGATTTCGGAATTCCTGCAGGACTTCTCGCTCGCCGTCCACCGCTTCGCCATGTATCCGCCCGGTCACGTGTCGCTCGAGCGCGCTGTCGAGAGCATGCTGGCACGGTTGAATGGCCTGTTCCAGGAGCGCCCTCAGCTCTCCGTCGGGGCGACGCCCACCCGGCTGGTGGTGGACTCCCTGACGACCAGCGAGAGGAACCCCGTTCTCACCGATCTGGCCCAGCGGATCCATGGTCACCAGATCGCAGCCGTGGTCTTCCATCCCGGGGTGACGCTCGATGAGGTGACCGGTCTGCTCGAAGCGCTGACCCGGGATGCCACCCGGGGAGACGGTCCCATCGGATTCCTTCCTGATGAGAAGCGACCTCGCTGGGAATCGATTCGACTGCATGCCGTCGGCTATGACCAGCTCGAACTGGAACGGGTCGATCCGCGAAAGGAGAGGGCGGCCCGACTCCAGACGCTCTGGCTGGGGATGGTGGAAGCATCGGCCACAGAGGAGGAGCGGGACTCCGGATCCCTCCCCGGCCCCGCGGGACTCGCAGAAGTGATTGCGCGACGGGGGGGCGACAGCGGATTCGAGGGGTTGATTGCGGGCCATCTCCATGAGCTGGCGGAGGAGCTGAACGGTGCCACAGGTGTCGTGGCCCGGGAGGTGCGGGAAACCCTGTCTACCCTCATTTCGGAGATGGATCCGGACACCCTCGCGCGGCTCCTTTCTCATGGCGGGGATCGGGCCGCCCGCCGCCGCATTGTCCGGAATGTGGGCCAGGGGGGGCTTCGCGTGGATGCGGTGCTCAGAGTGGTCGTCGCCGCGGCCAGGGTGGAGGGCGAAGAGGTGTCCCGTCCGCTCACCCTCTTCCTGGCGAAGCTGGCTCGACAGTCCGAGGAGGGGTCCCCGGCGATCCGCGCGGAAGCCGATTCCGCGTTCCGGGAGGTCGTGGACACTCTGATCCAGCGCTGGGACGGGGGCAGCCGGAGTCCCGACCTCTACACACCGGTTCTCGATTCAATCGGGAGGGGAAGCCCCCTCTTCGAGGGTCCGGATGAGATGGCGGGTGCCGATCGACTGGTCAGGATGGCGCTCGAGGTGGAGGCGATCGGACCGACACTGGAGCGGGCGGTGGCCGATCTCCTGGATCGGGACAAGATGAGCCGGCTCCTGGAGCTTCTCGGCACGGCACCGGATGGCAACCCAGTCGCGCAACTCATTGAGCGGAGGCTCTCCACCCCGGCTCTTCTGAACCGGATGCTCGCCGGTGATGACCTCGACCCGCGCGCCCTGCGCTGGCTGGTCGACCGCCTGGGTCCCGACGCCCTGATCCCGCTTTTCGACAGCCTTTCCAGCTCCGAATCCCGGGCAGTCCGGAGACACGTCTTCGATTGCCTGGCCGACGGCGGGGATGCCGTGGCCCGAAGGGCGCTCGCCGAGCTCGAGGACGAGCGGTGGTTCGTGAAGCGGAATGCGCTCGCACTCCTCCAGAAACTCGACGCCCTCCCCGCCGACTTTTCGCCGATCGACTTCCTCCGACATTCCGACGTCAGGGTGCGCCGCGAGGCTGTGGCCCTCTCCCTGCGCTCTGCGACTTTCCGGGAGGAGGGGCTGGAGATCGCCCTCGCGGATTCGGACGAACGGGTCGTGCGCACCGCCCTTCTCGATGCTCAGGAAGGGGTACCCGACTTTCTCGTTCCCGGGATCGTCGAGCGGATCATCGAATCGGACGATTTCCCCCAGTTGCGCTCTCTCGCAGTTCGATCGCTGCGTCGATCGCGCTCGCCAGCCGCAAGGGAAGCTCTTCTCGATGTCTGTTCCGGGAGAAAGAGCTTCCTCCTGAAGAAGCGACTGGCGCCGAAGAGCCAGGAGCTCCTGGCCGCCCTTCCGGGACTCGCCCGGAACTGGGGGACGCACCCGGAGGTCCGGTGGGTGATCGAGCAGGCCCGTGAGTCCCCCGATCCCGAGATCCGGGCGGCCGTGGAGCCGGGGGGCGATCCGAGATGAATCCGGCAGCTCGCTTCCTCTCGGCGCTGGCCCAGGCGATCTCCGCGATGATCCTCTACCGCGAGGGTCATCCGGCCCGCGACCGGGCGGGGGAGAAGGCGATGGAGGCGCTCACGAGGCTCCAGTCGGAGAGCGAGAACGGGGAGTTCATGTTTCTCGTTCCCGATGTGGTCTACAATCGACGACCTCTCGCCGACTTGAAGGGATGGGACTGGGCCGAGCGTCTGGTCGCGGTCGGAATCCAGCGAATCGAGTTGACCGGCCCCGTGAGCCGAACAGAGCTCGAGCAGTTCCTGGACGACATCGCGGGGCTCATGCTCGGGGTCGAAGAGCCGCGTCCGGAGCCGCTCCGGACAGGAGAAGGCAGGATTCACTATGGCTCGCTCCGGGTCAGGAACGAAGAAGACGAGCCCGAAACCCCGCCCAGCACCGACTTCCTCGATTTCCCGCTCCGGGAGGAGATCGAGACGATACGGTGGATTCACCACGAGCTCCGGGAGCGAGGCGTGCTTCACCTCCTCGAAGCGGAGAGCCTCGTCCGCTCGCTCGCTCTGGTCATGCACAGTCGCGAGGGGATGGTGCTCCCGCTCATGCGGCTGGACTCGCCCGAGGCGTACATGGGAACGCATGGGCTGAACGTGGCGGTCCTTGCCATGGCGCTGAGCGAGTTTACGGGGGTCGACCGGACGGGAATCCGGCTCTTTGGCCTCGGCGGCCTCCTTCACGACCTCGGCAACGTCAGGGTCCCGGGCGAGACGCTGTCCCATCCCGGACCTTTCTCGGAGGCCGACTGGGAGGCCGTGAAGCGGCATCCGGCCCAGGGAGCCCGGATCATCCTGGAGACGGATCACCACCTGGATCTTCCCGGGGTGGTGGCGTACGAGCATCACATCAGGCCCGGTGGGGAAGGGTATCCTCGGATGGCTCACCCACGTCCGGCGCATGCAGCGGCGAGGCTCATCCAGGTCTGCGATGCGTACGACGCGATGAGCTCCGTTCGACCCTGGCGTGGTTCATGGGATCATCAAAGGGCGCTGGACTACATCTCTCTCGGTGCCGGAACGGAGTTTGATGCCGGGTTCGCCGGCGCCTTCGTGCGGATGATGGCTCGGTGGGATTCGGGGATCGTGACTCTGACATCGGAGGGCGCAGAGGTGAAACTGGGCTGACCAGCGGTCCAACGGCCTGCTACCCACCCGCCCGGGCGAAGCGAACCAGTCGCTCCGCAGCCTCGTCCAGCGTCGCTATCGTCTTGCAGAAGGTGAAACGAACGAGGGATCGGCCAGCGTCGCTCGCGTGGAAGAAGCTGCTCCCGGGAACGGGCGCCACCCCCCCGTCGCGGGCGAGCCGACGGCTGAACGGATCGTCGTCCTCGTCGGAGAGCGCGGAGAAGTCCGCGAGAACGTAGTAGGCCCCTTCCGGCTCCCTGCATTTGAAGCCCGCCGCATGGAGTCCCTGCATCATGATGGCTCGACGTTCGCGATACCCCTCGAGGAGGGTGGTGAAGTAGGCCTCCGGCATTTCCGAATATGCGAACGCGGCGGCTTCCTGCAGAGGGGCGGGCGCCCCCACCGTCAGGAAATCGTGAACCTTCCGGATCGCACCGGAGATCCACGGAGGCGAGACGATCGTCCCCACACGCCACCCGGTCACACTGAAGGTTTTCGAGATCCCGGAAACGGTGATCGTGCGATCGTTCATCCCCGGCCAGGTGGCCAGCGGGCGATGGCTCCCGTCATAGATGAGGCACTCGTAGATCTCATCCGTGATGGCCACGAGGTCGTGGGCGCGGCAGAGCCGGGCGACTCCCTCCAGCTCCTCGTCATCGAAGACCCTGCCGGTGGGGTTGTTCGGAGTATTCAGCACGATCGCCCGCGTCCGGGGCCCGATGGCTTCAGCGAGCCTGGCGGGGTCGAGCCGGTAGAGCGGAGGGTCCAGCGGAATGAAGCGGGGTACGGCACCCGAGAGAATCGCGTCCGGTCCGTAGTTCTCGTAGAACGGCTCGGGGATGAGGACCTCGTCACCCGGGTTCAGGAGCGCCAGAAAGATCGCGGCCATGGCCTCCGTCGCCCCACAGGTCACGGTCACCTCGCGATCCGGGTCCACCTCCATCCCGTAACGGCGGGCGTACCATCCCGAAAGGGCGGTCCGGAGCGACGGGCTTCCCCAGGTGACCGCGTACTGATTGACATCGGACTGGATCGCCGCACACGCCGCGTCCTTCAAGGCCGCTGGAGCCGGGAAATCGGGAAACCCCTGAGCCAGGTTCACGGCCCCGGTCTCCCGTGCGACTCGAGTCATCTCACGGATGACCGATTCAGTGAATGATGCCGTGCGGTCGGCGGGGGGCGGGAGAGTCACGTTCGGCTTTCCTCCGGCGGGGTGGCGGCGCGGGCGATCGCCTCCATTGCGGGGAGGGCCGTTTCGAAAACGGGCAGGAGCTGCGGGTCGAACTGCGTCCCTGCGCGCTCCCGGATCTGTTCAACGGCCTCCGCCCAGGGAAGGCTCTCCCGGTAGGCCCGATCGCTCGTCATCGCGTCGAATGCGTCTGCGACTGCGCCAATCCGGGCAGGGAGGGGGATCGCGTCTCCGTAGAGGCCATCCGGATAGCCGTGACCGTCCCAGCGCTCATGGTGCCAGGTGGCGACAGCAAGGATCACTTCATCGTCGAAGAGAGGCTCGAGAATGCGTCGCCCGGTCTGGGGGTGGCGCCGAACCGTCTCCATCTCGGCCTCGGTCAGGGCGGCCGGCTTGTTCAGGATCGCGTCAGGTACGCCGATCTTTCCAACGTCGTGCAGCTCGCAGGCAAGGAGGAGGAGTGAGCGCTCGATCGTCGCACCGACCCCGCCCATCGCATCCAGCAGCGCGCCCGAGTAGTGCGCGACCCTCGTGGAATGCCCTTTCGTGTAGGGGTCCCGGACCTCCACCGCATTCACCAGAGCCTTCGCCCCGTTGAGAATTGCGATTCTCGCCTCGTCGGCTCGATTCCTCGCCTCGGCGGAGAGGTGCAGGCGTTCCGCCCGGGCGTCGAGGAATCGCTGCCGCCGGGCGAGCGCGTCGCGCAGGTGGTTCCTCAGCTCGGGCATGCCGAAGGGCTTGAAGAGGTAGCCATCCGCGCCCGCATTCAGTGCCTGGGCGGCGATGCTCGCATCCCGGAATCCGGTGATGACGATGGCCTGCGTGCCGGGCCAGCGAGACTTCACCGCTGCCACCAGCTCGGTTCCGGATGACCCCGGGAGACGGATATCGGTAATCACCACTTCGAATTCGGTTCCAAGTGCGCTCACCCCCTCAATCGCATTGGCCGCCTCGACCACCGAGAATCCTTCCCGGCCGAGATAGGTGGCGATGAGCGCGCGCACCGGCGTTTCATCCTCGACGAGGAGCACGCGCTTCCCCTCGCCAAACCGCGTGATCTGATGGGGGAGGAGGGTCAGCGGAGGGCGCGAGCGCCCGATGTCCTGCTCCAGTCGCGGGTATTCGGTCGGAGCCGGCGCCCGACCCTGGAGCTCGGCAAGCGCCTTCTCGTCCTGGGAATCCTCGTCGGGCTCGACCACGTCCATGGTGTGGCCGAAGACCCGAACGCAGTTGCGTCCATCGCGCTTCGCGCGGTAGAGGGCGAGGTCTGCCGCCGCGATGAGTTCGTCCGGGGAGCGCATGGAGGAGTGATAGGCGGCGACTCCCGCGCTCACCGTAACCCGCCCCCTGGAAAACTCGGTATTCCGGAGCGCCGTTCGGACCCGCTCGGCGAAGATCATCGCTCCCTCTTCATCCGAACCGGCCAGGATCGAGATGAACTCTTCGCCTCCGAAGCGAGCGGAGAGGTTCATTCGTCGCGTGGTGGTATTCAGGATTTCGCCGAAGCCCCGGAGCGCTTCATCTCCTGCCTGATGCCCGAAGGAGTCGTTGTACCCCTTGAACCCGTCGAGGTCGAAGAGAATCACGGAGAGGGCGCGACCTCGCTCTGCGGCTCCGAACTCGTTCTCGAGAAAGATCCGCGCATGCCTCCGATTGGGCAGGTGCGTGAGGATGTCGGTGAGGGCCAGGTCCTCGACATCGACCCGCTGTCGGTGCAGGAGCTCGGTCACCCACCCGATCCCGACGCTCACCGCGATATAGATCACCACGATGGCCAGCAGCAGATCCGGGATTGCACGGTCCAGCACGGTCGCGGCCACCTGGGTCACCGAGAGGGTGGCCATCCCGAAGGCGAGCGCGGTCGCGACTCCGCGCCATCCTCGGTAATAAGCGAGCAGGAAGGCAGGGACGAGGGCCAGGAGCCAGAGCAGGGCTCCCGTTTCCCCGAGGGCGTCCGGGTAGGCCAGAGCACCCGTAATCGGCACCGCGAGAGCGCCAATCGAGATGACGAGCGCACGGGCGGGTACCTTGTGATCCGGGTATCGTCCGGCTTCGCTCATTGGTGTGTCCGTTCCGAGCCATGGAGCAGCGGCGGGTTCCGGGGATTCGGCGTGTCTCCCGGGCCGCAGGGAACTCGTGCGCGGGGGAATATCGCCACTCGACTGTGGATGCGACAGCATTGAGTGCGGAAAATGGCGTGGAAGGAGCTGCGCCACCCCATGCCCCCGACCGTCGGGCCGCCCTCTCATACACGAATTGCTAAGAAAGTAGTTGACAAGTGAGCCGGAGACCCGTTAGGGTACCTCAGGTCCCGGCGTCACAGGGTCAGGGCGTCGAGGTGTCGCGGCGCCATGATGTCGCCGTGTCATGATGTGACCGCGTTCACACTCTTCCCCGGGTTGATCGATGCTCGCTGCCTGGATGCTCTACGCCATGGCCATCTCCGGTGTGGTCGGGTGCGCGGCGCTCGCCCTCGAGCGAGCGGCCCTGTCGGTGCGCCGACCTGTGCGGGGGATCTGGGCCAGCGCCTTCCTGGTCACGCTGTCTCTCGCTCTGGTCCCCCCGCTCGGATTCCTCTTCGAGGGCGCTGGCACGCCGCCGGAGCGGCAGGTCAGGGTCACTCTCGGGGTCGCTGAGCCCCTTTCCCCGCCCCTGCTCGACCTGATCCCAGCCTCGTTCCCGGTAGACGAGGATGGCGTTCTGGCCCGCATCAGTGTGCCACTCGGGTGGAGCTGGCTTCTGATGGTAATGGTGCTGGCGGCTCGGTTCGGAGTCGATGCAAGGAGGCTCTATCGAAATGCGGAGAAGTGGAAGGGCGTCGAGCTTCCCGAGGGGAGGGTCTTCCTCTCGGAGGAGCTCGGCCCGGCGGTCGTCGGCTTCCTCCCGGGGCGGATGGTGGTTCCCCGGTGGTGCCTTGCCCTTCCGGAGGCAACTCGCGGTCTCGTTCTGGCCCACGAGAGCGAACACATTCGCGCACGGGACACCCTGCTCGTGGGGAGCGCGCTGGGAGTGGCCCTCGCCATGCCCTGGAATCCGGGATTCTGGTGGTTCCTCCGACGCCTCAGAGACGGGGTGGAGCTCGACTGCGACGCCCGTGTGATGCGCCGCTTCCCGGATCAGGTCCGGGCGTACGGAGAGCTCCTTCTGGATGTGGGCGCCCGCGCCCCACGCACTCCGTTGGCCTACGCGACGTTTTCAGAACACCCATCTACACTTGGCAGGAGGATCCATATGCTCACCCACGGCGATACACCCCGCTCTACTCGCCGCGCCCTGATTTTTACCGTGGCCGGAGGACTCCTGGTTCTCGCTGCGTGCCTGGTTCCCGGCCCTGACCGTGCCACGGAGCTGCTTGTTCCGGAACTGGAGGAACCGAGGTACGGGAGCGACCTGGGCGCAGTCTCGATCCCGCAGGGCGGGGATGAGGGTCCGCACTTCACTCCCTTTACGACTGCCCCGGCGATTCAGAACGTCGATCAGATCCGCGAGCGGCTGGATGAAATGTACCCGCCGCTCCTGCGCGACGCCGGAATCGGGGGGGTGGTGTTGCTTCATCTCCATCTCGATGAAACCGGCCGGGTGACGAACGTCCTCGTCTTCCGGAGTTCGGGGCATCAGGCACTGGATCGAGCCGCTCTTCAGGTCGTGCCGGATCTCCGCTTCTCGCCAGCCATGAACCGGGAAGAAGCCGTAGCCGTATGGATCGTGATTCCGATGCGCTTTGCGGATACCGGGGCGAGCACCGACCGTGAATCCGACGTTCGAGAACTCGATGTTCGAGAAGGGGATGCGGGAGCCCCGACCCCTCCGGACGAGCCCATGTCGGCTTCCCCTCGCTTCACCCCCTTTACCGCCGCTCCCGAGATTCGGGACCGCGCTGCACTTGAAGCCGCGCTGGAACGTGAATACCCTCCACTCCTGCGGGATGCCGGAATCGGGGGTCGGACCGTAGTGCACTTCTTCATCGACGATACGGGGAAGGTCGGCAATGTGCAGATCACGGAGTCGGCGGGGCACGAGGCCATTGACGCCGCGGCCCTCCGGGTGGCACGGACCGTCGAGTTCGTTCCGGCACGGAATGGAGATCGTGCCGTCCCCGTGTGGGTCCAGATCCCGATCACCTTCCAGCGCCGGTAGATGCCGGACTGAGGAATCGGG
>JBGTMU010000309.1:0-39154 GCA_041743405.1 Longimicrobiales bacterium | reverse complement strand
GGCGGGGGTCCGGGTCGGGGCCGTCGCGAGGTCCCGCGGGGAAGTCGAGTCGCTCGCCGGCGAACTCGGCTGCTGGGCCCTCCCCTGCGACGTGACCCGTTCGGACGAGTTGGAGGTCATGGCGGAGAGGTTTGGGGAGCTGGCAGGTGGCCCGCCGGATCTGGTCGTGGCGTCCGCAGGGACTTTCTCCATCCGACCCGTGGAGGAAATCGACCCGGACGACCTCGAGCGGAACCTGGCCGTGAATCTGAAGGGGAGCCTCTTCACGGTCCAGGCCTTCCTTCCGGGGTTGAAAGAGCGGGGGAGTGGTACGATCGTGCAGGTGGGCTCGGTGGCCGGACGTCGTGCCTTTCCCGGAAATGGTGCCTACAGCGCCTCGAAGTTCGGGGTGCGCGGGTTCCACGAGGTCCTGCTCGAGGAGCTGCGAGGGACGGGGGTGAGGGCCACTCTTCTCGAACCGGCGGCCACGGACACCCCGCTCTGGGATCCGATGAACCCGGATTGCGATCCGATGCTTCCGGACCGGAGTGCCATGCTCCGACCGGAAGACGTTGCGGAGGCCGTGCTCTTTGCGGCCTCTCGACCCCCCGGGGTCCAGATACCCTTCCTCCCCATCGAGCGGAGCTGACGGGGGGGAACCCAATTCATTCACATACGCCGGAACGAACGCCCAGATGTACACCGTCAGCGTGCAGGCTCACTACGATTCCGCCCACTTCCTCGAGAATTACAAGGGGAAGTGCGAACGCCTCCACGGTCATCGCTACGTCGTCGAGGCGGCACTCCAGACGGACCGTCTGAACGAGGCCGGGATCGCCTTCGATTTCGTCGATCTGAAGCGGCACCTGAGGGAGCTGGCCGACGGGCTGGATCACCAGCTTCTGAACGAACTTCCACAGTTTGCCTCTGTTGAGACCAGCGCGGAGAATCAGGCCCGTTACTTCTTCGATGAGCTGAAGAAGCGACTTCCGGAGGATCTGGCGGAAGGGCTGCTGTACGCGCGAGTCTGGGAAACCCCCACTCAGTGGGCCCAGTACGGGCCCGCGGCGGCCGCGGCGGTGCCGGCGCACCGCAGTCCGTCCATTTCCTGAGCGCCGCTGCGGCTCGGGGGCTTTCGTCATGCACCTTCTCGCAACCGACCGGATGAGCTGTCCGCGTTGCGGGCCGGATTTCGGTCTGATCCTGCTGGCCGACCGACTCGAGGAACGGCGCGTCCTGGAGGGCCACCTCGGCTGCGCGAACTGCCGGGAGCAGTACCCGGTCCGGAGCGGGTTCGGGGATCTTCGTCCCCCCCCGCGATCGCCACTCGTCGAGCCGCCGCCGCCGCCGTCGGACGATCCCGAGGGCGCGCTGCGCACCGCCGCCTTTCTCGGGGTCACCGAGGGACCCGGGTTTCTGTTTCTCTCGGGAGAGCCTGCTGGCCGTGCCGAGCGCATCGCCGCGATGGTGGCCGGGATCGAGGTGATCGCGGAGGGCGAGGCGCTCCGATCTTCGAGTGAGACTCCGGGCGTTTCACGGATTCTGGCGGGCGCGACGCTCCCTTTCCATTCGGGGTCACTCCGCGGAGCCGCGATCGATGGCGTGGAGGGGTTCGCGCGTCTCGGAGAGGTGGCGCGCGTCCTTGCCGTCGGGGCCCGCCTCGTGATCCACAGGCCCGCCCCCGGAACCCGGACGCGGCTCGAGGAGGGGGGGTTCGACATCATCCTGGCTTCCGAGTCGGTGGTGGTGGCGATCCGCCCCTGACGTGAGCCGAATCGGCAGGTCATGCGTTGCGTCGGTTCGACCCTTCTCACTACTTTCGTCCAGCCCTGATTGCCCCCCTCACCTGGGACGCCATGACCTGGTGGCAGAAGATCCTTGGCAACGAAGCCACTGACCGAGTCGATTACTATGACGAGGGACTCGCGCTTCTTCGGGACGGGAAATTCCACGAGGCGCTGACCTCGTTCCGGCTGGCTCTGAAGGAGGCCCCCGGCGATCCGGTGGTGCTCCAGCAGATCGCCATCGCGTATACCCGGATCGGAATGACCGAGGAAGCCACGAAGACCTACCGTCACGTGCTGCAGAAGGACTCCCAGGCGGCGGGGGCCCACTACGGGCTCGCCTACCTTCTTATCCGGAGTGGAAGAGAGGGAGAGGCCGTCGATCATCTCGAGGCGTTTCTCGCCAACCCTCCATCGGGGTCCGAAGCCGCCGAACACATCGCCCACGCGCGCACTACCCTCGCGGAGCTGCGAGGCGAATCCGATTCCCTTTCCTTCTCATCCTGATGACAAACCTCACCAGAACTGCAACCCTTGTCTGGTCCGGCAGGGGCCTCGTCTTCGAAGGCACCTACGGCGGAGATGGCCCCCCGCTGACGATCGACGGCGACTCTCACGAGGGCCCCTCGCCAATGGAAGCGCTCCTCCTCTCCATCGGCGGGTGCATGGGGATCGACATCCAGGTCATTCTCGAGAAGGGTCGCGTTCCCCTGGAACGCCTTTCCCTCTCGCTCGAGGGGGATCGCGCCCCGGAGGCCCCCAAGCGTTTCCTGCGGGTGCGGATGGTCGTGGAGGTGGAAGGCCCGGCGCCGGAGGATCTCGGCAAGGTGGAGCGTGCCATCGAGCTCTCTCGAGACAAGTACTGCAGCGTTCTCAACACCCTGGCGCCAGATCTCGAGTTCACCACCCGCATCGTACGGAGTTAGCTGCCGCAACCACTCTCCCCCCGGAGCCCCCGCATGGCTGCACGTGATCACGCCTCGAACCCTACCCCGGTTCCCGAAGGCACGCTCGTCGATCTCTTCTTCGAGGCTGTGGACCGGTTCAGGGAGCAACCAGCCTTTCGTCATCATCGGGCAGGCGAATGGATCCCGATTTCCCACGAGGAGACTCTCGCGCGGGTGCGCGAGGTGGGAGGAGCGCTCCGAGCTCTGGGACTCTCCCGGGGCGACCGGGCCGCGATTCTCTCCGAGAACCGGCCCGAGTGGGCGATCACCGACTATGGGTGCCTCGCGTCGGGGATCGTCGATGTTCCAATCTACGCGACCCTTACGCCCCCCCAGACCGCCTATATCCTGAACAACTCGGGCGCCCGTGTGGTGTTCGTTTCCGATCAGGCCCAGGTCGCGAAGCTGCAGGAAGTGCGCGGGGGGTGTCCCGCACTCGAATGGGTCGTGGTCTTTTCGGCCACCGGAGATCTGCCGGAGCGGACGCTCTCCTGGGAAGCGTTTCTGGAGAAGGGGAGGGAGGCGATCGAAGGGGAGAGCGAAGAGGATTTCCGGGAGGAGGCCCGTCTCGCCGCCCCCGGGGACACGGCCACCATCCTCTACACCTCCGGCACCACCGGGGACCCGAAGGGGGTCATGCTCAGCCATGACAACCTCCATTCCAACGTGCGGGCATCCGCCACCGTGCTGAAGATCGACACGGTAGACTCCACCCTCTCGTTTCTCCCCCTTTCGCACGTCTTTCAGCGGATGGTGGATTACCTCCTATTCAACGGGGGGTGCACGATCTCCTACGCCCGCTCGCTCGACACGGTGCCGGAAGATCTCCGCGACGTGCGGCCCACGATCGTGGTCTCGGTGCCGCGTCTCTACGAGAAGGTCTACGCCCGGGTGACCGAGGCCACGGGGGTGAAGGGTGCCCTGGTGGGCTGGGCGATGAAGGTCGGGAATCGCTGGGCCGATGCCCGTCTCGCCGGAAAGAGCCCGGATGCGATCACGACGCTCCAGTACCGCCTGGCCCGTGCCCTCGTCTTCAAGAAGATCTATGCCGGGGTGGGGGGGCGGCTCCGGTACTTCGTGAGCGGAGGAGCCCCGCTTTCCCCGGCCATCAACAAGTTCTTCTTCTCTGCCGGAATCATGATCCTCGAGGGATATGGCCTCACGGAGACCAGCCCGGTAACCAACGTGAATTCCCCGCTCGACTTCCCCGCGAACTTCCGGATCGGAACGGTAGGGAAACCGGTCCCGGGTACCGAGATCCGGATCGCCGACGACGGCGAGATCCTGATCCGCGGGCGCCAGGTCATGAAGGGGTACTACAAGCTCCCGGAAGCCACCCGCGAGGCGATTACCGAGGACGGGTGGTTCCACACCGGAGACATCGGGGAGCTGGATGCCGACGGCTTCCTCCGGATCACCGACCGCAAGAAGGACATCATCGTCACGGCGGGCGGGAAGAATGTGGCCCCCCAGCCCATAGAAAACCGGCTCAAGAAGAACCGGTATATCGACCAGCCGGTGCTGGTGGGTGACAAGCGGAAGTTCATCACCCTGCTGCTCGTTCCCGACTTCACGAACCTCGAGGCATGGGCACGGGAGCGGAGCCTCGATTTCTCTTCCCGCCGCGAACTTCTCGCCGACGCCGGGGTTCAGAAGTTCCTGGAGGGGGAGGTGACCGGCGAGCTGTCCGATCTGTCGCGGTTCGAGATGCCGAAGAAGCTCATCCTCCTCGACGAGGGGTTCACGATCGAGGATGGCGCCCTCACACCCACGCAGAAGGTGAAGCGGCGGGTGGTGGAGGAGAGGTACCGGGCGGTCATCGGTTCCGTGTACGATGAGGAATCCGAGGCCCAGTCCGTTTTCGTCCCCTGGTGATGGGATCCATGAACAGACTCGCGGGGGCGGAATGCTGGATGTGAAAGTGGCGCTCGTGACTGCTCCGGACCGGGAGACCGCTCTGAAGCTCGCCCTTTCACTGGTCGAGGAGGGGGTCATCGCCTGCGCCAACGTGATGGACGGCGTGACATCCATTTACCGCTGGGGGGGCGCCCTCCACCGCGATGAGGAGTGCCTCCTCATCCTGAAAGTCCATGCAACCCGGGTCAGCGACCTGCTGCGTCGGGTTCCGGAGCTCCATCCCCATTCCGTTCCGGAGGTGCTCGTCGTCGACCTGAGCGAGGGTCATCTGCCCTACCTCGAGTGGGTGGCCGAGACCGCCGCCCCGTCGAGGAAGGCGTGACGATGGCGGAGAAGCGACGCTCCGGCGAGATGGGCCAGCCGGAGCTCCCCCTGGGGTTTGGAGGGGAAGGGGAACTGGAACCCTCTCCCGGAATGCCGCCGCCCCCCGAAACGGAGCCACCCCTCGCATCAGAGCCGGAAAATCAGGAGCCCCACGACGATGCGCCCGCCCGCGAGCCAACCGTCTTCGAGTTCGATGAGCCTGCACCGGATTCCGCCCCACGCGAGCTCTCCACGGCCGACGGGATCTCCGCCGAGGCGAAGGCCCTCGCCGACGAGGGCGCCTCCCTGGGAGCCCTGGGACAGTTCGAAGAAGCCGAAGAGCGTCTGCGCCGGGCACTGCGCCTGGACCCTGACCACGGGGGTGCCCGGACTGAACTCGGGATCCTCTTCTTCCGGAGGGGGCTCTATCTCCCGGCCGAGTCGGAGCTGCGTGCAGTGTGCGCCGCAGACGGGGCGAATGGGAGGGCACACTTCTATCGGGGTGAGGTTCTGAATCGACTGGGGCGCTTCGACGAAGCACTGACGGTTCTGGAGCAGGCCTCTCGTCTCGAACCGGAGCGTGCGCGCACTTACTACCTTCTCGGAATCCTCTACGATCGGAAGCATCTCGGGAGTGAGGCGAACGCGATGTACCGCAGGGCGCGAGAACTCACGTGAAGATCCGCGTGGAGAAGGTGGACCTCCCCACCCTCGCGGTCGACGGGCTGATCCGGAGCGTGGGTGCGGACCTGGAACCGTGCACCGCGGTGGACCGACAGATCGGAAGTGCGGCCGGCGCCGCACTTCTCAATCGTCTGCAGGCCTTCGGTGAGGTGCCCGTGGGCGCAGCCCTCGTGACCCCTGGCGGAGGGCTTCCGGCCTCATTCCTGATTCATCTGGTCATCCGATCAGCCGAGGAACCGGTCACCTCCGCGGGCATTCGCCGCGCATTCCGCAACGGGCTGCGGCAGGCGGGGGAATGGGGGCTCCGAACGCTGGCCGTCCCCCCGCTTGGGATCGGAGCCGGGAATCTCGAGTCGGAGGTTGCGGCCCGAGCCATGCTCGATATCCTGAGCGAGCACGAAGCGGCTTCGGCTCTGCCAGAGGAGATCGTCATCGGGGTTGCCACCGAGTACGAGCGGGAAGCCTTCGCGAGGGAAGCCGGGCGGGTTCAGGCATCGGAGGCAGGCACGAGGGGGGACGCACAATGAATCGACGCACGATTCTGGGGGTGCTCATCCTCGTGATCTGGGCCGGGACGGTGGGGTGGCACGTTCGCAGGGAGTATTTCCAGCCGGAGATGACCCGGCTGGCGCTGGCTACGCTCACCCTCGACCCCACGACCAACTTCTATTCCCTCCAGATGGGCGGGCAGGCCATCGGGATCGCTTCGTCGCGGCTGGACACCCTCCCGGACGGCTTCGTCCTGGATGACCTGATGAATCTGGACCTCCAGGGGATGGGTGAGAGCGGGCGTGTGGTGGCCGAGACCCGGGTGGAACTCACGCGCACACTCCAGATGACCCGTTTCCATTTTTCTCTGAACGGGGCGACGGGTGCCTTCCAGGCCAATGGGGAGGTGGTGGGCGACTCGATCCTCCTTGTGGAGGTGATCACGGGCGAGAGCGTGGAAGAGATCTCCTTCCGGGTTCAGGAGGCCCCGCTCTTCACCGCGGCGCTCCCCATGCGGATCGCCAAGGGAGGGCTTCTGGAGGAAGGCAGGGTGCTCCGCTTCCCGGTCTTCGACCCTTCCACCGTATCGACCCGGACAGTGGAGATTGAGGTCATGGAGATGGAGACCCTCACCGTTGCGGACTCGGCGGTGTTCGACTCCGTCAGTGGGCGCTGGGCCGCCGCGAGCTTCACGGAGATCGAGGCGTGGCGGATCCAGGAGCGGTTCGGAGGGATCTCGACAGAAAGCTGGATCGATCAGGACGGGAGGGTAATCCGCTCTTCATCGCTCATGGGATTTTCGCTTGAGCGGATTCCATACGAGCTGGCGGAGCAGGCGCAGCGGGACTCACGGCAGGTCGCGGAGAGGGAGGGAGGCGGGTCGGACATCATCTTCTCGACGGCCATCGCCTCTGACGTGGATCTCGGTGAGGTGGAGCAGTACGACGAACTTCGATTCGTGCTGACCGGCGTCGATCTTGAGGGGTTCACCCTCGAAGGCGGACGACAATCAATGCGCGGCGACACTCTCGTGGTTCGGCGGGAATCGCTCTCCGGGCTGGATCCGGGCTACACCCTCCCCTACCCCCGCATGGACCTGAGGGAAGCCCTCGAACCAGAGCCGCTCATTCAGAGCGGCGACGAACGGATCGTGCGCGCCGCCCGACAGGCGGCAGGAGTTCGCTTCCGTGGGAATCACTCGCCGGTTCTCGCTGCCCAGCGCCTCACCGACCGGGTCTACGGGATGCTCAGGAAGGAGATCACCTTCTCTCTCCCTTCGGCCACGCAGGTGCTGGAAACCCGCCGTGGCGACTGCAATGAGCACACCGTGCTGTTCGTGGCGATGGCCCGTGCGATCGGACTTCCGGCCCGCATCGCGGTGGGGCTCGTCTACCTCGACGGGTCCTTTTTCTACCACGCGTGGCCGGAAGTCTGGCTCGGAGACTGGGTCGCGATGGACCCGACCTTCGGCCAGACCCCCGCCGACGCCGCCCACCTCCGGTTCGTGACAGGGGGGCTTGCCCAGCAGGTCGAGATTGCCCGACTGATCGGAACTCTTCAGATCGAAGTGATTCTTCCCTCCCAGACGCGAACACAATGATCGAGAGCAGTTCACCGGAGCCCCTCCTCCACCTCTCCGGCCTCGTGAAGCGTTACGGCGGTTTCACCGCCGTGAACGGGATCGACCTCACGGTGAACCGCGGAGAGATCTTCGGCTTCCTCGGACCGAACGGAGCTGGAAAGACGACGACGATCCGGATGGTGGCCGGGATCCTCGAACCGACGGCGGGTGAGATCCGACTGGGGGCACACTCCCTGCGGGAAACTCCGGCTCTGGTGAAGCAGAAGCTCGGATATATTCCCGATCGGCCCTTCCTCTACGAGAAGCTCTCCGGTGGCGAGTTCCTCCGCTTCGTGGCGGCGCTCTGGGGGAAGGAGGGGGCCGAGGTCGAGGCTCGGATCGACCGCTCCCTCGAGTTCTTTTCGCTGACTCCGTGGAAGGACGAACTGATCGAGAGCTACTCGCACGGCATGCGGCAGAAGCTCCTCATCTCGTCCGCGCTGATCCACGATCCCGAGCTCATCGTGGTGGACGAGCCGATGGTCGGTCTTGACCCCCGCTCGGCCCGCCTTCTCAAGGACCTCCTGAGAACCTTCGTCGATCGCGGAGGAACCGTCTTCCTGACCACGCACACGCTCGAGGTGGCCGAGGCCGTGTGCGATCGGATCGCGATCATCTCGGAAGGAGAGATCATCGCGCTCGGGACCATGGAGGAGCTTCGTACCCAGGCGGGTGCCGGGGGGGCGCACCTCGAGGAAATCTTCCTGAAGGTGACGGGGGGAGAGGAGATGGCCGACCTCGTCCAGGGGCTCAGAGGGGTTCTCGGAGGATGAACCTTCGTTCGGATGCGGGGGTGGTCCGGGCCGGGGTCCCGGCGCTCCTGAGGCCGAAGCTCCGCTCGAAGCTCAACCGCTCCCGACAGGGAGAGGGGCGGATTGCGAAGCTCGCCTTCCTGGGAGTGGCCGGGTTCTTCTTCTGGGCGCTCATCTTCGGGCTGATCTACCGAATGCTCCTCTACTTCCGGGGCGCCCAGGGGATCGGAGACCTGCTCGCCGGGAAGCTCCTGGGGCTCGCGCTTCTGACCTTCCTCATGATCCTGCTTCTCTCGAACGTGATCACCGCGCTCTCGACCTTCTTCCTGTCACGCGATCTGGATCTGCTCGCGGCGTCACCCACCGATCCGGTGCATATCTACTGGGCCAGGCTGGCCGAGAGCCTGGTGAACTCGTCCTGGATGGTGGTTCTCCTCTCGGTGCCGCTGCTCGCGGCTTATGGCGTGATGTACGGGGCGGACATCGGGTACTATCTCCTGGCCGCGGCGGTAATGATCCCCTTCCTCGTGCTGCCCGCAGTGACGGGGACTGCGGTGACCCTGCTTCTCGTGAACATCTTCCCCGCGAGACGGACGCGCGATCTTCTGGCGCTGGTCGGGCTCTTCGCCGTGGCCGGGGTGGTTTTCCTCATTCGCCTGCTCCAGCCGGAGAGGCTGGTCCGCCCGGACGAGTTCCGGGGGGTGGTCGACTTCATGGCGACCCTCCGGACACCCTCGTCGTCCTGGCTCCCCTCCGAATGGGCGTCGAACACCCTCGTCACCCACCTGAACGGACGATGGGATGCATTCCCCTTCATCCTGCTTCTCGCCACGGCGGCGGCCTTCCTGACGATCGGTGCCTGGCTGCACGTGCGGTATTACGCGGGAGGCTTCTCGCGTGCGCAGGAGGGTGCGGAGAAGGAGGAAGGGCGGGTGCGCACGCGGGGATGGGAGCGCCTGCTCCGTGGGCTCGACACCACCACGCGGGAGCTCGCGACCAAGGAAATCCGGACCTTCTTCCGGGACACCACTCAGTGGTCGCAGCTCATTCTCCTGGCCGTGCTGGTGGTGGTGTACGTCTACAACATCCGGGTCCTCCCGATCTCCACCTCCGAGGAGCTCTCCTTCTTCCTCGTGAACCTGATCGGGTTTCTGAACCTGGGTCTTGCGGGCTTCGTCGTCTCGGCCATCGCCGCCCGCTTCGTATTCCCGGCCATGTCGCTCGAGGGTCGCATGACCTGGCTCCTCCGCTCTTCACCGCTCGACCCGCGCAAGCTCTTCTGGACGAAGTACTGGGTTGGAACGCTCCCCCTCCTCTGTGTGGCCCTCCCTCTGATCGTGTTCACCAACCTGACGCTGGATGTCTCACCCTTCCTGATGGCGCTCTCGGTGGCAACGATGATCGGCGCGACGATGGCCATCACGGCGATGGCGCTCGCCTTCGGGGCGATCTATCCCAACTACGAAACGGAGAATCCGGCCGAGATCCCGACCTCCTTCGGCGGCCTCCTCTTCATGATGGCATCCGTGATCTATCTGGCGCTCATGGTGGGGCTGTCGGGGTGGCCGATGTATCTTTTCCTGAGGGCCCGCTTCGAGGGGGTTCCGTTCCAGGCCACTGCCGCGATTCCCCTCGTGATCGGGCTCGGCGGCGCGCTCCTGATCACGGTCGGGATCATCGTCCTCTCGCTCGAATCGGGGGTAAGGAGAATCCGCGACGCGGAGGTGTTTGCGGGAGAAGGCGCGGGATGACGGGAGGCCATTCTCGATCCGGAGGAAGACCATGATTGACGCACTCACCACAGTGCTGGTGCGGGAACTCGGAGCTCTGGCGCGGGAGATCGCGGCCTATCCGGACGACGCGTCCCCCTGGCTGGAGCCAGCCGGAGTACCGAACTCGGCGGGAACTCTGGCCCTTCACGCCGCCGGGAATCTGCAGCATTTCGTGGGTGCGGTGCTGGGTGGGAATGGATATGTGAGGGATCGCGAAGCCGAGTTCGGGCGCAGGGGAGTTTCGCGTGAGGCGTTGATTGCGGAATTGTCGACGGCGGCGGATGCAGTGAGGGAGGTGCTGGGTGAGATGGACCCCGATGCGCTCAGGGCTCCCTACCCCCTCGAGCTCGCGGGCCGCCAGGTCCGGACCGTCGACTTCCTTGCCCACCTGGCCACTCACCTGGCGTATCACCTCGGCCAGGTCGACTACCATCGGCGGATCCTGACCTCGTCCGGTGAATCCGTGGATGCGGTCTCGCTCTCCGGGCTCGACATTCCCCCCCGACCGGACCATATTTGACGGGTTCGACCCACCCCTTCCTCCTCTACCGAATCGAGTCGTCCATGCTCCCCGGCGGATACGATTTCATCCATATCATCTTCTGGACGGTGGTCGCCCTGGTCGCCGTGGGAACCAACTTCATGGCGATCGTTCTTTCCATGGGGATCGGAATCCTCGTGATGGAAGCGATCGGCAAGGGCTGATCCCACAGGCATGTGGATCACCATCGTCACTCTGGTGGCGGCACTCGGCTTCGGGATCTGGCTCGGCCTTCCGCGACGGTACGACCAGTCACTCGATGACATCGAGGAACGGCTGAGCGACCCGAGTGGCCATCACGGAAAGGCGAAGCGGCACTTCACATTTCTGGGGTTTCTCCAGCCCCGGTCCGACCGCGCGAGGCAGCGCAGGCGGCGCGGCCGCCAGCCCTTCAAGCTGGACTGAAGGGTCGGGGCGGCGGGCCAACGCCCGGTCAGAGTACCCGGTCCAGCACCACCAGCGTCCCTCCGATCACCGCCCCGAGCACGTAGCCCAGCCGCACGATCAGGGTCAGCTCCTTCTCTGTGACCCTCCGAACCAGCTCTTCCATGCGCTCCACGGGGAACCCGAGCACCTTCTCTTCCACGCGGCGCCCCACATCGAGCGTCTGCACGACCTCGGGCACCTGACCCTGCAGCCACTCCCAGAGCGGCTCCGAGAGAGCGCCGCGGATGCGTCCGGAGGCCCCGGACGGGAGCCAGGCCGCGGGTCGGCCGATGGGGCGGTCGAGCAGGCGTGAAAGGAAGCGGGTGAGGGACTCGCGATAGACCGTGCGCGCGGCATCGCTCCGTGCCGCGGAGGTGAGCGCGTCGGCGACCCGATCCGTCGGAAGCCCCTCGAGAAGGTCTCCCCAGCTTCCGTCCGAGGCCCGGGTCATCCCCTGCCGGAGCTTCTCCACGAGAAAACCGCGGGTCGCCGGATCGCGGGCGGCCCCGAGAACCCATGCGGAAACGGTTTCCCGCGCCTCGATGACGTTCGGGTCGTCGGGGGCCCCCAGGACCGAGGTCACCGGGCGCTGGAGGAAGTCCACGACCGCGTCGTTCACCTTCCGCGCGATTGCGTCCTGAACGTCGGGTTCGCGGAGCATTTCCGAGAGTCGCTCGGTCCCCTCCGCTTCGAGCGCCGTGAGGACCTTCTCGAGCGTGTCTTCCGTGACCACGAGGCGAGCCACGACCCGCTGATGGAACTTGAGGTCGCGGAGGAAGCGCTGGAACAGGTCGTGCAGCGCGGACTCAAGGCGGCCCCGGGCCGATGGATCGTCGAGGATTCCTCCGAGCTTGCGAACGGCGACGGGGAGGTACCCGGCGAGGGCGCGTTCGAGCGACGTCACAAGCCCGGCTGGAAGGACCTCCTGGAAGGTCCGGTCTTCCCGGAGGAAGGTGTGAGCACTCCGTTCGAGGTAGTCCTCGATGGCCGCTCCGAACCCCTCACGCTCGACAGCGTCGGTCGCCCACCTCTCCACCGCCTCGGCGAGGGCGGCCTCCCGGGCCGGCGTCAGGATGTCGGCCACGGGTTCGTCCGTCATCCTTTCGAGGAAGGCAGCGACGTGCCGCCGCATGCCCGCCTCGAACGCCTCGTCCTCGATCCAAGCCTCCAGCCGCTCGGTAAGATGGAGCGCCATCTCGCCCAGCACCCCCTCCACCTCCGAGATGAGCTGCGGAGGGAGGATCTCCCGCAATGTGCCTCGTTCCTGCTCCAGCAGGTCAGTCAGGAATCGGTCCAGGCGCTCGTCGAATGCAGTCCGGAACTCTTCATTCCCCAGCGTTCCGGAGAGATCCGCCTCGGTCAGAAGACGCGTTCCCACCGTGCGCCCCACAGCCTGGGCAAGGCGGGCCTGATTCTTCGGGATTGCGCCATGGAAGAACCGCAGATGGAACCGCCCGATGCGGGGCGGCTGATACGGGTGGAAAAGCATCCAGACCGCCACCGAGTTGGTGAGACCGCCCGCCAGCGCCCCGAATGCGATCGTGACGAGGGCGCGCATCAGTTCGGGGTTCATGGATTCTCCCTCACCTCTGGGTGTGGCGCGCGAGGCCGGTGACAGGGAACGATTCGCCCTCGATGCGGATTGTACCGCTCACTTCGAAGATCGCGGACACCGGGAGAATGGGGCCGACCCCGGGAAGCGCGGCCAGATGCGAAGCCACCACCGAGAACTCCCCCTCCACCTCGCCATCCGCAGATGTGACTGTCCAACGTGCTGGAATATCCCTCCGGGCCGGTTCGAATCCGCGCACCTCGGACCATTCCACTGTCAGCATCGGCCACTGTGATTCACGGAGCGCGATCCGACTCCATCCTCGGTACCTCGCGGGGGAACGGACTCCGCCCCGTGGAACCTCGAGCAGGAAGAGCTGAGCGACGTCGCCGGCGTGGAGGAAGAGCCAGTCACCCCTCACATCCCGCGGCTCTTCCCAGTTCCGGGAAAAATCCACGACGAACCCCTGCACAGGCCCCGACGGGAGAACCGTGGTGCCCCGATGGATCCGGATCGACTCCCCGAGGGGGCCGGACCACTCCACAAGAAGGGTCCCGAGCCGGGTTTCGAGCTCCCTTGGAAGGTCCCTGAAGATGAGTCCCTCGATCGACTCGTCGGGGCCCGACAGGACCCGCAACGTCGGGCCTGGAAGGACGCGCCAGGGTGCACGGGTCGGCGGGGAGTCCTCGGTTTCGTCCACCAGCAGCTCCCATCCCCCGGTCGCACGCAGCCAGGCCGCGCGATGTCGGGTCACCCCTCCGGCGCGGACCACCGAGCGAAAGACCCAGGGCACGTAGATGGCCGAGTCCGACGCGGTCGAGGAGAAGATGAAGCTCCGCTCGAAGTGCTGGTTGGGTACCGCGGGTACGGTATCCGGCGTGAGCGCGGCCGCCGCTGGCGCGCCCTCGCTTCCGGGCGCAGCCGCATCGCCGCATCCGATGACACCGAGGCACACGCAGAGCACCAGCATCCAGAGTGTGCGCGTGGGGGAGGTGTGGGGAGTCGGCATGAGTAAGGAGGGCAGGGCGCAACCAGTGGAAGGGGGGTGCTGGGGACGCCCCGGAAGGTAGCGATCGCCTTGCCGTGTCGGGAGGCCATTCCTATGTTCGGTCCGCTTTCCCAGCCTTCTCGGGCCTTCTCCGCGGGGTGTCACCCTATGCAGCTCTATACCAAGATCCTCCTGGGCCTCGTCCTCGGTGGCGTGGTCGGATTCGCAGCCAACGTGTTCGAAATCACGTGGCTCCAGACGATCCTGATCGGGATGGAGCCGATCGGAACCGCCTTCATCCGCCTGATCACGATGATCGTGATCCCGCTCGTCGTGGCGAGCCTCATGGTTGGGACGGCCTCGCTCGGGGATCTGGCGAAGCTGGGACGGATAGGCGGGAAGACGGTGGCATTCTATCTGTGTACCACTGCCGTAGCGGTTTCCATCGGGCTCGTGGTATCGAATGTGGTGAAGCCTGGATCGCGAATTGCCGTGGAAACGCGCGATTCTCTGGCTGCTCAGTTCGAGGGCGAGGCCGCGACCCGGATGACGCTCGCCGAGGAAGCGCCATCGGTGGTGGAGACCCTCCTTTCCATCATTCCCCGGAACCCGGTGGAAGCGGCCGCGAATCTGGATCTTCTCCCCCTCATCTTCTTCACGATCGTGTTTGCGGCGGCGATCAGCACGATCGCACCGGCTCGGCGTGACGCGGTCATCACCTTCTTCGAGGGGGTGAACGACGCCAGCATGGTCGTGATCGACTGGGTAATGAAGCTCGCGCCCTACGCGGTCTTCGCGCTCATCGGGGCGGTCGTGGCGCGCTTCGGAACCGACCTCCTGCAGAGTCTCCTGATCTATTCCCTTACGGTCGTCGCGGGGCTCCTGATTCACCTGGTCCTGACGTACGGGGTGGCGATTCGCTTCCTGGCGAAGCTCGACTTCACGACCTTCCTGAAGAGGATCGCGAAGGCGCCGCTCGTGGCTTTCTCGACGTCTTCCTCCAACGCGACCCTGCCGGTGACCATGGAAACGGCCGAAGAGGAGATCGGGGTTTCGAAGCCGATTGCCTCCTTCGTGCTCCCGCTGGGTGCCACCATCAACATGGACGGGACAGCGCTCTATCAGGCCGTCGCGGTCATGTTCATCGCCCAGATCTACGGAATCGAGATCGGGATCGCCGGGCAGCTCATCGTTGTGCTCACCGCCACGCTGGCCTCGATCGGAGCGGCCGGAGTGCCGAGCGCCGGAATCATCACCCTCATCATCGTGCTGAACGCGGTGGGGCTCGGGCAGCACGTACAGGCGGGGATCGCTCTCATCCTCGGGGTCGACCGGATCCTCGACATGATCCGGACCTCGGTGAATGTGACCGGCGATCTCACCGCGGCCGCGGTGATCGCCCGAAGCGAGGGCGAGGAGCTGTCGCTCGCGAGGTAGGAGGCTTCCGAAAAGCCTTCAGCGCGGGGCAGCGACCCCTTCCTCCGGGGGAAGGATTGTCGCAGCGTCCGCGCCGACGGTACGGTCGAGGCTCCGGAGGAATCCCCGGATCCGGCGCGCATTCGTTCCCCAGTCGCCATTTCCCACCCGTGACGCCGAACTGAGATCGACGCGCGTCTGCGCGTCCTCGTCCAGGGTGATCCGGATTTCCACGTCATCCACGAAGCGGAAAACCAGTGTGGTGGACTCCGCGACGATGAGTCCCACCTGATCGTTTGCGGATACGAGCGACCATCCGCGGAGTCCGCCCCCCGCCAGCTTCAGTGCCGCATCCCACACCCGCTGGAAGGGGATCCCGTATCGCCGTCCCCGGAGCGCGGGGTCCGGATGGTCCGGGCGGGTCCGGGCGCGGTTGGTCCGGGAGAAGCGCATTGAGCTCAGTCTTCCCTCGGAAGCAGCCTGAACTGGATCGAAACCGAGGCCGAAACGAACTGGGCGCCCGCCTCGACCGGGGTCGAGGGAGAGTCAGCCATGGCCATCTCCATCTCCATGCCACGGGCCTGCACCGGCGAATAGGACCCCTGGATCTGCACCTCCAGCGCCTCCCCGAGACGCATCCCCAGAGCCGCGGCGGTGACCTCGGCCTCCTGCCGGGCGAGTGTGACGGCATTCTGCAGCGCGCGGTGCCGGTGCGGGGTCGGGTCGCGCACCAGGAAGCTGAGCCCGGACATGCGGTTCGCACCGGAGCGGAGCGCCGAGTCCATCACACCACCCACGGCCTCCACCTCGTCGATCGTCACGAGGACCGAGTTCCGGGCGGTATACCCTTCGATTTCACTCCCCTGGCCATCCCGACGCGGGCGGTAGCGGGGCATGAGAGTGTATCCCGCGGTCTCGATCCGGAACCCCGCGACTCCCCCGGACGATTCCCGCACCGCCCTCATGACCGCCTCCATCTGGCGGGCATTGGCTTCGGCCGCCTCGCGTGCGGTTCCCGCCTGCGTCTCCACCGCGAAGGAGACGCGGGCGCGATCCGGCTCGACCTCGATCTGGGCGTTTCCGGTGACGTGAAGAACGGAAGGGTCGCTTCCGGATTCCTGAATGGCCGACTCGGCCCACGACGCCCGGGCGGCGGGGGCAGCGGTCGATCCCGCAGACGCGGAGATCCGGGCTGTATCGGGAACGGCAGCGGAGGCCGAGCCCGAGGCACACCCCCCCAGACCGGCTGTGGCGAGAAGCACGCCAAGGATGACGAATGAAGGGCGGTCGCGCATGGAGGTCTCCGGGGTGATCCAACTGAGATCTTGAAAGCCTCGGGAATGACATCCCCGGTTCCCACAGGGCGTGGGGAGGATCCCGATGGAGTGTAGTAGCGGTTCGGGGAGGAATCGGTTCCAGTCGCGAGGGGCTCCCGGAGGTGCGGTTGAACCAATCGCATCCCTTTCGGTATTCTTCCCGCGTGAGCCGACCGTCGGTCCGGGGTTCTTTCCGGATTCGACGCCCGGCACACCCTTCTTCCCAATTCCGCGATACCGAAGAGAGACCATGAAGGCGATCATTCCGCTGGCAGGCAGGGGGACGCGACTTCGACCCCACACGCTCACTACCCCCAAGCCGCTCATCAAGGTGGGTGGGAGGCCGGTGATGAGCTACATCATGGATGATCTCCGGGAGGTGGGGGTGACGGAGGTGGTCTTCATCATCGGCTATCTGGGAGATGTGGTGCAGGAGTATATCGCCTCGGAGTACCCTGAAATCACCGCCCGATATGTGGTGCAGGAGGTTCAGGACGGGACGGCGGGAGCGGTCAAACTGGCCGAACCGTGGGCCGATGAGGACCTCCTGATCGTCTTCGTGGATACCCTCTTCGATGCGGACCTGTCCCTGACCCGCACACTCGACCCCGGGTGGGCCGGCGTGATCTGGGCGAAGGAGGTGGAGGACTATCAGCGCTTCGGCGTGATCGTGACCGACGATCTCGGCGGGATGACCCGCATCGTCGAGAAGCCCACGGAGCCGATCTCGAAGCTCGCGAACATTGGTCTGTACTACATCCGGGACTCGGCGCTTCTATTCGAAGGGATCAACCACGTGCTGCAGAGGCCGGCCGGGGTTTCGGGAGAGTATTACCTCACGGACGCCTTCCAGTACATGGTCGATCATGGCGCTCGTATTCAGACGGCACCCGTGGGGGGATGGTACGACTGCGGGAAGCTCGATGCGCTGCTGGACACGAACCGCCACCTCCTTGAAGGCACACGGGGAGGCGTGCACGAGCGGGCCGAGGTGGAAGAATCGACGATCGAGGGTCCGGTGCGTCTAGAGGAGGGGGCCCGGGTCGTTGGAAGCACACTGGCGGGGAACGTGACCGTCGGGACGGGCGCCGTCGTGGAGAATTCCCGGCTGGAGAACTGCATCGTGGGTGCCGGAACGCATCTCTCGAATTGCCGCCTCACGGATTCCGTGATCGGCCACTCCGCCCGGCTGGAAGGGGTGACCGGTCAGGTGAGCGCAGCCGAGTTCACGGAGATCCGGGCGGTCTCCTGAGGCCTGCCGGGTCACAGCTCGTTCGAGTACGATACGAACTTGAACCGCCCGCGCCATTCGAGGATGCTCCCGAAGAGCTTCTGTTCCACCGCTTCCCCATCGGGGAGAGTCCCGAGAACGGTGCACTCGTGCCAGATGTGGCCTTCACCCCAGCGCTCTCCCTCATCCGGGCAGTCATACCCCGTGTAGTAGAGCGTCTCGCCACCGAGAGATGTGAGCGCCCGGCTGAGGCCGCGTGAACTGCGGTTCTGGAGCTGGAACCAGACCACTCCCGGGGGCAGCTCGTACGGGGGTGACATGTACATCGAGTGTGGGAAGTAGACCCAGGCGAATTCCGCCGGGGTGATCGCGAGGGAGGCCAGGCCGAGGGTGTCGGCTGCACCGAGCTGCGCGATGAAGGTCTCCACGAGGGTGTCCCGGCTTTCCGTTCCTCCGGTCAGGGCGTCGATGGGATCCATCCCTTCCCGGAACCGCCGCAGCTCCTCGTCCATGGGAAAGATGCTGTCGACGACCCCGGTGGTTTCCGGAGGCGACGGATCGGGGGTGGCACTGCCCTCGCATCCTCCGGCGAAGAGCGCGGAAAGGATGACAAGGGGGACCATTGCGAAGTGCGGGTGGAAGCGGGTCATGGTTCTTCGGGTCGTTTTCATCTGGGTGGAACTCCTGTGTGTTCCCGCAGGAGAGGCAAAGGGGGCCCCCCCGAAGGGAGACCCCCAGTGCATCGGATCGAAATGCTTCGCCCGGGATCAGTTCTGGGCGTAGTAGGTCCAGCCCTGCCACCACTTCGGCCCCGTGGGCGCTGCCGCACCGCGGTAGGCCGTGGGGACGATGAAGCCGTCCGCCGTCCCGCGCAGCAGAGCGGGGAGGGTCGTGAAGTCCGTCAGCCCGCCGGTCGCGATGGGCGAACCCGCCGCCGGGGTCCAGTCGAAGGACGCAGCGGTGGTCGCTCCCGAAGTGTTCGCCGGGAAGGCGGTGAAGAGGCTCGCCGTGGCGGCGCTGCCGTGTTCGAGAGAGTTGGCCGCCAGGTCGAGCGCAAACTGCGCCGACTCGCCCGTGCCCGCTCCGGTCTGGAAGATTGCCGCATTGTCGGTGAAGTAGACGTTCCGCACCCGCAGGATGTTGTCGGTATGGCGCTGCATGGTCTGCTCACCGCGGACGGAGATTCCGGCGCGGCTGTAGCGCGCGACCACACCGTTCACGTAGAGCCCGCCCACACCGCGGCGGAGCATCATCCCCATGTTCCCCGAGGGGGTCTCCCAGGCTCCCGGAGGGGCACCGATCAGGGTGAAGTTCGCGAACACCGGCACGGTGAAGGGCTGCGAGGCGCTCCGGTTTGCGTTGCCGGCGTTGCAGTTTTCGGCCCAGCATCCGTCGTTCTCGATCCCCTCGGGGTCCGAAGCCGCTCCACCTGCGAGTCCGGCCCGCGGCTCGGGGCGGATCGACTGGAATGCCACGAGGAACTGGAGGCGTCCGACAAAGCCCTCAGAGGCGTCGAAGTGATCGTCGGCCGCCTCGTAGGAAACGAGATAGCGACCGTCCACCGCTCCTCCGAACCACTCGAACGAGTCGTCCAGCCCGCCCAGGATCTGAACGTACTCGATCGTGGTGGCGCGACCGACCGCGGCCATGGTCAGCGAGTTCAGCTCTTCGTTCGGAGCGGTCGGGAAGCCCGCCCACTCGATCCGGGTGTACCGGATCACGCCCGAGTTGTCGTTGTTGTTGGTTCCACCCGAGTAGTCCTGAAGCGGGTTCGCCGGACCGGTTCCGGTGCCCTCGATGTAGGTCGGAGCTCCACGGTTCGTGACGCCGTTTCCGAGGATGATGACCCCGCCCCAGTCGCCCGGAGAGCGCTGGCCCACCGGCCGGTTCGAAGTGAACACGATCGGAGCGGCGGCAGTGCCCTGGGCCATGATGCGCGCTCCGCGCAGGATGAAGAGCGAGGAGCCCGGGATGTTGAAGTCACCCTCGATGCGGGTGCCGGCCTGGATCGTCAGCGTGGCCCCGTTCGCGACCGAGATGAAGCCGGACAGCGTGTAGACCGTGTCCGCAAACAGGGTGCGACTGGTCGTGATGGGAGCCGAGATGGTGGCTACCTTCGCCGCTGGCGCGGGCATCGTGATGGCCGCAGGATCCGAAGCGCTGCTGGGCTCGGTCCCGGTCCCGCCGCGGGCAGTTACCCGGTAGCGGTAGGTGGTCTGGGGCGTAAGGCCTTCGTCATTGAAGGAAGTCGAGCCCGTCTGCCCGGCGGTCCCGAAGGAGCCGCCGCTCGCGCCTTCGGCACGTTCGACGAGGTAGGAGGTAGCCCCGGTCACCTCGCCCCAGGCCACGACCGCGGCCGTGGCCGACGAAGCGGTCACCGTGATCTGGGAAGGAGTGGCGAGTTTCGAGTCCACCGGCGGAGCGGTGATGCCGCCGTCGTCACTGCATCCGGCAATCCCGGCGACGAGCGCCAGGCCCAGGATCAAGCTGGTTCTGCGAATCATGTGGTTCCCTCTACGCATGGAGTAGGGTAGGCCCGCCTGCAAAGCGCGGGTTCCGAGTGAGGAGGGGGGCATCCCCCTCCGGGGTTACCACCGCCACGACACGCCCAGGGAGAGGCTTCTGCCGCTCCGGTACGAGTCGCGGACGACGGGGCCCTGGACCACCTCGAAGGGCGAATCCAGGATGTTCTTCAGGTCCACCTTCGCCGACGCGCCCCCCCTCAGAGGGAAGCGCAGGGAGAAGTCCAGCAACTGCCGAGGCCGTTCGATCACGTCATCAACCATCGACCCTGAGGCGCGCGCATTCACGATCCGCTCACCGACCACGTTGAAGAGCAGGGTGGCACTCATGTCGGTGCGCGGGTTCGCGTAGGTGAGCCCGGTGTTCACGACGTACGGGGCCTGTCCGACCATGGCCCGGGGGGCATCGTCGGGTCCGACGTTCACTTCACTCTCCATCACGGTGACGTTGGAGAAGAGCGAGAGAGGCATCAGGGAGGGGGAAACTCTCCCGAGTCCGGTGACGACTTCGATCTCGATCCCGCGGTTGGTCGCACTCTCCGCATTCTGGAAGGTCTTGGTGTCCGTGCCGGAGCGCGCGAGGTATCGCTGCTCGATCGGGGCATCGAAGTTCTTCGCGAAGAAACCGAGGGAAATGACCTCGCCGGGGGTGGGATACCACTCCCACCGCACGTCCAGGTTGTCGATCAGCGCCCGGTCGAGCTCCGGGTTTCCGATTACCTGATCTCCGCCCAGCACTTCCCGATAGGTGATCGGGGCCAGTTCGCGGTACTCGGGTCGGGAGAGGGTCCGCGACGCTGAGACCCGGAGCTGCTGCTGCTCGGTGAGGGCGAAGTTCGCAGCCACCGACGGGAGCACGTCCGTGTACTCCTGATCCACCACGATCGGGTTCGCCAGGTTGCTCTCGGCATTGACCCGGATGGTGTAGGCCTCCAGCCGGGCTCCCCCTACCAGACGGAGCCGATCGGTCAGGTTCAGCTCCGCCATCGCGAATCCGGCGAAGAGCTGGTCCGACGCGTCGTAGGAGCCGCCCGCCAGCTCCCGGGAGAGAATGAAGATCGAGTCGGAATCCTTCGCGTGCCGCCCGTCGAAGAACTCTTCCGGCTCCGCCTGCCAGCGCGGGTCATTCGGGCCCCAGTCGAAGCTCTGGATCCGGAAGCCCTGGCTGCGGGCGTCCCGCTCGTTCTCGCGCCAGTTGACCCCGACGGTAAAGCGCGTGGGATTTCCGGGGTTGCTTCCCACCGAGAGGGCGTACTTGAGGCTCCCCTCCGTGGAGGTTTCGTCCAGTTCGCCAAAGGTACGGACTGCCCCTTCGAAGTCGTTGAACCAGACTGGGACTTCCGGATCCAGCCAGCGCACGAACTCCGAACGGTCGGGCTCGGACCTCGAGACGGCGGAAGTGGTGAGCGCCCAGTCAAGGCGATGGCGGGTACCGAACTGATGCTCAGCCATGAGCTGTGACGACCGCACCGAGCGCTCTACATAGGTGAGGCGATCGATCTGGACCGAGGCCCGCGTGTTCTCGTCGAGACCGACTTCACGCCTCGCCTCGTTGTCGGAGCTCCGGTTGTACGAGTTGTTCAGATGGAGCTGAGTGTGGTTTCCGAAGAGAGCACTCAGGTTGAGAAGCCCTCCCCAGAGCACCGACGTCGTCCCGGACTCACCGTCGTAGCGATCCCGCTCGGTGTCACCGGCGCCCACCCGGGCACGGCGCTGATCGAGCTTCACATCCTGGCTGTTCGAATAGGTGAACGATCCGAGGTATCCGAGAGTGCGATCGAAGAGATCCGAAGATCCTCCCACCGAGGCGCTCATCGAGAGTGGAGCCTTTCCGGGAGCCTCGCCCACGCTCCACACATTCCGGAACGAATTCACGACAGAGTTCACCTGAGGGCCGCGCGACGCGGTGCCCGGATAGGTGGCTGCAGCCGAAGGGAGGGACCGGGCGCTCGTTCCGAAGGCGAACGCATCGCCCGATTCGGATGGGCCCCGAAGGATCGTCTGCCCCGTGGCGTCCGGGTTGTACCCGGTGGAAGCCGAGAAGCTGAAGGTGCGACGGGTCGGAAAGCTGGGGGTGCGGATGTTCACCGACCCCCCGGAGAAGTCGCCCGGCTGGTCGGGGGTGAAGGTCTTGGAAGTCGTGATGGACTGGAGGAGCCCCGAAGGGAAGAGGTCCAGCGGGACCACCTTCCGCTCCGGCTCCGGGCTCGGGATCCGGGCGCCGTTCAGCGAGCTCGTCGTGTACCGCTCGCCCAGTCCGCGCACGAAGACGTAGCGCCCTTCCTGGACGGTGACTCCGCTCACGCGCTGCATCGCCGCAGCGGCGTCGCCATCCGGGGAGCGGGCGATCTGCTCTGCCGAGATGGCGTTAACCACTCCTGAGGAGGTCCGCTGCTCGGAGATGAGGGCCACGCTGCTCCCCCGTTCCTGCTGAGCCGATACCTCGAGCCCCGCAAGCTCGATGGCTGCCCGGACGAGTGAGATGTCGACCCGTGCGGTGGTTCCCGCGTCGACCTGGACTTCGGAGACGAGCTGGGGAGCGTACCCGATCATGGATACGCGCAGGGTCACGACCCCGCCAGGCACGCGATCAAACTGGAAGCGCCCGTCCACCCCGGCCATTACGGCCCTCTGGCCGCCTTCCAACTGGACCTGGGTCCCGGGGAGGGGTTCTCCTGATTCCCGATCCACGATCCGTCCCATGATCCGGCCCTCCACTCCCTGGGCCGAAAGGGAGGGGGAGAGCAGAACGAGCACGATCCCGCACGCGAGGAGGGCTCGACCGAAAGTGTTGGTGAAGGTGGTCATTGTCATTCGAATCCATGGGGCTGGGGCGGAGCGCAGTGTCTCTGTCCGCCGTGCGTGTGATTCTCTTGCAGGGATGATCGCAACCGGGTGTAACCAAAGGGGGGAGTACTTCTGTAACGGATGGGTGACCGACCGGCATCGAACGCTGTTACAGAGGCGATGACCGCGATCACACGGCCTGCGAGGGCCGTTACCGATCCGTGACATTTCCCCGAGGGCGCCGTTACACAGTCCGAGTAGACTGGTGCAGGGCGACGGGACTTTTTCGGCGCTGCACCGGGGGCGGGAAGGACCGTTTCCTTGCACAGGAACCGGAACGCGAGCGGGGCTGACGGAGCTTGCGGTGGGGTGCGCTCCGCGACTTATTGTGAGGGTCGAGTCTGAAGGGAGGAGATCTCCCGAGCGGGCGCGCGGTCACTCGCAGACAAGGTTTCCCGAAATGGATGAAAAGGCACTGATACACGACTGGAACGCCGGGGAGGAAGGCCCTTCGCTCCGGTCGGTAGAGCTGGACGACGAGACGCTGCGGGATGGGCTCCAGAGCCCCTCCGTGAGGGATCCCGAGATCGGAGAGAAGATCCGGATCCTCCACCTGATGGACGGTCTGGGGATTCACACGGCGAATATCGGGCTTCCCGGGGCAGGCCCGAGGGCCGTGAACGATGTAACGGCGCTGGCGCGGGAAATTCGCTCGGCAGGGCTCGCGATCACGGCGAACTGTGCGGCCCGTACGATGGTGCGGGATGTCGAGCCGATCGCCCGCATCTCGCAGGAGGTGGGCATCCCGATCGAGGCTTGCACCTTCATCGGGTCGTCTCCGATCCGGCAGTACGCGGAGGACTGGACGCTGGAGCGGATGCTCCGGACCTCGGAAGAGGCCGTGAGCTTTGCAGTGCGGGAAGGGCTCCCGGTGATGTTCGTGACGGAAGACACGACCCGGGCCCGCCCCGAAATGCTGAAGGCGCTGTATGGGAATGCGATCCGGTGGGGTGCACGGAGGCTCTGCCTCGCAGATACCGTCGGGCACGCCACCCCGTGGGGGGTCAGCGCGCTCGTCCGCTTCGTGAAGGAAGAGATCGTGAACCCTTCCGGCGAGGACGTGAAGGTGGACTGGCACGGTCACCGCGACCGGGGGATGGGCCTCGCGAACGCCTTCGCGGCCATCGAGGCGGGGGTGGATCGGGTTCACGGGACGGCGATGGGAATAGGCGAGCGGGTCGGAAACGTGGAGATGGACCTCCTCCTCGTGAACCTCCACCTGATGGGGCTTCATGACGCGGACCTCTCGACCCTTGGCGAGTACTGCGAGCGAGTGTCGCGTTCGACCGGGGTGGAGATTCCGCCAGGGTACCCGGTCTTCGGGGCCGACGCCTTCCGGACCGGAACCGGGGTTCATGCCGCCGCCATCATCAAGGCGGAGGCGAAGGGCGATGCCTGGCTGGCGGACCGGATCTACTCCGGGGTGCCAGCCGGAATGGTGGGGCGGAGGCAGGAGATCGAGATCACCCCGATGTCGGGGGTATCGAATGTGAAGTACTGGCTCCGAAGTCGTGGGCTCGACGCGGAAGACGACGAGCTCTGCATGCGGATCTTCAACTACGTGAAGACCCAGGACCACACTCTTTCAGAGGAAGAGGTGCTGGGGCTGGTGCGGAAGGAATCCGGGGGGTGACCCCGGCCTGACCGTGGCGGCCCCACACCCGAGAACCGCCATGGACGCCACCGTAGTAAGGAGGATCATGGAAGCCAACCAGACGCAGAGTTCGTCTCCCCGGGTGCTCGTCGTGGAAGATGAGCCGGACATCGCCGCACTCATCGCCTATCAGTTGACCCGCGAAGGCTTCCGCGTGGAGACCGCTTCGAATGGAGATCAGGCGCTGGCGGCCGTCGGCCGGGAGATCCCGGATCTGGTCGTGCTCGACCGGATGCTCCCGGGGCTCAGCGGCGACGAGATCCTCAGGACCCTCCGGAGGGAGAACGCGACCCAGGGCCTCCCGGTTCTGATGCTGACTGCGAAGAGGGAGCAGGAAGATCGGATCGAAGGGCTGGAGCTGGGCGCCGATGACTACCTGACCAAGCCGTTCTCCCCTCGCGAACTCGTGCTGAGGGTGCAGTCGATCCTGAGGCGGGCGGAGCAGGCGGGGAGCGAGGCGGGAGGACGGCTCCTTCGTGCCGGTCCCATTGCACTCGACGTGAGCGCTCATCAGGTCAGCATGGACAGCACGGAGCTGAGCCTCACCCCGACAGAGTTCCGCCTCCTCCAGGCCCTCCTGGAGCGCCGCGGCCGCACCCAGAGTCGTCGTCAGCTTCTGGAGAAGGTATGGGACTACGAGTCGGACGTGGTGGATCGCATCCAGACCCGCACGGTGGACATGCACATCCGGCGCCTGCGCTCGAAGCTTGGGAGGGTGGGAGACTGGATCGAGACGGTGCGTGGGTTCGGATACCGGATCAAGATCCCGGATGGTGCGGAGTGAACCGCGATTGAGTTCGGGTACCCGGTTTTTCCTGATCGCGGCCGCCATACTTTCGGCGGCTTTCCTCGGCGGCGGGGTGCTTCTCGACTCCCGGGTATTCGAGCGGTCGATGGAAGGGGAAAGAAGCCGCTTTCTGCGGGATGCGGAGGCGGCGGCTCAGGCGCTCTCCGGAATCCGCGAAGAGGCGCCGGACGGCGCGGCCGATCGGATTGCGAACCTCTTTTCCTATCAGGTCACGCTGATGGCGCTCGATGGCCGGGTCGTGGCGGACACTCGCGTGGCAGAGGGAGATGCCGTCTTCCTCGAGAACCACGCCAGCCGTCCTGAAATGGCCACAGCCCTCGCGGGGGAAACCGGGCTCGCCGAGCGCGCAAGTGCGACCACGGGTGACCTCACTCTCTATGTGGCCCGCCCGGCGACCTTCGCGGGGGAGCCTCTGATCCTGCGGCTGGCCCGTCCCTCCGGATCGATCGGGGAAGCCCGGGCGGGCGCCTTCAGAGTTCTGGGAGGGATCTGGGCGACGGCACTCCTACTCCTCTGGCTGGCTGCCCTGCTGCAGACCCGGCGCAGCCAGGCCTCCGCGGCGGAGCTGGTGCGAAGCATCGGAGCGATAACGGACGGCGAGTTCGACCGAAATCCGGATCCTGTCGCCCACGCTCACGAATTTGACGACATCGCGAGGGCGCTCCGGCGGATGTCCGAAGAGATGGGGGACAACCTGACCGAGCTCAGCCGCGAGCGGGACGAGATGCAGGGATTGATCGACTCCATCGCGGAAGGGGTCGTTGCGCTCACCGAAGACGCGCGGGTGCTTCGGATCAACCGGGCTGCCGCCGAGCTGCTCGAGGCGGGACCCGCCACGGCCTTCGCCCCGGTCGGAACCCTTGTCCGGAACCCGGAACTCCGTGAGCACCTGGAGAAATCCGTCGTCCACCCCCTCCCGCCGAAGGAGGTGACGCTCGGGGACCGCACCCTTCTGGTCTCGGCTCATCACCTTCCCGAGGGCGGGTCGGTGGTCACCTTTCTGGACGTGACGGAACTCCGGCGAATGGAGAAGATCCGCCGGGATTTCGTGGCCAACGCCTCGCACGAGCTCAAGACCCCGCTGACCGCGATGCGCGGCTTCGCCGAGACTCTCCTCGAAGGAGACCCTCCCGAGTCCCTTCGGATCGAGTTCCTCAGCTCCATCCGGTCGAACACGATCCGGCTGCAGAATCTGGTGGACGATCTCCTCGACCTCTCCCGCCTGGAATCCGGCGGGTGGACCCTGCAGGAAGAGGAAGTCGAAGTCGCGGGAGCCGCAGATGCGGTATGGAAGGAGGTTGAGCGTCAGCACCGCGATCGAAACGTCGAGTTCGACGTCCGGGGAGAGGGCGTGGTGCTGGCCGACTCGCAGGCGCTTCACCAGATCTTCCTGAATCTCTTCTCGAACGCGATCCGGTACACGCCGGACGGTGGATTCATCCGGGTGGAGATCGAACCCGCCGGTTCGAAGACGCGGGTCTCGGTCCAGGATTCGGGGGCCGGCATTCCATCCTCGGCGCTCCCCAGGATCTTCGAGCGGTTCTATCGGGCCGACCCGGGCAGGGACCGCGGAGCGGGGGGAACGGGGCTGGGCCTTGCGATCGTGCGTCACCTCATTCAGAGCATGGGTGGAGAGGTCGGAGCCGAGAGTCGCCTTGGGCGAGGCACCACGATCTGGTTCACCCTCCCGCCCGCGGAGTGATCGGGGGTCGGATCCCGCAGGCCTCAAACGTGTAACAGAATGATCACGACGGGGATGGAGCTCCCCGAACCGTCACGCCCTGCCTCACCATGGATGTTTCATGTTCGAGCGACCACAGCGCCACTTCCACGACCTCCTCGATTCGCTGCAGGCCCGACTCCTGGCGATGGCCGGAGAGGTGGAATCGCTGCTCGATCGAGCCATCGACGCACTCGAGCGCCGCGACACGGATGCGGCTCGCAAGGTCCGGGCGGGAGACCGTCTGGTCGATGAACTCGAACTCGAGGTGGACGAGAGGGCGCTGGAACTCCTCGCTCTCCAGCAGCCGCTCGCCCGCGACCTGCGGCAGATCTTCGCGACCTTGAAGATCGCGAACGATCTGGAGCGGGTGGGGGATCATGCGGTGAAGATCGCGAACGCAACCCGGGCACTGGCGTCACATCCGCCAATCCCGGAACTCCCGCAGTTCGCTGAGATGACCCTGCTGTCGCGGAAGATGCTGAGCGACAGTCTCCGGGCATATACCACGCGGGACGCCCGTCTGGCGCGGGAGGTTCGGCTCCGGGACGATGAGGTGGATCGACTGCGGGATGCCGCTCACCGGATCCTCGCCGAGCACATGCTGTCCGAGCCGGGGCGCATCCCTGCGGCGCTCGAGCATATTCTGATATCCCAGAGCCTCGAACGGGTGGCCGACCTCGCGACGAATATCGCGGAAGAGACCGTGTTCCTCGTCGAAGGAACGGTGATTCGGCACAGTCCCGAAGAGATCCTGGCCTGACAGGCCGGAGTCTACGCTCTCCGAACCTGGACGTGGCCATGGAACCGCATTCCGGAAGCGAAGCAGGGAACTGGCAGGAAGAGGGGGGCTCCGGAAGTGAGGAAGGGGTTCTCTCTCCTTCTCGCGCCGAGACGAGTTCTGCGGTCGATCAGCTCCTCGACGAGATCGGAGCCGAAGCCCAGCCCCGCGGCCTCCTCATGGTCGGAGGGCTCCGTGGACGCGTGGCGCTCGTTACCGGAGGTGCGACCGGAATAGGGCGGGCAATCGCACATGCCCTGGCGAGGTCCGGGGCCCACATCGCGTTCAATTTTGTCGCTCGCGACGAGAAAGAGAGGAGCGATGCGGCTTCCACGGTGGAGGAACTCGAGTCGACCGGCGTCCGGGTCTTTGCGCGCGAAGTGGATTCGGGGTATTCCGAAGGGGTAAATGCCTTCGTGGCGGAGGTGATCGAAACGCTGGGCGGCCTCCACGTTCTCGTGAACAATTCGGGGATCGGACGCGACCGCGCGCTCTGGCGTATGACTGACGAGGAATGGGAGGATGTGCTCCGCACGAACCTGACCGGAGCCTTCCACTTCACTCGTGCGGTGGCTCCCCACTTCCGACGACAGGAGTTCGGGAAGATCGTGAACATCTCCTCGGTCCACGCCTTCCGAAGCGAGTTCGGACTCGCGAACTACGCGGCATCCAAGGCGGGCCTCCTGGCCCTTACCCGGAGCAGCGCCGTCGAGCTGGGGCCCTCGAACGTCAATGTGAATGCGGTCGCCCCGGGGTATATCCGCACGACCCGACTCACCGATCGCGTGCCTTCCGAGATCATGGATCGGGCCCGGGAGAGAAGTGCGCTCGGGCGGCTGGGTGATCCCCAGGATGTGGCGGGTGCGGTGCTCTTTCTCTGCTCCGAGGCGGCGAGGCATATCACCGGGACCGTGCTTCCGGTCGACGGGGGGCATCTCCTCTGAGGCGGCTTCGTGGGTGGGTCCTGCTGGGGCTGGTGGGTGGGGTCATGGCCTGTGGAGATTCGGGTCCTCCCGCGATCCCTCAGCTCGAGAAGCTCGATGACCCGATGCTCGTGCTCGAAGTGGACGTCGTCCATCACCGGGGCGAGGAGCCGGTCGCCCTCCCGCGTACCATCCGGATTCCTCTCGACTCGGCGTCGTCGCGGGCGCCTCTCGAGCGTTCGGTAGAGGCGGTCCTGCGGGCGCTTCTCGAGGGGCCGACTGAGGAGGAAACCGCATCAGGGGTCTCCTCCTTCTTCTCTTCGGCAACCCGGGATCTGCTGAGTTCGATCGAGGTGGAAGAGGGGCTCCTGATCGTCGATTTCCATGACTTCCGCTCCCTGATGCCGAATGCCGGCTCCTCCGCCGGGAGTTCGGCCTTCCTCTCGCAACTGAACGGGACCCTGTTCGGGATTTCCGGCGTGCGGGGAATCGAGTACCGCATCGAGGGAAGCTGCGAACAGTTCTGGAACTTCCTGCAGCGCGAATGCACGGTTCAGGCGCGTCCCCCCACCTGATCCAGCATCACGCGGGTAACGGACTGCCGCCAGGTCGCAGCTTCGGCCCACGGGTCGTCCTCATCGAGCCGCCGCAGCGCATCCTCGATGTAAAAGCCGTTGGCGGCTTCGAGGTCGGTCAGTTCATCCCAGCTGACCGGCGTGGCCACTGGCCCGCCGTCACGCGCCCGGGTTGACCAGGGCGCGATCGCGGTCGAGCCCCGTTCGTTCCTGAACCAGTCGATGAAGATCCGCCCGCGCCGTCGGGCCTTGGACCTGGTCGCCGTGAACACATCCGGCTCTTCCCTGGCCAGGCCAGTGGCGAAGCCCTGGGCGAACGCCTTCACCTGGTCCCAGTCGGCGGTTCGCCAGAGCGGTGCGATCACATGCACGCCCTTCCCGCCCGTGACCAGCGCGACGGTCTCGAGCCCCAGCTTCTCGAGCTTCTGCCGAAGCACCGCTGCCGCAAGACGGACCACCGGGAAGTCCAGGCTCTCATCGGGATCGAGATCGAAGACCAGGCGGTCCGGTTTCTCCAGCGAATCGTTCCTCGATCCCCACACATGAAACTCGAGCGTACCCATCTGCACGGCCGCGATCAGTCCTTCCACCCCGTCGACGTACAGATAGTCGGCGCGCTTGCCGGAGCTCTCGCGGAGCTTCACGCGCTTCAGCTCGTCCGGGAATCCGGGCGATGCGTGCTTCTGGAAGAAGCACTCTTCATTGCGGCCTCTGGGGCACCGCACCAGTGACAGCGGGCGATTCTGAACGAAGGAAAGCATTCGACGGCCGACGGCGTCGTAGTAACCGGCGAGCTCTGCTTTCGTTATGCCCTGCCTGGGATAAACCACGCGGTGGGGGCTGGAGATCCGTATACCGCGCCAGGCCTCCTTCATCTTCCGATCTCCGGTGGCGGGTGCTTCCATCGTCACTTCCGAGGCGTTCTTGTCTCTCCGAAGACCCTTGAACACGCCATGCCGCACGTGACCGCCGTCGGTGAACTCGGCGAGGTCGATCTCCGTCACCAGTTCGGGGCGGACCCAGCGCGCATTGCGCGCCACGGCCCCCGGCACCTTGGCAAAGGGCGAGTCCGGCTGGTCCAGATTCTTCAGCTCCTTCCCCAGTTCATGCAGCTCTTCCGCGGAGAAGCCGCTGCCGACGCGGCCTCGGTAGCGAAGGGTATCGCCCTCGAAGGTGCCGATCAGGAGAGAAGCAAATTCCCGACCTCGCTTGTCGGAGGGGGTGAACCCACCGATCACGAACTCCTGCCGTCGGGTGCACTTGAGCTTGAGCCAGCTCGTGGTGCGGCGGCCTCGATACTCCGAATTCACCTTCTTGGAGATGATGCCCTCGCGCCCTCCCCGGCACATCGCATCCAGCACCCGCGTGCCGCTGCCGCGTACATGTTCGCTGTATACCACATTGGCGCCGTCGGGGAGGGAGGCGAGCAGTTTCCGGAGCCGTGCCTTGCGTTCAATGAGTGGGCGTCCGGTCAGTTCTTCGCCATCCAGCTCCAGCAGGTCGAAGGCGTATAGCGCGAGCGCGCCGCCGGATGACAGCGCGGCCTGCAGGGCAGAGAACTGCGAGCCCGCCACCACGGCGGGGACGACGACTTCGCCGTCGAGCAGCGCGCTGTCGCAGTCGAGATCCGCGAGCGTTGTGGCGATGCGTCGGAACCGGTCGGTCCAGTCGAGTCCTGAACGCGTGTAGCAGCGTACCTCGTCACCCGCGACCGCGGCGATACATCGATACCCGTCGACCTTGGACTCGTGCAGCCAGTCATCGCCCTCGGGAACGGTGTCGCCGAGCGTTGCCGGCTGCGGCTTGTGGAAGGGGGGGAGCCGGGCGGATTTCCCCACGAATCAGGCCGACTTCTTCTTTCCGGTGGCCGCCTTCTTCGCCGCGGATGCCTTCGACGATGCCTTCCTTGCGGGGCTCTTCGCGCCGGAGCTCTTCTCCAGGCTCTTCTTCAGGGCGGCCATCAGGTCGATGACGTTGTCATCGGAGGCCGGCCGTTCGTCATCCTCGCCCGTGGACACCCTTCGGGTCGACTTGCTCGCGGTCTTCCGCTCGATCAGTTCCCGCATCGCCACGGTGTAGTTGTCCTTGAAACGCGAGAGATCGAGTTTCGAGCTCTTCCTTTCGATGAGAGTGATGGCCACGTCGAGCAGCTCCTGCTCGACCTTCTCGTCGCTGATCTTCGAAAAGAGTGGCTCCGCTTCGCGAATCTCGTCTTCGTAGTGCAGCGTCTCCAGCAGGAGGCCGTCATTGCAGGGTTTCACGGCGGCGATGTATTCCTTCCCCCGGAGTGTGATCTGCCCGAGTCCGACCTTCTTCGACTCCCGGAGCGCCTCGCGGATCACGCGATACGCATCTTCGGCCAGATCGTCGGCGGGCACGAGGTAGTACGGCTTGTCGAAGTAGAGCGGCGGGATTTCGCAGGCATCGACGAACTGGACGAGTTCGAACGACTTCTTCGACTCGAGCTTTATGGCCTCGATTTCCTCCGGGTCGAGAAGGACGTAGGTGTCCGTCGTGGTCTCGTAGCCCTTCATGATGTCGTCCGAATCCACCGCTCCGATGCCGGGCACGACCTTCTCGTAGCGGATCCGCTTGCCGCTGGGTCCGTGGATCTGGCGGAAGCTGACCCGCGCGCCGGTCTGGGTCGCTGAATACAGCTCCACGGCCATCGACACGAGCGACAGCCGCAGTTGTCCTTTCCAGAGGGCTCTCGGTGGCATTTCTCTCTTCCGGAACTGGGGGTCGAAGGGCGAGGCGCGGCGGCCTGCACCTCGCACGGGCTCCTTCCATCCGGCTTGCAATAAGAGTGCCAGTTGCCTGACAGCCTGCTGAGAGGGAACGCGGCGGGCTCCGGGGGGTTGATTTCCTCTCGGGGACGGTCACCGTGGGTCGTCCCCTCTTTCCACGCTTCCCAGCTCCAAATGAGATCTTAATGGCCAATCGTACCGTCGCGTTCGAGACCTCCCTCGGGAACTTCACCGTCGAGCTCTTCGACGACCGCGCTCCCCGGACCACTGCGAACTTCGCGTCACTGATCGAGAAGGAGTTCTACGACGGGATCGTCTTCCACCGCGTCATTTCCGGCTTCATGATTCAGGGAGGATGCCCGGAAGGATCCGGGAGGGGAGGGCCGGGATACAAGATTCCGGACGAATTCCACCCCGAGGCGCGGCATTCGGATGAAGGCGTGCTTTCCATGGCGAACGCAGGCCCCAATACCGGGGGATCGCAGTTCTTCATCACGCTTGCCGCAACCCCCTGGCTGGACGACAGGCACGCGGTGTTCGGGAAGGTCGTGAAGGGCATGGATGTGGTGCGGAGCATCGGGGGCACATCCACGGATCGAAGCGACCGACCGCTCGAGACCGTCACGATGACCTCGGTCCGTCTCCAGTCAGACTCCTGAGCAGACGGGAATCCGACCCATGAATGAGGATGGATCCCGGGATGGCGCGGGCGAGCGCGAACGCGAAAAGGTGACGCTCTCCCCCGAGGAATGGCGTGAACGCCTGACGCCGGAGCAGTTTCAGGTCGCACGGAAGAAGGGGACCGAAAGGGCGTTCACCGGGGCGCTCTGGGACGAGAAGCGTCCAGGCACCTACCGCTGTGTCTGCTGCGGAACGCCGCTTTTTTCATCCGAGGCGAAGTATGAGTCGGGCACCGGATGGCCCTCCTTCTTCGCGCCGATCTCCGACGCCCCCGTGGGCGAGAGGGACGATCGGTCCCTCTTCATGCGACGCACGGAGGTCATCTGCGACGCCTGCGAGGCCCACCTCGGCCATCTCTTCACGGATGGGCCGGCTCCGACCGGGAAACGGTACTGCCTGAACTCGGTGGCACTCGAATTCGTGCCGGAGGAAGAGACCGAGGAATGAGGGGATTCCCTGGGTTGGCCGCCACGGCTCTGCTCATTCTTCTCGTGGGGTGCGGCTCCCGGTCGGCGCCTCCCGGAGCGGGGCACCAGTTCGGCGGCGTGCCGGATCTCCGGGGGGAGCGGGTCATGGTGATGCCGGCCCAGCTCGTGCGGGGTGGTCACCCTGCCGTGGATCAGGAAATCCTCTTCGCACTCGAGTCCCGCGCGGGTGCGGTGAGGTGGATGGGTGCGGATGCGCTGCGCGATGCGATGATCCGATCCACGGGACCCCGGGTCGAGATCGACGCTCTCCCGGTGCAGGCGTTTCTCGCCGGGGAACTCCAGCGAGTCGGAGATCCCCTCTTCGGGGATCTGTACCGGCTCGGCGTCATGGTCGACGCCCGCTACGCACTGATCCCTGTGGAGGTGCGCGAACGGCCGGAAGAAGCCGGGGTAGCGGTCGAGCTGGCGGTGGCCCTGATCGAATGCAGATCCGGAAGGGTGTTCTGGTACGGGATCGTGGACGGCGAGCTCTCGAGCGGGGGACTGCTTCCCGCCACCGCGACCGCTGCCGAGGCGCTCGCACGCCGTCTTGTTCCCTAGTGTCCCGACTCAGAGTTCTGGAAGGCCCCTGAAGTGAAACCGATCCGATATCCGTCGATATTCCAGGCTGCACTCGTGGCCGCGGTGATTCTGAGTGGGGGCTGCGAACGCACCTCGCCTGCGGATCATCCGATCCCGTCGCCCTCCGAAGTGGCGGGCTACTACGAGTATGACGGCGATCTCTCGGTAGAGATCAGCGGAAATGTCGCGCAGGTCACCGTGGCGATCGACCTCGCCCGGTACCGGGCGGGAGGTACCACCTGGCTCCGGGCATCCCCCTTCATCTTCCTGTTTTCGCCCGCGACCCGGGACGCCATGGATGCGCATCCGGGGCTCGGGGGAGTCCGTGTCATCGTGCGGACACCGACGGGTGACCTCGTGGGCCAGGCGCTTCTCGAACGAGGGACCCTGAACACCGCTTCCTGGCGCAGGGCGCTCTCGGTTGCGGGACTGGCCCGCCGAGATGGCACCGAGACCCCCGGAAGAATGCGTGACCTCATCCGATGGGGTGAGGATCATACCGAGTTCGAGTATAATCCGAGATACGTTCCACTGCCCTGAAGCGCCGGATTCCCGCCTCCTCCACCCTGACCCAAGAATTCATGTCGACGAAGATCACCGTGATCCCGGGAGATGGGATCGGACCCGAAGTAACCTCAGCCACACTGGAAATCCTCAAGGCCGCCGGAGCGGACCTGGAGTATGAGGAGCACCTGGGCGGCGTGGCTGCGCTCGAGGCTCTCCGCACTCCCCTTCCGGAGGAAACGCTGGAATCGATCCGTCGCAACCGGATCGCTCTGAAGGGGCCGCTCACGACCCCGATCGGGACAGGATTCCGGTCGATCAACGTGGCGCTCAGGAAGGAGTTCGACCTCTATGCCAATGTCCGGCCGGCGCTCACCCTCGTGCCCGGGGGGCGCTACGAGAACATCGATATCGTCCTCATCCGGGAGAACACCGAGGGGCTCTACGTAGGTGTTGAGCACTACATCGGGCTGGGAGGCGATCCGAGGGCCGCGGCGGAATCGGTGATGATCATCACCCGCTTCGGAGCCGAGCGGATCGTGCGCTACGCCTTCGAGTATGCCCGGTTGAATGGGCGGAAGAAAGTGACGCTCGCTCACAAGGCCAACATCCTGAAGTGCACGCAGGGGCTCTTCCTCGACGTGGGACGTCAGGTGGCCGAGGAGTATGCGGGCGAGATCGAGTTCGAGGACCGGATCATCGACGCGACGGCGATGCAGCTTGTGGTGAACCCGTATGAGTTCGACGTGCTGGTGATGGAGAACATGTTCGGGGACATCCTCTCCGACCTGATCGCGGGGCTCGTGGGGGGGCTCGGGGTGGCGCCGGCCGGAAACATCGGGAAGGACGCCGCGATGTTCGAGGCGGTGCACGGATCGGCCCCCGACATCGCAGGCCTCGGGATCGCGAACCCGACCTCGCTGGCGCTCTCCGCGGCGATGCTTCTGGACCACGTGGGTCAGCCAGCCGTGGCCGAGCGGATGCGCGTCGGGCTGCGGGCCGCGATCGCCGATCCGGAAACACGCACCCGGGATGTGGGCGGGAAGGCGAACACCCGGGTCTTCACGGACGCAGTAATCCGGAATCTGGGGTGATGTCGGAAGTCGACTGGCGCGACCGATTCCCGGACGAGGTGACCTGCGTTCGCTGCCTCGAGGTCACACCGGTGCAGGCACTGGATCGGGTGCTCTGGTGTGAGAGCTGCATCGAAACCGCCCGGAGGCGGGCCACGATCCGCGGGTGGATCGCAGGGTCGGGGCTCGCACTTGTCCTCGCGATCTACATCTGGTTCGTGATCCAACCGAACCCGGAGCTGATCCCCTCGGCGTGGGTCGCGGTGGTCGTGGTCGCGCTCTATCTGGGCTCCCGGGTTGCGCGCGAGCTGATCTTCGGGCTGGATCGGATTTCCAACCGGAAGGCGGCAGAGGCGGTTCCTCCCTCCGCACCGCTCGAGTGACCGCGACCACGGACCCCGGTCAGGGTGGACCGCGACCCTTCGCACCGCTCCGAGGCCTTCGGGTGGTGGAGGTGTCCGAAAACCTTGCCGGACCCTTCGCAGCGCGGATCCTGGGCGAGCTCGGTGCCGATGTGATCAAGGTGGAGCGCCCGCAGGGAGGTGACCCGGCCCGCAGATGGGGCCCTCCCAATGTCGGGGACGACGGGGCGATTTTCGCGTTTGCAAACCGGAACAAGCGGAGCATCGTGCTCGACCTGAGGGACGACGACGATCGGGCGGCGCTTCGGGGGCTGGCGGCGCAGGCGGACGTCTTCATCGAATCGCTCCGCCCCGGCGCGCTCGAGGCCCTTGGATTCGGATATCCGGAGCTCGCACCCTCCAACCCGGGGCTCATTTACGCCTCCATTCTTGCCTACGGAGAGGAAGGTCCGCTGAAAGACCTCCCCGGCTACGACCTCCTCATGCAGGCGCACGGCGGGATCATGGCCACGACCGGCCCCGAGGGAGGCCCCCCTGTGCGGGCGGGCACCTCGATCGGGGACATCGGTTCAGCGCTCTGGATGGCGGTAGCGATTCTCGCGGCTCTCCAGGAAAGGAGCGCTTCAGGAAAGGGGCGACGGCTCAGCGTCTCGCTCTTCGACACCGCGCTCTGCTGGAGCGGGTACCACCTGCTCGGCTATCTCGCCGACGGGAAGGTGCCTGGCCCGCTTGGGACCGGCATCGGGATGATCGCTCCGTACGCGGCCTTCGCGTCGTCCGATGGAAGCCTCATGATCGCCGCGGGGAATGACGGGCTTTTCCGGAAGCTGTGCGCAGTCCTCGGACTCGACGCGCTCGCAGACACCCCGCAGTTCGCGTCTAACGCTGAGCGGGTCCGGAATCGGGATGAACTCGCGACGCGGATCGAAGGCGTGACGCGAAGCCTTCCCACCGCCACGCTGCTCGAGCGGCTCCGGGCCGGGGGCGTACCCACCGCACCGGTTCTGGCAATCGACGAGGTAGCGCGGGACCCGCAGACCCGAGCCAGCGGGATGCTCGTGACTCCGGAGGAAGGAAGCGGTTATCCTTCCATCGGAATCCCGATCCGGATTGACGGAGTGCGCCCGCCAACGGGCTCTCCGCCGCCTCGGCTCGGGGAAGACAGTCCAGAGTTCAGCGTTTAGCCTTCCTCCAGGATCACCTTCTCCAGACAGGCAGACTCACGATGGCCGCGAAGTTCCAGGGTGTGGATTTCTACAATCTCGACGCCTCGCTCTCCGACGAGGAACGGATGATCCGGGACGCCGTCCGGGAATGGGTCGAGGAGGAAGTGCTCCCGATCATCCAGGAGGCCTACATCGAGCGCCGCTTTCCCCGGCACCTGATCCCGGTCATGGGAGAGATGGGGATGCTGGGTGCGAGCCTCCCGGAGGCGTATGGTTGCGCGGGGCTCAACAACGTGGCCTACGGGCTGATCATGCAGGAGCTCGAGCGGGGAGACTCGGGACTTCGGTCCTTCGCATCGGTGCAGGGTGCGCTCGTCATGTATCCGATCTTCGCCTTTGGAACCGAGGAGCATCGGCGCGAGTGGCTCCCGAAGCTGGCCGCGGGTGAGAAGATCGGGTGCTTCGGGCTCACGGAACCGGACTATGGCTCCAACCCCGGGGGGATGATTACCACGGCGAAGAAGGTGGATGGGGGATGGCTCCTCAATGGAACCAAGATGTGGATCACGAACGGCTCGATGTCGGACGTGGCGGTCATCTGGGCGCAGACCGGGGAGATCGGAGATGCCGGGGGAATTCGCGGCTTCGTGGTGCCGACCGCGGTGAAGGGATTCTCCGCGCGGGATCAGAAGGGGAAGCTTTCACTCCTCGCGTCGGATACCAGCGAACTTCATCTGGAAGATGTCGAGGTTCCGGATTCGGCCCTGATGCCCGGTTCCGACGGTCTCAAGAGCCCGCTCAAATGCCTCACGCAGGCCCGGTACGGGATCGCCTGGGGAGCCATCGGAGCCGCCATGGCCTGCTACCACGAGGCGCTGGAATATGCGAAAGAGCGGGTGATGTTCGACGGCCCGATCGGTGGGAAGCAGATTCAGCAGGTGCGCCTGGCGGAAATGCTCACCCAGATCACGCAGGCGCAGCTCGTGTCGCTCCAGCTTGGCCGCCTGAAGGACGATGGGAGGATGACCCCCCAGCAGGTCTCGCTCGCGAAGCGCGCGAACGTTCACATGGCGTGTGAGATCGCGCGGGAAGCGCGGCGGCTCCTCGGTGGGAATGGGATTCTCGTGGAGTACGCTGCGATGCGACACATGGCGAATCTGGAGTCGGTCTACACGTACGAGGGGACGCATGACATCCACGCCCTGATCCTGGGGCAGGCGGTCACCGGCCTTGCGGCGTACTGAGCAGAGTGCAGGGTCTCCGGAGCCCCGACGCCTCCGCGACGAGGAACCGTTCGTCACGATCCGTGCGAATCCCCGCCGATTCGGGTGGGGAATCCCCGTGGTGGTGGTCCTCTCGGCGGGGGCCGCCCTTCCTCTCATCGACCGCAGCCAGTCGCTCGCGGTGGCCGTGCAGTTGGGGATTCAGACCGTCGGATTCATCGGACTTTACCTTCCCGCGGCCCGGCGCCGGTGGCGGGACGAAGAAGGACGGGACCGCGAGGCGCAGCACAGGGGTTGATTTCCACGGCCCGGACCGTAGCTTTACTGGCTCCGGAAAAGCCCGGTTCAGCGCCGCTAGCTCAATTGGCAGAGCAACTGACTCTTAATCAGTAGGTTCCAGGTTCGATTCCTGGGCGGCGCACTCGGAGAGCTCTCTCCAGAATCCCAATCTGCAGGAAAGTGTCACGGCGCCAGCTCGTGGCGGAGCGCTTCGAGGAGGCTGGCCTGCATCGAGGCGGTCTGGACCGGAAAGTGCGCAACGCGGAGGTGTCGACCCTTCCACGGCCCGTACCCGTCTCCCACGACGAGCCCCCGTTCCCGGAGGCGCGCGCGGAGGGCGTCGGCGCCCGAGGGAACCTTCACCACGGCCACGGTTCGGGACCTGACGTCCTCGGCGGCGACGAAGGGATCGAGTCCGAGTTCTGCCAGGGCGTCCCACCACCGGCGGAAGCCGGCTTCGGCAGCCTCGGCGAGGCCCGCGCCTCCGCCCCCCTCGGTCAGAAGGGCCTCGGCGACTCTGGC
>JBGTMU010000308.1:0-7256 GCA_041743405.1 Longimicrobiales bacterium | reverse complement strand
GCTCGTAGCCGCCGCCGGCCGCCGTCGCCCGGCTCGTCCCGCTCTTGCCCGCGACCTGGAATGAGGCGAGCCGGGCCCGGGTCCCCGTTCCCTCCTCCACGGCCTCGACCAGTGCCCGGCTGATCTCGGCGGCCACCTCGGGGGTGATCACCCGGCGCACTGCGCGGGGCTCCCAACGTTCCACGACGTGCCCCTCCGCATCCCGAAGCTCGCGAATCAGCCGCGGTTCCATGAGCACGCCGCCATTCGCGAGCGCCCCATACGCCATCGCCATCTGGAGAGGGGTCACCGAGATCTCGTACCCGATTGCGAGCGACGCCGCGGACTGGGCGGTCCATCGCTGGGGCCTGCGGAGAATCCCACCCGACTCCCCGGGAAGCTGGATTCCCGTCGCCAGTCCGAAGCCGAAGTCACGAAGCGCCTCGAACTGCTCGGCCGGAGTGAGGCGCGCGGCGACCATCGCGATTCCCACATTGGACGAAACGCGGAGGGCATGGGAAAGGGTGATCTCGCCAGCGACCGTCACGTCGGTGATGGTGCGGCCGTGGGTGGTCCATTGCCCCTCGCCCGTGTCGACCGTGTCCGTCATCGTCGCCTTCCCCGCCTGCAGGAGCGCTGCGACGGTGAAAGGCTTGAGAGTGGAACCCGGTTCATAGGGAGCGTTCACCCCGCCGAGATGCGTGGACTCGCCGTTCAGGAGCGACACCATCGCCAGGACCTCCCCGGTCGCGGGGTCGATCACCAGGACATCTCCACCCCTCGCGCCGGTGGTCTCGACTGCGTCTTCGAGCGCTTCGAGGGCGATCTCCTGAAGATCCGCGTCGAGCGTCAGGACGACGTCTCCTCCACTCCGAGGGAGATCCACGACCCAGGTTTCGCCGGGGATCGGGCGTCCCTCGGAGTCCCTCCCAAGGATCTCCATCCCCGGGACCCCACGCAGATGGCTCTCGAAGGCCTGTTCGATCCCTCCGGCGCCCGCCTCGTCGATGACCGCACCGAGGACGCCTCGAACCAGCCCCTCCTGCGGGTAGAAACGACGGAGTTCACGCTCCACATAGATCCCTCGTGCTGCGCTGAGTGCGTCACGGGCAGCCGGGGGATAGCGCCCCGGGAGAGGGACCCATCGACGGGTCGACTCGGTGATCCTCCGAGCCTCCGCCTCGGAAACACCGAGGGCGCGGATCAGGAGATCGGCTCCCTGCGTGCGATCCGACAGCTCATGGGGCGCCACGCTGACCCGGAAGGTCTCGTGCGAGAGCGCGAGGGGAACCCCGTCGCGATCCAGGATGGACCCACGCGGCGCGGCCACTTCGTCCTGCATCCGATGCTGTCGTTCGGCCTCCGCCCGCCACTCCTCTCCCTGGACCACCTGCAGTACGACGGACTTCCCCAGAAGCAGGGCGGCCACCGCAATCCACCCGAGGAGGAGGACTCGCCGCCGAAGCGAGATGTCTGCTTCTGGTAACGGCGCCGCGACTCGACGGGGCTTCGTCATGGGGCGTCTCCGGGAAGGAGAATGATCTCGCCGGCGCCGGGCGTGTGCATTCCGAGCCGTTCTCGTGCGGCAGGCACCACCCTTCCCCGGCTTTCGAGGTTCTGAATCCGGCGCTCGAGCTCACCCTTCTCGGCCTGGACGAGCGAGATCTCGCGCCTCAGCGTGTCCAGCTCCACGAGCGCCTCACGGGCACGCGTCTGTCGCCAGATCACGAGGCTCATCGCCGCGAGGAGAGCCGCCACGGCCAGCACGGCACGAGACGAGCCCGAGAGCCTCATGCGGCCTTCCTCCAGATCCTCATCCGTGCACTTCTGGAGCGGGGGTTGGCCACGATCTCCTCGTCCGAGGGTCGGATCACCTGTCGCGCGAGGAGCGTCCCCAGCGGCTTCCCCCTGCACAGACACACGGGAAGCTCGGGGGCGCAGATGCAGCTTCGAGCCCAGTCCCTGAATGCGTTCTTGACTTCCCGGTCTTCGAGCGAGTGGTAGGCGATGACCACGAAGATGCCACCCGGCCTGAGCGCATCGCGAAACGCCGGAAGTGCGCGTTCAAGGGCATCGATCTCCTCGTTCACGGCGATCCGGAACGCCTGAAAGACCCGAGCCTTCTCCTTCGACATGGGGGGGCGCCCGAACGCCTCAGCCATGACGTCGACCAGATCCGAGGTGGTCCGGAATGGCACCTCTGCTCGCCGCGCGACCACCGCGCGGGCCAGACGCCGCCCCCGGGGCTCCTCGCCGAACCGCCAGAACACCCGGGCGAGAGCTTCCTCATCCAGCTCGTTCAGGAGTCCTGCAGCCGTCGCGCCCCTCCCCTCCGCGTCCATGCGCATGTCGAGCGGACCTTCCTCGCGGAAGGCGAAGCCCCTGCGTGGTTCATCGAGCTGCCAGGAGCTCACGCCGAGATCCAGAAGCACCCCATCGAGGGCCGGACCCGCCACGGCGACCCGCGCCGCCGCCTCGTCGAAGCGCGCCTGGATGAAGCGCACCCGATCGCCGAAGGGAGCCAGGTGGAGCCGCGCGGCCTGGAGCGCCTCGGGATCCCGATCCACCGCGATGAGTCTGCAGCCCGGATACTCTTCGAGGAGGGCACCGGCATGGCCTCCCCCTCCAACCGTCCCGTCCAGGATCTCGCCCTCGGCCACGGGCCGGAACGCATCCACCACAGGGGCGAGGAGGACGGGCACATGATAGCGATCGTCTGGCTTCTCCATGCTCCCCCTCATCCGAAGATCTCGTGGGTGATCTCGGCCTTGGCTTCGTCTGACCCCGGGTCGTCGGGATAGAGGTCGGCGAAGGCTTCCGGGTTCCAGATCTCGATCCGATCGAGCGCTCCGACCAGGAGTGCGGTCCCTTCGAGCTTCGCGCGGTCGCGCAGGTGCCCTGGAATCAGGATCCTCCCCTGCTTGTCCGGTTCCACCTCGGCTGCCCTCGATGTGAGGGCCCGAAGCACGTGCGCCGCGTCCCTGGTGGCTCTCCGCTTTTCGAGGAGGCGCTCCTGCACTTCCTCCCAGGCGGATTCGGGAAAGAGCGTCAGGTGTGTGGGTTCCCACTGGATGAGAACGAAGCGTGGATTGTCAGTCTTCCGGCGGAATTCCGCCGGAAGGGACACCCGCCCCTTCTCGTCCATCTGGAATGGGAACTGCCCGACGAATCCTGCCACGTCCGATCTCCCCCGCTGGGTTCAAGTGGTATGAAGTGGGTTGGAGTGGGTCGACAGGAAGAACATATGGGGGTGGGGTCCACAAGGTCAAGTATTGTTCAAAGAGAGGAGTACGCACCGATGACTCTCTCGCAACCGGGAGGGGGGAACTAAAAGAAGGGGGCGCCGCAGCCGAAGCCGCGACACCCCCTTCCTGTGGTCCTGCCGACGAACCCCCGAATGCTTCGCGAGGCCCGCCTGTTTACAGACTGACTACCTGCCGATGACTACCGCCCGCGGCGGATCACCGCATCCTGGATCTCGATGAACTGATCGGTGGCCTGAAGCATCTGCGCGTAGCTCTGCGCCTGGTTGGCCTGACCGTACTGCCGACCGGCCTGGAGCTGAACCTTCGCCTGCTGGAACATCGGCAGGAGGCGCTGCGCGTTCGCTACCGAGTTCGGGTCCTGTTCATACATGACCCGGGCGCGGGTGAAGAGGGCGAACCCGTGGAAGAAGCCGATCTGGGAGCGGAGTTCCGCAGAAATATCGAAGGTACGGGCCGCCTCGAAGTAGCGGATTCCCTCCGGAATGTTCTGCTGGTTCTGGATGAAATTGGAGTACCCGTGCCCGAACAGGATGGTCGCCACCTGATCGGCCGAGCGCTCACCCGCCGCGACCGCATCCCGGAAGGCCGCCGCCGCATCTTCCATCCGGTTGGCCTGCAGGAGGAAGGTTCCCTTGCGGGTGCGAGGCGTGTTGGTCAGCGCGGGGTTGATCTGGATCGCCCGATCCAGCGCGCTCACCGCAGCGTCCACATTCCCCTTCCGGTTGTGCGCATCGGCCAGAACCGCATGGATGTCCGCCTCCCCGGGATAGATCGGGGCAGCCCGGTTGCCAAGTGCGATTGCCTCATCCACCTCGCCGAGTTGCAGGAGCGCACGCATCGAGTTGGTCACGTACTGGGAACGGGCATCTGCCCCCTTCGCCTCGAGCACGGCGCCCAGAGAGTTCACCGCCTCGCGGAAGAGTGCAGCCACCTCGGGGTTGAGCGTGGCATCGGAATCCTGGGTCTGCGGCTGCTCCGCCTGGAGCATGAGCGCGGCCCGGAAGGCCATCGACCCGAACTGCTCATGGAGATCCACGTTGTCCGGTTCCTGTTCGAAGCCGTCGCGCAGAAGCTCCATGGCCCCGCGCGGGTTTCCGGCCTGCCCCAGGTCATAGGCCAGGGTGATGCGCACCTGGACATTGCCGGGGTTCAGATCAAGGTAGCGCGAGTAATACTCGAACGCCTTGTCCGTGTCCCCTACCTGGGCGGAGAGCCAGGCGGCACTCTGGAGCGAAGAGTCATCGAAGGCGTCCTCTGCGATCAGCCCTTCGAACAGTTCAAGCGCCTCCTGATGGCGCTCGAGGTTCCGGTAGGTGTTCGCAAGCGCGACCTTCACATTCTTCGACTCGGGAGCGAGCTCGATCGCCTGACTGCAATGATTCAGCGCGTCTTCCCAGTTGGAAGAGTTGAAGGCGGACCCGCAGTACCCGATACGGAGGAGCCGCTCGACGATCCCCTCGAACTCCTGGAGGATGAAGTTGGACGCTCCCCGTTCGTCACGTTGGGCAACCGTATGAATGGGGACGCGCATCTCATCGCCATTGGGCACGGTGTAGAACACGACGTCGAACCGGTAGCTGTCGCCCTCCGCCGTATAATCGCCGCACATCACGACCTGCGCGTCGACCTGGGGCGCAAGCTGCCGGGCCGTGATGCAGTCCAGATCCTGGCGCCGGAGGTCGAATTCCCGAGCCGCCCTCTCCATGTCACGGCGATTGATCGCCACATGACGCTCGAGGTCGATGTCGCCACGCAGATTCTCCGCGACGCGCTCGCCGAAGCGGCTGTTGGAACCATCCGTGGGACGCAGGTCCGGGATCAGAACCCGGAAGCGCCCGCTCACCTGCGCATCCGCCGGCTGGGGAAGGAGGGGAACGAGGACGAAGGCCGCCAGGGCGCCGACGATAAGGCTGGATCTGAAGTGTGAAAACATTGTGCGTTTCTCCCTGCGGTTGCCCAGTGCAGGATGGTCGGGCGGCGGGATGCCCCCACGACCGTGGATCTATTAACTACGTAGGCCGTTGAGGCCTGCTACAGGGACCAAGAAAGCGAACGGAGGATGATCCGTCAACCGCTTTCTGGCCGCATTCCCGCGCGCCATCGATCCTGCTTCGGTATGGGTACTTTACCACCCCCCCTGTCGAAAGGGTCCCCATGGCCGTGTCCGAGTGGTGGGACGCGCCACGTTGCCGGCGCCAGGGGCGTCCATTCTACCCCCCGGAACATGTCCCGGGATGATCGGGTTCTGACAGGACGTCCTCTTCTCATGCTCGGAGTTCCGCCATGCCCAGCATCCATCTCCCCCCCGGATGGCACGACCCACAGCGCCCTCTCACCCCCGATGCCCACTTCTGGAATCGGCGGCGATTCCTCAAGGGTTCCGGGGCCGCTCTGGCAGCCGTCGCGCTGGCGGGGTGTACCGGAGGAAACGGAGCGGGCTCCGAAGAACGTGCCCGAGTCTCGGCCACGCGACCGGACGGCCCCCTCGATACGATCCCTCCGACTCCGACGCAGGATCTCTATCCGGCAACCCGCTCGCAACTCTATCCGATCGACCGCGAACTCACCGACCGGGTAGTGGCCGCAACGCACAACAACTTCTACGAGTTCACTCTCGACAAGGCACGCGTCTGGGAAAACACAGGGCCCTTCGAAGCGCGGCCCTGGACACTCGAAATCGCTGGCGAGGTCGAGAACCCCGGCATCTTCGATCTGGCCGACCTGGAACGGCAGATCGGTCTCGAGGAACGGACCTACCGGTTCCGATGCGTCGAGGCCTGGGCGATGACGGTCCCCTGGACCGGGTTCCCGCTGCATCGCCTGCTGGCCCGTGTGCAGCCGCTTTCCTCCGCCCGCTACGTTCGCTTCGTGAGCTTCAACCGACCCGAACAGGCCGTGGGACAGCGGACGCAGGACTGGTATCCCTGGCCCTACTACGAGGGACTCCGGATGGATGAGGCGATGAACGAGCTCACGCTCGTGACCACCGGCGTCTACGGCGAACCTCTCCCGAAACAGCACGGAGCGCCCGTCCGGATCACCCTTCCCTGGAAGTACGGCTACAAGAGCCCGAAGTCGGTGGTGCGGATCGAGCTCACGCGCGAAGCGCCGCCCACCTTCTGGAACGACCTCCAGCCCGCGGAATACGGGTTCTTCTCGAATGTGAACCCGGCGGTACCGCATCCAAGGTGGTCACAGGCGACGGAGGAACTCATCGGGGAGGATCGGCGCGTCGCGACCCTTCCATTCAACGGGTATGGGGAATGGGTGGCGGGGCTGTACGACCCCGAGGTCATGACCCGGATTTCCTGAACCTCGAATTTCCTGAACCCGGAGGCGACGTTCGCGGAGGCTACGTTCGCGGAGGCGACGTTCGCGGAGGCGACCTCTTACCGGGGCACCCGCCTGCTCCGTGACGCGAGAGATGCCCCCTCAAAGCCCTCAAGCCGGGCCCGCAGCTCCTCCGGCACCCTTTTCGACGCGCCCTTCGCGTAGTCGTACATCACCTGCGTGCTCCACGCGGAGACGAGCAGCTCCCCCGAGGAGCCGCGGACTTCGTACTCCATTTCGAAGGTCTTCCTTCCGATCGCAGCCGTGCGGACTCCGATCGAGAGCCGGTCCGGATAGAGCACGCGCTGATGGTATCTGAGCCCGACCTCCGCCATGATGTAGTCGACGGATTCGACACCACGGCGCCCGGCCACCTCATCCCAGTAGCGCCACCGCGCCTCTTCCATGTAGATCAGTGCCTCGCTGTGGTGCGCATGCCCGCCGACGTCGATGTCGCGAAAGCGCACCTCCACGGGATGATGGAAGCGGAAGGGTCGATCGGGAGCCGTGGCGGGGTTCGACACGATACAGGTGCGCCTTTCCGGGGAAGGGGGTATCCACTTCGCTCCCCTTACCCCAAGATATAGGGGTGTCCGCTACGACATCCCATCCGATAGGCGGGGTGGACTACCCCCGAACTCTGGCGGAATTCGATGAGTGGTTCTCGTCGGAGGCCGCCTG
>JBGTMU010000307.1:0-4625 GCA_041743405.1 Longimicrobiales bacterium | reverse complement strand
GCGCCGTGAAGGGCGCGGGCCCGATTTCGCTCCTGCGTGAGGACCCCCTCGTACTCCCGGAGCGACTCTTCGGGACGGTCCACCTCCATGAGCAGGTCGCCGAGGAGCTCCCGCGCCGGAAGGAGTGGACCGGGGGTGACCGGGTGCTTCTCGACCGAGCCCTCAAGCTCCGCGCCCTGGCGGGCGAGGCGCAGCGCGGCTTCTGTGTCTCCCCCCAGCTGCTCGGCCCAGGCGGAGGCCGCGAGCCTCTGCGCCTCCACCACGGTGGCCCAGTATTCGTCACCCGAATCCCGGATCCGTTCCACCAGCGCGGCCATCGCCACCAGCTCGATCCGCGCCGCTGCCGCATCGCCCGATCGGGCCGCTCCGAGCGCTCGGGCGAACCGCGTGACCCCTTCTACATAGGGGAGTGCGTTCTGGGGCAGCGGAAGCGCCGCAGCTTCTTCCCACTGATTCCTCTCGAGCGCGTAGCGTGCCTGCATCGCCGCGAAGTTGTAGCCGATGAGCCCGCCGTAATAGGCGTCGGAGATGTTCGCGGCGCGGCCCACCACCTCCCCCGCGGCACGATCCTGCCCGAGCTGGAGGTGGGCGTAGACCATATAGTCCATCGGGTGTACCGCAGCGTCGGGGTTCGGCTCGGCCCGGGCGGAGCGGGCATTCAGCTCGATCGACTCTTCCCAGAATCCCACCCGGGTGAAGATGTGCGTCGGCATATGCAGGGCGTGGGGTGCGTCCGGTGCGATGTCCGCGTAGCGGAACGCCGCGCCCAGCCCTCCTTCCGCGAGGGCGGGCGCGTCGTAGGCATGGATGAGGTAGTGCGCGAGCCCAGGGTGGTCGGGCTGGGCGGCGAAGAGCGGCTCCATGATTTCGGCGGCGTGGAGTTGGCGCGCGAAGGTCAGGTCGTCGGGCGGCGCATTCCCCACCACGATACGAGCGTAGAAAATCGCGGCCTCCGGGTCTTCGGGATGCGCTTCCATCAGGGCGCGCATCGATTCCTCATGGGCCTGCATCCGTGCGATGTGCCCCACCTCCGAGTGCCCTTCGTACAGCGCGGCCGCAGCATCAACGTACATCTGCTCGCGGTGCGTCAGACCGTTTGCGAGCTCTCGGGCGCGCTCGATAGCCTCGAGCGCACGGGCCACCCGCGCCTCCGCGGGGGCCGCGCGCGTCATCGGGTTCCCCCAGAGCGTCATCGCCCGACCCCAATGCGCCATCGCGCAGGAGGGATCGACAGCGGCCGCTTCCTCGAACCCTTCCTCCGCTTCCTGGAACCAGAAGGAGTGGAGCGACGCCACCGCCCGCTCAAAGATCGGCTGAGCCGCGTCGGAGCAGGAGGTGGCGAAGGAAACGGAGCCCACGCCCTCGCTCGGAGAATGTGCGGCATGGCTCTCGGCGGCCCCCGGAGGCGGGGCGACTTCTTCCCCGGAACTGCATCCCGAGGCGAAAAGGAGTGACGCGACCAGGATGAACGGGCGAACGGCGCGGAAGCGCATGGGGACCTCCGGGGGGTTGGGGACCGCCCTATAGATAGGGACGATCATCCCCCCGCTCAAGCTTCTTCCGTCGGCCCACTCCGGACGTCAACCCCCTCCCACCGGAGCTCCTTCCCGATCCAGCAGCACCGGCGCCCCGAGCCCCAGCTCACTGAGCCGCTGAAGCTGGGTCGCGGAATCCCCAACCGCCAGCCAGATCATTCCGGTCGGGTCCAGATAGCGAGCGCTCAATTCCCGGATCCGGTCCACGCTCATGGACTGGGCCTCGCTGGCCCGCCGCAGCGCGAAATCCGCGGGGAAGCCGTACGCACTCATGCTGGCCAGGAGCCCGACCTTCGCTCCGAGCGTTTCGAAGGCACCGGCATTGTTTCGCAGGAGGAAGCCGCGGGTCACCTCCATGTCCTCGTCAGTGAACTCGGGTCCGTGCGCCTCCATGATCCGGCGGATCTCCTGCAACGACTCCAGGGTCACGTTGCTCCGGACCCCCGAACCGATCTGGAAAGGCCCCGGGTAGCCTCCACCCTGGAAGGACGACCCCACCCCGTAAGTGTATCCGAGGCCCTCCCGGAGCACCTGGGTGAGTTCGGATGCGAAGCCCCCTCCACCCAGTCGGAAGTTCATGACCGTGGCGGGCCAGTAGTCGGGGTCGGGCTCGGCCATGGCGAGGTAACCGATCCGGAGCACCGACTGCGCCGCACCCGGCACATCCACGAAGTAGACCCCGGCACGACCGGGATCCCACTCGGGGTCACCGGGAAGCTCGGGAGCCGGGGCCACGCTCCACCGCACGCCGAGACCCTCCGCAGCCGCCTCAACCTCTGCGCTCGAAACCGCTCCAGCCACATGGAAGGCAGCGAGCCCCGGTACGAGGCTTGTGCTGTGCCATGCCCGAAGGTCATCGATCGTGACCCCTTCGACCGAAGACTCGGTGCCGAGCGGGTTTCGTGCGAGCGGATGGTCGCCGTAGACGAGCCGGCTGAAGACCGCCCCCGCGATCGAGTTCGGATTCCCCGCCTGCTGTCTGATCTGGCTCTGCACGCGGAGGCGAGCCAGGTCGAACTCCGCAGGGTCGAAGCGGGGCTCGAGGAGAACTTCCTCCAGAAGCGCCATCGTTTCGGCGAAGTTGCGGGCGAGGGTGGTGCCGGAGATGACGAAGGCGTCGCGCCCCGCGCTCACATTCAGGTAGGCCCCAAGCAACTGAATCGCCAGCTCGAGCTCCTCCGGGGTGCGCTGGGCCGTTCCCTGGAGCATGGTCTCGGCCAGGAGGTTCCCCGCCCCTTCCTTCCCTTCGGAGTCGAGGAGCGCGCCTCCATCGATCCGCAGGTGGAACTGCACGAGGGGGATCTCCCGATCCTCGATCCCCAGCACCGGGAGCCCGTTCGCGAGCTCGGCCCGCCAGACGGTCGGGGCGACGAGCGTCGGGGTCTCGCCGAAGGGCGGCTCCACCGACCGGTCGATCGCGCTCGGTGTGCGGGCAATGCCTCCGCGGTCCAGTACCTCCACCGGAGCCTCGGCGCCCTGGACGATCGGCTCGATCACGACTTCGGCCACCTCGGAGTCCGTGAGGGCGAGGTCGGCGCGTCCACGCGGAACGAAGCTGGCCGCCACCCAGGGGCGATCCTTCAGGTAGAGCTCATAGACGCGGACCAGGTCGGCCTCGGTCACCGCGAGCGTGCGGTCCAGATCTTCCTCGGCGTACCCCGGGTCTCCAGCGAACATCGTGTAGTGGGCGAGTTGGAACGCCTTCCCGGAAACACCCGACAGCGACAGATAGAAAAAGCGTTCTACCCCCGCCTTCACCCGTGCCAGCTCTTCCGGGGGGACGCCTCGCTCCTCGAACCGGGCGAAGGCCCGCTCCACCCCCTCGAGTACCTCGTTCAGATCCTGATCCGGGTAGGCGCGGATCTGGACGGAGAAGCGCCCGGCCAGCTCCTGGGTAAAGTTGGAGGCGGAGGCTCCGGGGGCGACCCCCATTTCCTCCACGATCACCTGGTAGAAGGGGCTCGTCTTCCCGTCGGTCAGGATCCGGGCCAGGAGACCGAGCGCATAGGAATCCGGGTGGTAGTTCGGGACTGTGGGCCAGGCCAGGGTGAGCTGGGGAAGCTGCGCGAAGTTATCCTCGTGCATGAGGCGGCGGCTCTCGGCGAGGGCCACCTCGGGCGGGGCGGGCAGCTCCGGGGCGGGGCGTCCGGGGATTTCGCCGAAGTACCGTTCGATCCACTCCTTCGTCTGCTCGACGTCCAGGTCGCCGGAGACCACCAGCAGCGCATTGCCGGGGCCGTACCAGCGCTCGTGGAACTCGTGGACGTCAGCCAGGGTGGCGGCGTCCAGATCCGCAAGCGACCCGATCACCTGCCAGCGGTAGGGGTGGCCCTCCGGGTAGAGCGCCCGATCGACCACATAGTTCAGATGGCCGTAGGGCTGATTGTCCACCCCCTGCCGCTTCTCGTTCTTCACGACCTGCTTCTCCTTCGCCACCACATCTTCAGTCACGGTGTTGATGAAGAAGCCCACCTTGTCCGCCTCGGCCCAGAGCGTCTTCTCCAGCGCGTCGCGGGGGACCAATTCGAAGTAGTCCGTACGATCGCGGTTCGTGGAGCCGTTGGTGGAGCTCCCGACGCGTGTCATCAGTCGGTCCAGTCCTCCCGGTCCAAGGTTTTCGGAGTCCAGAAAGAAGAGGTGCTCGAACAGATGGGCGAAGCCGGTGCGGCCCTCCACTTCCTTCGCGGACCCCACATGATAGGTGAGGGTGACGGCCACGACCGGATCGGAACGATCCACATGGAGCACCACCTCCAGCCCGTTCGCGAGGATGTAGTGTTCATAGTCGAGCTGGACCCCCGAGTCCTCCGGAGGGGCATCACCCGCGCAGGCGATGACCGTGCCCGTGAGGATGGCCGCAGCGACACACCCCCTGAGAGCCGAAGCCGCTTGAAGGGAGAAGGGCAGTGCGTTGCGGAACGATCGGGAGTGTCTGGTCATGGGTCGGTATCCGGGGAAGGGGGTATCCACTTCGCTCCCCTTACCCCAAGATATAGGGGTGTCCGCTACGACATCCCATCCGATAGGCGGGGTGGACTACCCCCGAACTCTGGCGGAATTCGATGAGTGGTTCTCGTCGGAGGCCGCCTG
>JBGTMU010000306.1:0-10578 GCA_041743405.1 Longimicrobiales bacterium | reverse complement strand
TGTGTCCCGAGCCCTTCCTCCAGCCTTCGCCGAACTCGATCGGCCGTGGCCTCCGCGGCTGTTTCGGCCGCCCGGACCGCCCCGAGCGCTGCTTCCGCTCGCACGGCTCCGATGTAGTGGAGGCGGGTTTCGAAGATGGTGGCCTCACGAGTCCGTGTCAGCATGGCATCAGACGCCGCCGCGCGGGCCACTCCGGCGTCTCGCTGGAGCCATCGTGAGTGCTGTCCAATGTCCCAGCGCACTCCCAGGCCCGCGCTCATGTCGGTCACCGCCCCGGGGTCGTTCAGAGCCACGATGTCGAAGTCGGCCTCCGTGAAGCGCCCCTGGCGCAGCCGGGTGCCGAACACCCCCACCGGATCGTCCGTCCGGTGAAGGCCAGCCACAGCTTCCAGTTGCGGGAAGAGCGCTCCTTCCACGGCGCGGGCATTCTGCCTCGCACCTTCGGCTCGGGCCGTGGCGGCTGCGAGCCTGGCATTCCCGGCGAGCGCTTCTTGGACAGCCTCCTCGAGCGTGATCGGAACGGCCACGGGAACCTGCGCGTGCAGGCCATTCGGAGTGCCCCCGTCCCAGAGTGAGGTGGTCATTGGCCCCGCGATGAGAGCAGCGAGAGCGAGCGCCATTCCCCTAAGCATTCGCATATATGTATTATCCTATGTGATAGGCGTGAGCTGAAGCTCATATCGCCTGGGCGGAGCTGCTCCGCAGACAGGCCAGAACCTTCAGGGCACGAGGGTCGCCCAGTCGGTAGAACACGTGCACTCCCTCCTTGCGGCGCGCCAGAATACCCTTGTCGCGCATCAGGTTGAGGTGCTGCGAGCAGACTGCCTGTTCGATTTCGAGCGCCTCATGAACCTCGGTCACCGTGCATTCCTCCCTCGCTTCCAGGAGATCGAGAATCCGAAGTCGGAGAGGATGGCCGAGACACCGGAGCATCCTGGCCGTGACCTCCACCACATCGTCCCGCAGCTCGGATCTTCCCTGTTCCATTCGACCTCCTCGAAAGTGACACATGAGAGTATATGGATTATTCTATGTTGTCAACACCGGGAGCCCGCCAAGGATGCGATGAGGGGTGGAACCGCGTACTGTTCAGTTTCGCACCCTTCTCTCTTCCCCGACCGACTCGAAAGCCGACGCCGTGATGTCCATCGAACTCCTGCCAGAGGTGATCGACACCGACCGACTCAGGCTCCGACCCTGGGTCCTCGCCGATGTGGATGACGTGCTGGCCTATGCAGCAGACCCGGAGTGGTCGCGTTACCTGAGGATGCTTCCTTCGCCGTACGATCGTGTTCACGCTGAGGAGTTCATTGCACGCCAGCTCCTCCTCACGCGGGTGACCCATCCATCATGGGCGATCGTTCTGGGGGACCGGGCCGTGGGCGGGGTCAACCTGCGATTCCAGTTCGAGGATCGCCTCGCGGAGATCGGGTATTCGCTCGCTCGCAGCGAGTGGAACAACGGGCTCATGACCGAGGCGGCACGGGCGGTGGTCGACGCCGCCTTCACGACTCATGCAGACCTCAACCGGATCCGGGCCATGGCCGATGTCAGGAATACCGCTTCACAGCGAGTCATGGAGAAGCTGGGGATGGTGCGCGAGGGCGTGCTTCGCGAGAACCGGGTGGAACGCGGGGAGGTGATGGACGAAGTCTGGTACGGGGTGCTCCGTCGTGAGTGGGTGTCAGCAGGGGACCCCGAATGAGCCTGCGCCTCCTCAAGATCGTCGTTCCGGAGGATCATCAGGACGAGGTGCTCGCAGAGATCGAGGAGCACTCAGGACAAAGGGGCTGGTCGATTCCCCTGAGGAGCGGGATGGCCCTCATCGAAGTGGTGGTCAAGGGCACCGGGAACGAGCCGCTCCTCGATTCGCTCCAGTCCCGTTTCAAGGGGGAGCCCGACTTCCGCCTCACCTTCGCAAGTGTGGAAGCGACGGTTCCCCGGATCGAAGAAATGGAAGAAGGCGCATCTTCCGGGCAGTCGCCCGATGATCTCGTCGATCCAGACAGCGAGGCGGGCTCGAAAAAGATCCCCTCCCGGATCAATCGGGAGGAACTCTACACGGATCTGGCGGATGGTTCACGCGCCACTCCGTATTATCTGATGATGGTCGGGCTCTCGGCAGTGGTCGCGAGCGCAGGACTTCTCATGGGCGACAGCGCGGTCATCATCGGGGCCATGGTGATCGCACCCCTCATCGGCCCATCGATGGGTACGGCCCTCGCCACGACCCTCGGCGATGTGAAGCTGGGGAAGGCCTCGCTTTTCGCCTCGTTCGCGGGGATGTCACTGGTTTTCGCCCTGTCCGCTGCCATCGGGGTGCTTCTCGAGGTGAACCCGTACGAACCGGAGCTGTTCGGACGCACGCGCCTCACCTACGAACACATGGCGCTGGCCCTCGCCGCGGGTGCCGCAGGGGCCATCTCGCTGACGCAGGGGGTGGGGGCCGTTCTCGTCGGCGTGATGGTGGCCGTGGCGCTTCTGCCACCTCTTGCGGCAGCAGGGCTGCTCATCGGAGCCGGTCATGCGACTCTGGGATTTGGCGCTCTCGTGCTTGTGGCCGGGAATGTCGTCTGCGTGAGCCTCGCCGCCACGCTGACCTTCATCGTTCAGGGAGTCCGCCCGAACAACTGGTGGGAAGGCCGGGCGCGGAAGCGAGCGCTTCGCATCGCCTGGGCGGCGTGGGGAGTTCTCCTCATCGGACTCGTGATCGTCGTCTGGCTCACCTGGGGAGGAGAACACCCGGTGATCCCGACGCCCCCCGACACGGGCCCTCCCTGACGCTGCTTCAAGTCGCTGCGATCCTCCCCGTTCGGGTCAGCGCATCAGGGCTTCCATGGAGAGCGAACACCCGCGTGGCTCGGCCCCAGCGACCCTTCCGAGCACCCGGAACCCATCTCCCACCGCGACTCCGCGATCTTCCGTCAGGACCGCGCACACGGAGAAGATGTTGGCGAGGTCGAAATGGGCGAGGAGCCCCTCCTCGCCGGGCTTTACGGGGGTGAGGTCGTCAGGCCGGAGAATCAGAGTCCGGATCCAGGGCGGTCCGACATGCCATCGGGTGTCGGGCGGAGCCGCTCCCTTCTCCAGCAGGACCGGCTCGTAGAACTGCGAGAGCAGCTCCGTCATCCCGTACTCGTTCACGATCCGCTCGCGAGGCACGCCCAGGGCCGACTCGATTGACCGGTACAGCTCGCCACGGGGTCGCTCCCGAGCCCGTCCCTTGTACCCTCCGGTTTCGAGCACCACGGATCCCTCCGGGAGCGGCGCCTTCCCCCCGGATTCGACGTAGTGGGCGAAGGCGAAGGCCGTCCCGATGAGGAGAACGGGGACCTCGTCCTCCTTCGCCCGCTCGATCGCCCGTGCCACCCTCCCCGGATCCACATTCCAGTCCCTGTCCGCGAGGAATCCTCCACCCCCGTCATCCCATGCTTCGAGGAAGAGTCCCGCCATGTAAACGAGCGAGGATTCCGGGTGGGCGTCGGGTGGGGGAAGAAGGGCCAGGACCCGCCTGAAGTTCGTCGCCGCCCCCCGTGGTCTGAGGAAGGCCTCTCCGGACGCCAGCGCGGACGCGCGATAAAGCTCCAGATCGACCACATGATGCGCGCCCCGCCCGCTGCTTCCCCCTGTGGTTCCACTCGTCCGGAACACCGCTTCTGCACCGTCCGCATCTGCGCCGGTTACGAAGGCGATTTCCCTGAAGGCTCGCGCGGGAACGAAGGGGATATCCCTCCAGTCGGAGACCGCCCCCGGGTCCACCCCCCGGTTTCGAGCGAAGGTGCCGTAGACCGGGTTGGCCTCGCACTGGAAACGGAAGGCACGAAGTGCGACCTGGTCGAGCGCTTCATCGGAGAGGCGCGCGAGCGCCCCGGCTTCCATGATTCCCAGGATCTCGCCCCGCAGGGCCCTGGCTTCGGGCGTCACCCGTTCGGAACCACTCAGGATGAGGAGCGCCGAACCCGCCCGGGCTCCAACCCTCCCGCCTGCAGCACCTTGTTCTCGAGTCGTCGTCCCTCTTCCTCCGCGAACTCGAGAAGCGCTTCGATCCGGGCATCCGCGTCCCCGTATTCGGCTGCGGGGAAGTCGCCCCCCTCCGCGTGCCGGAGCGCACCGGAGAGCGCCTCCATCTCACGCCGGGTCTTCTCCAGCGCGCGTCGGAAACGATTCAGGGCCTTTCGGGCTTCGGACTCGACGGTGGTCATGAGGCGTTCCTGCTAGGGCCGGTTCGGGATCATGACCGGATGGATCCGGACATGCTTGACCACCCGGCGCTGCGAGACTTCGGCTCCGTAGACGTTCCCGTCCCCATCCACGGCTACCCCTTCGGGCCCGCTGAAGCTCATGACCCCGAGGTTCGCGCGGTTCCAGCTTTCGGGAATGAAGTGATAGACCCACCCGGTGCGAGCGTCGCCGATCCGGATCCCGCGCTCCCACCCGGCATTCCTCTGCCCGGTGAAGTCGTTCGGAGCGGGGCCGGACTCGGAATCGGCCACGTAGATCAGGTCGTTCTCGTCGATGTAGATCCCGCTCGGCCGACCGAACTGGGTCCAGGCGGCGATGAAGTTCCCATCCGTGTCGAAAATCTGGATCCGGTTGTTGTAGCGATCTCCGACGAAGATGCGCCCCTGGGAATCCATCGCGAGGGCGTGCGGCTCCAGGAACTGACCGGGCGCATGGCCGGTTGCGCCGATCGTCTCCATGTATGTGCCGTCGGGAGCGTACTTGATCAGGCGGTTCGTTCCTCCCGGGCCGTGCGAGTCCACCACGAAGATGTGCCCGCTCGGCGCCACGACCACGTCATTCGGACGGGTGAGGTGCGTGGGCGGATCACCCGCCTCTCCCGGCACCCCGATCGTCATCAGGAGCTCACCCTCAGGGCTGAACTTGAGGACGGCGTGGCCGACTCCCTGTTCTTCCCCTCCCTGCGCCCAGGCATCGGCGATCCAGATGCTCCCGTCCGGCTCCACGTACATCCCGTGCGGCCAGGCAATCTGCCCCCCTCCGAAACTCCGGAGCACGTTCCCCTCCGGATCCATGAGGAGCACGGGATCCAGATCCGATCCCACGCAGCTGTTCTGACCACAGCGCTCGGCCACCCAGAGGTTGCCGTCTCCAGCGGGGTAGATGGCGCTCACCGAGCCCCACACCCGCCCTTCGGGGAGAACCCCCCAGTTGTAGTCGGAGCGGAAGGGGTTTGTGGGCGTCTGTGCCTGAAGTTCCGCTGTTCCACCGAGGGCCAGGAGAGCCGCAAGCGCCACGCCGACGCCATTTCGTCCGAATCGAGCCGTCACAGTCACTTCCATCTCCTTCGAAGGGATCACGCACGGGGATCGGGTGAAGTGGGTGAGGCACAGTCCGTGCCCGCACCCACCGGAGCCCGTGTCGGGCCTGAAATATACAACAGGAATCCATACGAGGCCGGTCGGCTTTGCGCCAGTCTCCCGTCGCCACTTGCGGCCACCCGGTTCGTCCCGGTCCTTCCTCGGGCGGGAGCGAGTCGTGCGCGCTCAGGGAACCCAGACCTTCGCCGTGTGGCCCGGCGCCCGAGCGAGACGCTCGTCGAGCGTGACAAGCGGAGCCTCCAGCGACTCGGCGAGCGCGACGTACAGAGCGTCGTACGCGGACAGGTTGGAGCGGAGCGCCCACACACGGTCAAGGAGCGGCAGGTGCGAATGCCGCACGAGACGCAGTGCGCGCAGATCCTCGAAAGCTTCCGACGCCCTCGCACTGCCCAGCGACTCGGCGCCCTCCAGTCGCCGGAGCACCTGCGCGACCTCCACATCGACGAGGTGCGGCGCGTGGAGGATCTCACCCGGCCCGAAGACCGCATCGGCCACGCGGTCGTAAGCCTCCCTTCGGAGCAGCAGCTCGACCGCTGCGGTTGCGTCGAGGACGATCAGCGCTCGCTCCTGCCGGCGCCGACCGCTTCCACGGAGCTCTCGCCCTCGAGGACTCGCGAGCGGGACTCGAGCCTCTCACGCATCTCCTCGGGCGTGGGCCGCACGGCGAGATCCTCGAGCTCCGACAGCAGATAATCGGAAAGGCTCATTCCGGCCCGGGCCGCCCGTGCCTTGAGAGTTCGGTGCACCCGTTCCGGGACGTGCCGGATCTGGATCAGCTTTGGCATGCAATCATGATGGTTGCATGTCATTTGCATGTCAATGGACGGACCGAGGTGCGGCATCGCATGGTTCTCTTTCCGTTGTCATACGTCGGACCCGTCGCCCGCTGGGAGATCCACCGGGAGGATCTCGAGTCCGGAGTCGGAAGCGAACAGCGGGGCGAGCGTCGGCCACTTGCGGCCACCCGGTTCGTCCCGGACTTTCCCCCGCGAACCCCTTCCCGGAGCCTGACCATGCACCAGAACGTTTCCGCAGCCCGCGCCATCCTCCTTCTTCTCCTCCTGCCCCTCGTCGGGGGATTCCACCTCCCGAACGGCACACCATTGCTGGAGGGGATCGGAGTGCCGGGCGGCGGCACCACCCTGGAAGCCCAGGACACCCGGCTTCTCCGGCAGCCCACGATCAGCGAGACGCAGGTGGCCTTCACCTACGGCGGGGATCTCTGGGTGGCGTCACGGGACGGGGGCGAGGCGACGCGTCTCACCGCCTCCCCCGCAGTGGTCAGCGACCCCCACTTCTCGCCGGATGGTGGGCGCATCGCCTTCACCTCCAGTGAGGCGGGTGTCCCTTCCCTCTACGTCGTTTCATCGGAAGGGGGCGCGCCGACCCGCCTGACCTGGTATCCGGCGCCCGCCTATGCCCGGGGGTGGACGCCTGACGGCAGTCGCATCCTGTATGCCTCGTCTCGCGAGACCGCGCCCAGCGGGTTCAATCGTCTATGGACCGTTTCTCCCGACGGCGGACCTTCGACCCTTCTTCCTTCTCCCTTCGGGTTCTCGGGGTCGTATTCGCCGGACGGTCGCCGCCTCGCGGTCGATCAGACCTCTCGCTGGGATGTGGAATGGCGCGGTTACCGGGGCGGGCAGAACGTCCCCCTCGTCCTCATCGACCTGCAGACGCTCGAAGAGGTTCTTCTTCCGAACGAACGCACTACGGATACGCATCCCGTATGGATGGGAGGGAAGATCTACTTTCTCTCGGATCGGGACTGGGCCTCGAACGTCTGGTCCTGGGATCCGGCGAACGGGGAGCTCGAGCAGATCACGACTTTCGACGACGTGGATGCGAAGCACCTCTCCGGGGGTGCGGGCACGCTGGTCTTCGAGCACGACGGTCGGATTCACACCCTGAATCCGGAAACTGGCGCTACGCGGGCCATTCCCATCACCGTGCGCGGGGACTTCCCCTGGGCGCGCGAACGCTGGGTGGATGTGGGCACGAACGTCTTCGCCGCCGGTCTCTCGGCCACCGGGCAGCGAGCCGTGATGGAAGCGAGGGGAGAGATCTTCACCGTCCCGGTAGAGCACGGGAGTGCGCGGAACCTCACGCGGAGTGCGGGCGCCGCCGACCGAGCTCCGGTCTGGTCGCCGGACGGAGCTTCGGTGGCCTGGTTCTCGGACGATGGGAGCGGATACCGGTTGATGATTGCCCCGCAGGACGGGCTCGGCGAGACCCGCTCTCTTTCGATCGGCGAATCGAAGATGGCATGGAACCCGGACTGGTCGCCCGATGGCACGCGCATCGCCTTCATGGATGATCGGGCGCGCGTGCGGGTGATCGAAGTCGAGTCTGGCAGAATCCTGACCGCCGATGCCGGCGGGGCCGCAGGAGATCGGGGCGGGATGTCGCCCGTATGGTCTCCGGACTCCCGCTGGCTGGCCTACGCGAAGCGCTACCCGAACCAGTTCCGGCGCATCGTCGTCTGGTCGCTGGAGACCGGAGAGACTCGCGCGGTCACCGATGCCATGGCCGACGCCTTCTCTCCCACCTGGGATCGGGATGGACGCCACCTCTGGTTCCTGGCCAGTACCGATCTGGGGGTGGGAGCGGGGTGGGCCAACACCCGGAGCATGTCAGCGAACCCCACGCAGGGCGCCTACATCCTCGTGCTGCGCGCCGACGACCCGACGCCTTTCCTTCCGCGGAGCGATGAGGAGGAAGGTGGGTCGAGCGCCCCGGGAACGCGAGTGGAGAGTGGGGAGGAAGCCGGAGAAGAGGAAGCCGAGGGGGCCGGGGAGGAAGCGGCCGGGGCCGAAGATGACTCGGACGTCCGCATCGACTTCGAAGGCCTTGAACGTCGGACCCTGGCGATCCCCATGCCGGTTCGGCGCTATGCCGGTGCGGTGGCTGGCCCGAAAGGTTCGGTCTTCATCTCGGAGCTGCAGCCGAACCAGCCCGGAGCCACGCTCCACAAGTTCACCCTCTCCAGCCGGGAGGCCACGGTCTTCACGCAGGGAGTGGGGAGGATGGCAGTATCCGGCGACGGAAACCGGATTCTCCTCTTCGCCGGAGGGCAGTGGCGCGTTGTAGATACCGCACGCCCCCCGGACGCAACAGCAGGGCGTGTCACCCTCGACCTCCGCGCAAGCATCGACCCCGCTCTCGAGTGGAAGCAGATCTTCGATGAATCGTGGCGAATGCAGCGCGACTTCCTCTATGCGCCGAACACGCACGGGGCCGACTGGGATGCGGTATACCGCCGCTACGAGCCCCTCGTCGAGCACGTCCGGCATCGCGCCGACCTGAACTACATCCTCGATCAGGTCAACGGGGAACTCTCGATCGGGCACAGCTTCGTGCGCGGCGGTGACCTGCCCCGGGTCGAGTCTGTCCCGGTTGGGCTCCTCGGTGCGGACCTCGAGGCCGACAGCGGCCGGTGGCGGATCTCCCGGATCTACACGACCGAGCAGTGGAATCCGGGGTTGAACGCCCCGCTCGATCAGCCCGGGAGGGAGATCCGGGAGGGCGACTACCTCCTTGCGGTGGAAGGAGTGGAGCTGACGGCCGCCGAAGATCCGTATCGCGCCTTCGAAGGGACGGTCGGCCGTCAGCTCCGAGTGCACGTTTCTGCCACACCGTCCATGGCGGACGCCCGGGTCGAGGTCGTGGTGCCGATCGCGAACGAGGGCCAGCTCCGCCAGAGGGCCTGGGTCGAGGACAACCGAAGGAAGGTGGATGAACTCTCCGACGGACGGATGGCCTACGTCTGGGTGCCCAACACCGGCGGTCCGGGGATCGTGTCGTTCGACCGTTATTACTTCTCTCAGCAGGACCGCTCGGCGGCCGTGATCGATGAACGCTTCAACGGAGGCGGCCTCCTCGATGATTACATGGTCGACCTCATGACCCGGCGGCTCCGGGCTGCAATCACGAACGAAGCGGAGGGCGGGCTTCCGATGGCTCTCCCGGCCGGGATTCTGGGGCCGAAGGTTCTTCTCGTGAACGAGTACGCCGGCTCAGGGGGCGACTTCTTCCCCTGGATCTTCAGCAAGCTGGAAGTGGGCCCGCTTATCGGCACCCGCACCTGGGGTGGCCTCGTGGCGTCGTGTTCGCACTACCCGATGGTGGACGGAGGTTCGGTGACCGCACCCTGTACGGCCGTGTTCGAGCCCGGGGTAGACTGGGTCGCCGAGAATGTGGGGGTGCCGGCCGACATCGAGGTCCGGATGGATGCCCGTTCCCTCGCGGAGGGCCGGGATCCGCAGCTCGAGAGGGGGGTTGCCGAAGCGCTCCGCCTTCTCGAGGTCGAGGGGCCGGTGCGGGTGATACAGCCCGCCTTCCCCACTCCGTCTCGGCGGCCGGGGGGGTGAGGCGCTCTGGACCGAAGTGCCTTGGGAGGCGTGGTGAGTCAAAGACCGCAAGCGCATCGCTGCCCGCATCCAAGGTCTACAGAACGAGCCGCGTCCTTCCGGGTGCGAGAAGCTCAGTGGCGAGGAGAAGTACCGCATCCGCCAGGGGGACTACCGCATCCTCTACGAGATCCTCGATCTCGAACTGATTGTCACCGTCGTCAAGGCCGGGAATCGACGCGAGGTGTACCGATGATTCTCCATTTGAGATCTTGTTGCCCCCCAAGACGATCGCCCGCCTCCTCGCGCTCGACCACGGGAACGCACGGCTGATTGAGATGGATTTGAACGGTGTGCAACGTCGCCAATGGCCTGCGGCTGCGACGCTAACTGCGTCACCCGTCGACTTCCGGCTCTACGATGTTGGGGCCGGGGAAATCTTCCTCCGGGGTTACCAAGCCACCCACGACAGTCCGATGCCTGTGTGGTTCGAACTCCCGTCAGAGGGTGACCTCATCGTCCGGCCTCGCTCTCGTCCCCTGAACCCGCGGGCTGCTCAATAGCCGAATCTGACCTGCCAGATGGGTCGGGGGTTCTCATGGTTTTCGCACCCGTTCGCTCTCCGCAGCCTGAGTCACCCCCTGCGTGGCGGAGGGACGGTCGCCGCCATCTCGGGCGAGTACACCCTGCTGATTCACTCTGCGGAAGGAGAAGTGATCAGGGAGATCCGGCGGGAGGTCCCTGCTCAGGCTATCCCGGACGAAAGATGGGGTCAGGTCCAAGCCCATCTTTGACAGTTCGGATTTTCAAGTAGCTCTGTGCCAATGAGTTATGGGCGTGCAGAAGGGCGTTGGCACTACGTGTTACAATCGGATGGGTGGGGGGAG
>JBGTMU010000305.1:0-3253 GCA_041743405.1 Longimicrobiales bacterium | reverse complement strand
CCGGATGCGGCAGACGTCGCACCGGCGCCTGCCCATTCCGCACCCGCGCCACGGCAACCCCGTCCTGCCCCGCACGTGCAGAACACACAGGCTGGTGCCGGCCGGCGCAGGCCATTGCTCCTGGCGGGCGGAGCAGTCCTCGCCATTGGCGTGATAGGGGTAGCTGCGTTCCTGCTCCTCGGGCGTGGTGGCGACGATGACGTGTCCGTCAACAGTGAACCGGGCACGCAGGAAAGCGCGCTCACCGTGCTCGGCCCCGAAGGTACCACGGACAAGTCCGGGCTGGCGGTGCGTCCTCCGGTCCGGCTGGAGCATCCAGCCGGCGCCGTGGCCGAGGTGCCAGGCGCGACCGTTCTCCTCGGTGAGACCGTCGACCTGCGACGGGTCACCCTTCCCGACGCCAGCGCAGCCTGGGACTGGGAAGGCCACGCCTGGCAGTTCGTATCCAATTCCGGGCTCGTGCTCCGCGAGGACGTCTCGTTCACCCTCCCGGCTTCTGGCGAAGACGGCGAGCAGGTCATCGCCCTCTCGCACACCGGCGATTGGATCACCCTCCCCTCGACTGCCACGTCGCTTGGCTCGGGTGACCCGGCGCGCGAGGTGCGTCTTGGGGATGTGCCCGTCCCGTGGATTCTCGTCGTTGCTCGCCCGGCAGCCGGCACGCCGGCGTTGGAGCAGCCCCCAGCCGCTCCCGGCCTCGAGGAGCTGTACTGGACGGATCGCGACCGGTGGTCGCAGGAGATCGCGGCCGCCGCCACCGAGGCGCTCGCGACTCCCATCGAGGATGAGTTCGCCTCCGCCCGGCCGGTGCTCCACTCTCGAGTGCGATACCCAAGGGATCTCCAGAAGGACCTCGATAGTGCGTTTGTCATCCTCGGGTCGGCCCGGCTGGGCAGCGCCTTCCAACAGGCAGCGGCAACGCTCCCCGCGGGAAGCCTGAGCGCACCGATGGCCGGTGTCGGTCTCTCGCCCATGGCTGCCTATACCGAGGGGCTGGACCGCCTCGATGCAGTTCGCAAGGAGTGGGTACAGAACCGCGGCGCCTGGACGCGCGAGTATCCGGACAGCCTCCAGTACTCGGACGACCAAACGATCGAGCAGGCACTGGAGTCTGCGCTTGCCTACTACGCTCCCTGGGGCATCAGCGTCATGCGGTACCTGCTCCATACCGGCACGGTTGCCGAATTCGACCTGCGCATCGTGAGCCCCTACGGCGAGTTGCCCTATGCCGACGCGCCGCTTGCAAACTGCCTCGACAACCCAGACATCTCACGCGTCATCAAGCGCGAGGTCGATCGGGGGGCGTCGCTCAACTGCTTCCTGCGGCTCTACTCGCGGGCAGCGATGCAGGACACCTGGGTCGATTGGCTCAAGGACTGGAAACTCCAGACCGTCGTGCGCTGGGCGCCGGCGCTCCTGGTTACCGCTGGCATCGTCAGCGGCGCGGCCGGCCCGGCCATCCTCTTCGCTGCTGCCGATGAGATCATCAACCAGGTCCAGGGCTACTACAGCTCGGACGCCCCTTCGGCGTACCTCAACGCCGAGATAGCGTCGGCCTCGACCGGTGTGGGAACATTCGTGACGGATGCAGGGGCATCGCTGCTTGGCGTCGAGGGCGCCACGATGTCCGTCGGGGCCACGAGCCTGGGAGTCGCGCAAACACTGTACTCACTCGCCCTGCTGTACGGCGTCAGCCAGACCGACTGGTACATGCTGCAAGACATCAAGCCGCTCACCGCGGGAACCCGGAGCTACTGTCCGAAAGGTGACTGCGCGTCGAGCTGGTGGACCGGCGACTACACGCCCATCGCCGGGTACGACCAGATCCCGCCAATCCAGGTGGTCGCCGTCCTGCAAGACAAACCGGAGGGGCATCCCGCAGCCGGGTACCCTGCCCAGCGGACACGGCTGCGCGTCTGGACGCTGCCCCTCCAGAAGTACGGCGCAGACCTGCACCGCATGCTGGTGAACGGCGTGAGTTGCGAGGACGGGACGATCGGCCTGGGCAGCGACGTCCTGTGTCCGAGTCGCGGCAACTGGCGTGGCGGACTGGCGAACCTTCCGTTCGACCCCTACCAGCAGGACCAGTGGCCGGAGATCTCGAAGTACTCGGCGCCAGCAGGCCAGGCGATTCGGCTGAGCCTGTCGAAGACGGTGCTCGCCACGATCGCCTCGGATTACCAGCTGGGTTCCAACCCGGCGCCCCCAGAGTACGGGCTGATCCTCCGCGTCGAAGCTCCCGACGGAAGTCGTGCCGTGTTCGCAATCGAAGAGTTCCTGGACCCGGCGCCGAACGAGGATCCCAACCGCGTCTACTTCCAGGTAGTCATCGAGGGACGTTGGAACGGTGGGCCGGCCTCGCTGTCAGACCTGGCTCCGCAATACGACGGGGTACGCGGACGAATGAGTGGAGGCGCTTTGCAGACGAAGCTGTCGCTGCAGCTACGGGCGCAGGCCGACGAAGACTCCCGAGCGACCGCGGACGTCAACTTCCGGGCGACCGGCGTCGAAGACATCCAGATCTACCCCGACATCCTGGGGGAGGAGCATCTCCACTACGCGTCCGCCGCGCTTAACGCGGACGCTGAGATCTTCGGCCAGTATTCGGTCACGAAGTGGACTCTGACTGCGGGCGACGCGGCACTGATCCAGCTCTACCGGGAAGGTGTTTTCCCCTACAGCGAACAGTGCAATGTCGGCGCGGTCTGCACCTTCGATTTAAACATCACACCGGCCTCCAGCGGCCTCCCCGCGCGTTTCAACGCGACCATTTGTGGCCCCAAGCAGGGTGCGCAACGAGTCTGCCACGACGTCGCGGACTCGTTTCCCTTTAAGCAGGCGAGCCCTGATAGCACGCCCCTGGCGCCACTCGCCAATGACGACTATTTCCGCCTCGATGGAAAAGCTCTCACAGGGAGCGCGGCATGGAACGTCGCTGGCAACCCGGGGGAGCCTGCGATCGTCGTCGCATGGGAAACCGTAGTTGCGGACTTCACGGACGGGAGAGTCGCCGGAGTCATCACCCAGCACCAGCTGAACTGGGACGTCGTTGAGGGGCAGATGGTCAACATTCGCGAAACAACACTTGAATTTGCTTTCGAGGGAGCCCGTGTCCAATAACGACGCATCCACCGGACAGTCTCGATTCTGTGAGAATTGCGGCGCCGCGCTGCAGCACGGCGACACGTTCTGTTCCGCTTGCGGCGAGCCAATCGACGCCGCGACAGCGGGGACGCCAGGCCCCGCCGCCCAT
>JBGTMU010000304.1:0-26244 GCA_041743405.1 Longimicrobiales bacterium | reverse complement strand
CGTGCCCCGCCCGGCGACGTTTTCCTTTTCGTTGGCCTCCGACCCTCTGGGCGAATATCTTCCCCCACCGCCGGAAACCCCCGTTCCCGGCAGGCCCACGTCCTACCCGAGAGGCACCGTCACGATGAATACCCCGTCGCTGAGGGGAACTCCGCTCCCCGTCCTGCTCTTCCTCCTTCTAGCTTCCGCAGCCGCCTGGACTTCCCCTCTCGGCGCACAGCAGGCCCGTGTTCTCGATCACGATGCGTACGAGATCTGGAACACGATCGGCTCGAGGGCGATCTCGGGTGACGGCGCCTGGGTACTGTTCACCCTGGAGCGCGAGATCCACGATGGGGAGCTGGTCGTCCGGGCGGTGGATTCGGAGGTGGAGTACCGGGTGCCGCGTGGCGGGTCCGCCGTTTTTTCCGAAGACGCATCCCATGTGCTGTTCCTGATCCGCCCCCACGCGGAAGAGGCTCGGGCGGCCCGTCGCGAACGCAGGCCCGCGGCGGAGCAGCCGCGTGACTCCCTCGGAATCCTGAATCTCACTTCAGGAGAGGTGGTGAAGGTGGCCGGAGTCCGGAACTTCCGCGCCCCGGCAGAGGCCTCGGAGTGGGTGGCGTATCACCTCCACGCCGAAGAGGGCTCCGGGCCCGGAACGCTCGTCGTGCGGAGCCTCATGGACGGGGTTGAGCACCGCTTTGCCCGGGTGGATGCCTTCACCCTCGCGGACGACGGACAGGCGATCCTCTTCGCAGACACCCCGGCCGAAGGAGAGGGGGAGCCCGGCGTTCACCTGATGGATCCCGCTTCCGGCGAGCGCACGACCCTCCACCAGGCCCCGGGAACCTTCAGCGCCCTGACACTCAGCGAAGCCGGAGATCAGGCTGCATTCCTCCACCGCGAAGCGGCCCCGGGGGGCGCGGAGGAAGGTGATTCGGTCCGCGGAGGCGACTCGGTCCGCGGAGGTGACTCGGTCCGTGAAGCCGTCCTCCACCACTGGCGCTCGGGGATGGAAGGTTCAGTGCAGGTGGCCGCGGCCGGCACTCCCGGGATCCCGGAAGGGTGGTGGGTCAGCCCGAACGGATCCGTCGCCTTCTCGCCGAGCGGCGCCCGCCTCCTCTTCGGCACGGCGCCCCGCCCCGCCCCTCGCGAGACCCCGGAGTTCCAGCCGCTCGCCGAGGAAACGGTGAATGTGGAGATCTGGCACTATCAGGACCCGGTACTCATGACCGTCCAGACCCGCCGGGTCGATCAGGAACGCCGTCGCAGCTACGAGGCCGTGCTCCATCTGGAGGAAGGGCGCATCGTCCAGCTCGCCGACGAGGAACTCCAGAGCGTAAATCTTTCGGATGATGGCGACGGGGATCTTGCGGTCGGAAGCGACAGCCGGGCCTACGGGATCATCGCCGACTGGGAGTCACCCAACTTCTCGGATACATGGCTCGTGGATGTGCGGACCGGAACCCGTGAGCGCATCCGCGAGGGGGGACAGGGCAATGCCTCGCTTTCCCCCGAGGGCCGCTTCCTGACCTGGTACGAGGCCTCGGACAGCACCTGGTACGCTCATGAAGTCGCGACCGACGAGACCCGCGATCTGAGCGCCGCGATCCCGCACCCCGTCTTCAACGAATTGCACGATTCCCCGAGTGCCTCCGGCTCCTACGGGAGTGCGGGATGGCTGGATGGGGACCAGGCCATTCTCCTTTACGATCGGTACGATCTCTGGTCGGTGGACCCACGTGGAAACGAAGCTCCGCAGAACCTCACGCGGAGCGTCGGTCGGGATGAGGGCATCCGCTTCCGTGCCATCCAGCTCGACCGTGACGCCCGCAGCTGGAGCCCCACCCAGACGGTTCTCTTCTCAGCCTTCCACGAGTGGGAGAAGGACGCGGGCTTCTACCGGGCGCGCCTCGACGGGGCGGGCACGCCGGAGCGCCTGATCTTCGAGGGCAGGAACTTCTCCAACCCGGTCCGGGCCGACGGGTCCGACCGCCTGCTCTTCACTCAGGAAACCTTCGAGGAATTCCCCGACCTCTGGGTATCGGGGCCTGACTTCAGCGACCGCACCCGCGTGAGCCACGCGAACCCGCAGCAGGACGAGTACCGCTGGGGAACCGCGGAGCTTGTGGAATGGACCTCGCTCGACGGGATCCGGCTGCAGGGGGTGCTCATGAAGCCGGAGGATTTCGATCCCTCCCGGAAATACCCGATGGTCGTGTACTTCTACGAGCGCTGGTCGGACGGCCTGCACAGCCATTACGCGATGGTCCCGCACCGTTCGCGGATCGCGTTTCCGATGTACACGAGCCAGGACTACCTCGTGTTCATCCCCGACATCGCCTACCGGATCGGCTATCCCGGCGAAAGTGCCGTGAACTCGGTGAACCCCGGGATCACCCATCTCCTCGACCGGGGGTTCGTGGACCCGGCGCGGGTCGGGCTCCAGGGTCACTCCTGGGGGGGATACCAGATCGCCTTCATGGTGACCCGTTCCCAGAGCCTTTACCGGGCGGGCGCCGCGGGCGCTCCGGTGGCCAACATGACTTCGGCGTACGGAGGAATCCGGCGTGAGACCGGGCTCGTGCGGCAGTTCCAGTACGAACGGACGCAGAGCCGGCTCGGCGGAAGCCTCTGGGAAGCCCCGATGCGCTACATCGAGAACTCACCCCTCTTCTGGGTCGACAAGATCGAGACCCCGCTCCTCATCATGCACAACGACGCGGACGGCCACGTGCCCTGGGAACAGGGAATCGAGCTCTTCACCGCCATGCGCCGCCTCGGAAAACCGGCCTGGATGGTGAACTACAATGACGAGCCGCACTGGCCCACGACCTTCGCCAACCGCCGCGACTGGAACATCCGGATGCAGCAGTTCTTCGACTACTACCTGAAGGATGCTCCCCCCCCGACATGGATGGTGGAGGGGATCCCGGCGGTGCGGAAGGGTGAGACGCTCGGGTATGAACTCGTGCCGGGCGGGGCCGCGGGCGGCGGGTGAGGGGTTACCGCCCCACCCCGATCAGGATTCCGAGCTGGAGCTCGCTCATCCCGAGGCGCCCGCAGAAGGGCGAGAACCTCCCTTCCTCACACCCCGACATCTCCGAGGAATGGTTCCGGTAGGAGGCCATGAGATTGAACGAGATGGGGCCCGGGATCGGGAGGGGGCGGAGGACTTCCGCGAGGAACACCGTACCATCCGCGCCCCTGGACCAGGCCAGGGTACTCGCACCCAGATCCGCCTGGGCCGGGACGAGCGCATCGCCCGAATCCTGCCCTTCTCCCTCTCCGGTAATCCGACCCGCTGAACGGCCGATGCCGAAGCGGAAGGCCCAGCTATCGGAGATCCCGATCTCGAGGAGGAGCATCAGCGTCGTGAAGTCGAGTTCGGAGTCGAAGGCCACCGGCTCGGGCATGCACCCCGGAGCGCTCGGCTCGCAGACGAACCGTTCAACCACCTGATGCGACCGATAGAGGTCCCGTTCCAGTCCGATTCCGAGCCCGGACGAGAGGAAATAGCGAAGGCCGAACCCCAGCCCCCTCGGGTTCCCGATCTCGTCGATGCCGGGAAAACCCTGGTTCCCGGAGAGTCGGATCTCCTGCGCCGTCGCCGGAGCGGCCCCTCCCGCGAGCCCCGCGAGCCCGAGGAGAAGGAGCAGGACTAGAGCGGGGCCTTTCGAAACGGTTGGATGGGTCATGCGATTCCCCTACCCCTCCCCGCTTCGTCGGGATCCGGCGGGGGTTCCGTACCCATGAGCGCCTTCAGGGTGATCACTTTGGCGAGGGGATTTCGCGCGACTTCGCGCCGCAGAGCCCCGTCCGATTCGTCGAGGCCCTCGGGAAGGAAGAAGATCGGCGCGCGTGCTTCCCGCCCGATCCCATATCGCGTGACCCGCATCCTCTCCCTCATGCGGCTCCCCATCGACTCGGAGCCCTCTCCCTCTGCGATCCCGGGGGTCAGGCCGTAGCAGACCTGCCCGTTCTCGAGTCGGGAAACGACATCAAAGTCCGCGTCGCCTCCCCAGAGCGCACCCACCTCGCGGGCCCGGAAGCCCAGGGATTCTCGAGCGTGGGCGCGCATCCACTCCCCGGCGGCTTCCGGCAGCCGCCGGGCCAGATGACCTGCGAGCCCCGGCTCGACGTACCGGGCCCAGACCTCCTCCCCGCGGCTGCCATCGAGAAGGCTTCGCACCGGAAGGATGAGTCCGTACCAGAAGGCGAGAAAGGGATCCGCGAGGCTGTAGCGTCGTCGCCTGGACGAAGCAGGCGCATCCACCGGACGCTCGATCCGCACGAGTCCCGCCTCTTCGAGGCGCTGCAGGTAGGGGGCGAGCTGCCCTCCCCGCTCGAGTTCAGGGGTCGCACCGAGAAGGGTTCCCCAGTCCATCGGCCCCATTGCGAGCGTTCGGAGAAGGGAAGAATACCGGGTCGGACGCTGGAAGAGGCACTCCATCCGCCGGATCGGACGATCGTGAAGATCTCCCCCGGGGGTCAGGATCCGGCGTATCACCGCGTCCTTCAGACTCTCCCCCTTCCCGCCGTCGGACCCGGCTTCCCCCCGGCCCGGAAGATGCGCGGGGTGCGTTCCGAACACCGCCCAGTGCCGGAAAGCCTCCTCGGCGGTGGTCGCGCCATGTCCCCAACCGGCATCGCGGAGGGGAAGCCCGCCGAGGCCGAGGTCGAGATCGGGCCGGGCCTCGGATCCCCGGAGCGCTTCCAGCGCGGCCTTTCGGCGCGCGGCCAGTACCACCGTGATCGGGAGCTTTCGGCTCCGGATTCGACCCAGGAACTCGCCAAGTTCCTCCCGGAAGGGACGTCCGGCGCCTTCGAGCGGTTCGATGCCATCCAGAATCAGGATCAGCGGCCGCCCCGTCTTCTCGACCTCTTCCACGATCCCGAAAAGGAGGGAGAGCCACCCCGGGTCGGTGGCGTCCCGGGGGAGCACCCCGGCGGACCGGGAACGGAGCTCCTCTCCGATCACTTCTCCTGTCAGCCTTGCCATGTCCTCGACGATCCGCACGACCGGGAGGTCCGGCACCTGGAAATGAAGGGTTCGGGGACCCGGGAGCGCCCGGGCCAGGAGCAGGGTCTTTCCACTTCCATCCGGCCCGGAGACCCATGCCTCGGCGGGTGCGGCTGAATGGGAAAGACCCGCGAGGGCACCGCGCTCCATGTCGCGCCCGATGAAGTCGCGATCGACAGACGCTGGCGGCATCCTGCCTTCTCCGGAACAAGATATTACCTAAGTCTAATTACGCTAATTCAATCATTCTTATATTAACCCCGATTCTGCCTTCACCTCAACCCGGGAGAGGCGTATACTCCATGGGAATGCATCCGGAGGCTGAGAAGGATGCGCCTCCGATCCGGCAGCCACGATCTCACGAACAACCAGGACCCGACCATGCCCAGAGTCATCCCGCGCTTCGACACGCTCGCCGCCGCCAAGAACTGGAGCCCTGCCGAACCGAACGGCAGGCGGAAGGATCGCGGTGAGATGGAGGCCATCTTCGGAAGCCGAACCTTCGGCCTGCAGCAGATGAAGGCCCGTCTCCCGAAGGAAGCCTACCGCGCCCTCACGAGCACCATCGAGAATGGCTCCGAACTGGACGCCACGGTGGCCGACGCCGTCGCGGTGGCGATGAAGGAATGGGCACTCGAGAACGGAGCTACGCACTTCTCGCACTGGTTCCAGCCCCTCACCGGACTCACTGCGGAGAAGCACGATTCCTTCCTCGCTCCGGGTGCCACTCCGGGAACGGCTGTCACCGAGTTTTCCGGCACGGAGCTGATCCAGGGGGAGCCGGATGCATCGTCGCTCCCCTCCGGGGGGCTGCGCACCACCTTCGAGGCGCGCGGCTACACGGCATGGGATCCGACGTCGCCCGCATTCATCGTGGAGGGGCCGGGAGGGGCCACGCTCTGCATCCCGACCGCCTACTCGTCCTGGGCCGGGGATGCGCTCGACCAGAAGATCCCGCTCCTTCGCTCGGTTCATGCCCTGGACGAACAGGTGCGGCGCGCCCTGCGTCTTTTCGGTGTCGCCGCGGGGCGTATCCGCGCGACGGTGGGACCGGAGCAGGAGTTCTTCCTGATCGACCAGGAGTTCTACTATCGCCGCCCCGACCTTCTCTCGGCGGGCCGCACCCTCGTGGGTGCGCCTCCCCCGAAGGGGCAGGAGCTGGAGGACCACTACTTCGGGTCGATTCCGGGGCGGGTGCTCGAGTACATGCAGACCGTGGAGGAAGAGCTCTACCGACTCGGGGTTCCGGTCAAGACCCGGCACAACGAGGTCGCCCCCGGGCAGTTCGAGACCGCGTTCGTGTATGAGGAGGCGAACCTCGCCGCGGACCACCAGCAGCTCATGATGTCGACGCTTCGGCGGGTGGCGGGGCAGTTCGGTTTGGTCTGCATTCTCCACGAGAAGCCGTTCGCGGGCGTAAACGGGAGTGGCAAGCACCTCAACTGGTCTTTCGCCACCGAGTCCGCGAACCTGCTCGAGCCGGGCGACACGCCGCATGAGAACATGCAGTTCCTCTTCTTCTGCACCGCGGCGCTCTGGGCGGTCAACCGGCATCAGGACCTCCTCAGGGCCTGCGTGGCGTTCGCCGGAAACGATCACCGTCTCGGGGCGAATGAGGCCCCACCCGCGGTGATCTCGGTCTTCATGGGCGATCAGCTCACCGACATCTTCGATCAGATCGCGGAGGCCGGGCGCGCTGACAGCTCCCGGCAGGGAGGGCTTCTCGGGCTCGGCGTGAGGGTGCTCCCCGATCTGCCGAAGCATGCGGGAGATCGCAACCGCACGAGTCCCTTCGCCTTCACCGGGAACAAGTTCGAGTTCCGGGCGCTGGGCGCTTCCCAGTCGATTTCCTTCCCGGCTACCGTACTGAACACGATCATGGCCGAAGGGGTGGCCGAGCTGTCCGGGATGCTGGAGGTGGAGCTGGAGAAGGGGACCTCGCTCTCCGATGCGCTCCGCCTGGTACTGGCCGAGGTCGTGCCCGGGATCCGTCGCATCATCTTCAACGGGGACGGCTACTCCGAGGCCTGGCAGGACGAGGCCGAACGGAGGGGACTCCTGAACCTGAAGAGCACCCTCGACGCCCTCCCCCATCTCGTGAAGGACAAGAACGCCGAACTCTTCGAGCGCTTCGGCGTGCTCAGCCGGCGGGAGCTCGAGTCCCGGTACGAGATCGCCCTTGCCCAGTACTTCCATACGGTGAACATCGAAGGCGAAACCACGGCCGAGATCGCGGCCACGATGATTCTCCCGGCTGCGGCCCGGTACCTGAACGAGCTCACGACCGCGCTGACCCGGGGGAAGGAGCTCGGGATCCGCTCGACGGGGCTCAGCCGGGTGGCGAAAGCGCTGGCCGAACAGATCGATCGACTCGACGAGGCCCTCCAGACCCTCCAGGAGCAGAATGCGGAGCTCGGAGGCGACGATGTGGCCAGCAAGGCCGTGCACATGCGTGACCACATCATTCCGGCGATGCGGAAGGTCAGGGAGGTGGTCGACAGTCTGGAGCGCATGATCCCGGACGACCTGCGGCCGATGCCGAGCTACCGGGAAATGCTGTTCGTGCGGTGAGGGCTGCCCGCGTATACCCTTTTTTCGGCTCCTCCCCGTCTCGAGTGGGTAGCCTCCTCCGTGTGTGCAGGGGTGTGGCGCTGGCGTGTGCGCTGCTGCAGCCGCGCCGCAACCTGCATGGCCCGGCGGTGATCAAGGCCATGCAGCGTCGTTCAATCACCACCCCCAACCGACCGGATCAGCGAAGCGCCCGTCGATGTACCACTCGTGACGTGTCGCGACCACGACTGGAAGATCGACCGTCGTGGCGACGGTGGATGCTCCAACGGTGGATCGAGCCGGGCGCACCAGTGGAACATCGACCGTCGTGGTGACGGTGGATGTTCCGCTGTTGACGGAACGCAGACACGAACGGTACATCGACGGCCGAGCCGGGGACGCGGTCCCCGCGAAGCAAGCGGATTGCGCACTCGTCCATCCCGCGCAGGTCAGGGGAACGTGCCCGACCTCACGAGTTCGAGCCGGTCGGCAACCGCATCCGAAGCGGAGGAATCAATCGTTAACCTGCGGCCCACGCCTGCGCATGGAACGCTGGAGGAAGCGGATGGCCGCACCGCGAACATCCAGCCGTTCCTCGGGTCGGCTCCGGGCAACCGATTCTGGAGCGGATCGGGGGATTCCTCGCTCATCATCCTCCGGGTATCGACAGGGGAAACGGAGCGCAGGGTGGGGGTACAGCGGGGATGGTTCCCCGAAGGCGCACCGCCCGCTGAGGGTGAGCCGCTGAGGGCGCCGCCCGTTCCGCGCACCTTCGGAATCCGTGACATGGGGTCGGACCGGGTGCTCCTGATAACGAGGGTCGCGCCCATCGACTGGGCTCCGACGGAAGGGCCCATGGTCATGAACATGGTCGAGCATGACTGGTCCGCCACGTTCGACACGGTGGTCGAGGTCGTCGACAGCTCCAGCGGCACGGTGCTCGCCCGCGTGCGCCGTCCCGAACTGTTCGGGGCGGTGAATGGAAGCGACCGCCACCTCTTCTCGGTATCGGAGGATTCCATGGGGCATGTGATTGTTTCGATCTGGCGAGTGGAGTTCCGGATCGTGGGCTGATGCACGAGGGGGTTGAAGAACCGGGGAACCGGGCCGATGCCGGAGTGCGGGCGGGAGCCTGACGGTCCAGCCAGTATTTTCCCGGGCCCTCAGGGAGCGTCCCCGCTCTTGCCGAAGCATCGAGAAAGTGGCATAAGTGGCGAGCATGCCCTAAACTGTCCGTCGGCGCGGTCGAGCGGCCGTGCCCGGTTCATTCTCGACATACTCCGGAGTCCCTCCGATGCGCAGGTACTCGCGTTCCATCCCGTGGGCGCTCGGCATCGCCCTTGTCCTGACCCCGCCTCCCGTTGAGGCACAGGTCCGGCTCGCGCTGGACTGGCTCTACCCCGCTGAGTCCATCTACTTCTCGGACTTCGACCCGTTCAGCCCGGGGCTCCAGCCTGACCTCTTCGCGATGACGCTGCAGAACCTGACTGGGAACACCCAGTCCGTGGTCCTGGAGCTGACCGTCAACATGGTTCGCCCGCAGAGCGTCCTCCTGGTGCGCGCCGCCACCAACCCGTTCCCGCTCCAAACCGGTGTCCGCCGCATCTCGAGCAAGGACCTCGCCACTACCGGCCGCGATGTATCGGCCGCCGACTTCGAGTTCGGTTCGAACTCCGATGTACTGACCAATCAACTTCGCCAGACGGGGCTCTTTCCGGCGGGGACCTATCGTTTCACGGTGGAGGTACGCACCGCACAGGGGATCGTGCTCGACCGAGCCGAGGTCTCGAGGGAGGTGATCAACCCGACCCGGATCGAACTTCTGTCGCCCGGCAGGCTCTTTGGCGATCCAGCTCCCATCGTCACCACGCCTTCTCCCCGCTTCCTCTGGAGCGGGGATGCCCCCCTCGCCGCCGGTGGCGGGGACTATCGGATCCGGGTGGCCCGGGTGGATGCCGGGGTCTCTGCGGAGGAAGCGATGTCGGGGTTCGCGGCGTGGGAGTCGCGCGTTCGGGCCACGACGGCGGTTTACCCCGGCTCCGCCCAGGCGCTTCCGCTGGAGCAGGGCCGCACATACGCCTGGCAGATCGTGCGCGAGGTGCGGACTTCTGGCGGCGTGGAACAACTCGAGAGCCCCATTTTCTGGTTCCGCATGTCGTCCCCTTCGGGTGCCACCGACGAATCCGCGGCCACCTCGGAACTCGTCGACCAGATCGCCGCCATCGCCCAGGCCTTCGGACTGGGGGGTGAACTCCAGGGCTTCCGTCCCTCCGGGCCGGCCATGGTGGGTGGACGCCCGGTAACACAGGCCGTGCTCGACGAAATTCTCCGCAGGATCGCCTCTGGAGAAATCCAGGTCGGCACCGTAACCGTCCGCTGAGGGCCCCATGACAAGACTCACGCTATCGCGCTCTTTCGTGCTTGCGGCGGTCTCGGCCGCCCTTCTTCCAGGAGCCGTGGCGGCGCAGCAGCCCGGACTCCCCAATATCGCCATCGTGCGGGCGCTTTCGCTCGACAGTGAGCTCTTCCTGCGTCGAGCTCAGACCCCGGACGAGGATCCGCGGCTCGCCACGCTGATGGAATCGCTCAATGGAGGCGACTTCGTTCAGACCTCGGTCAACACGCGCGCCGCGATCCAGTTCACGGACGACCTCTCGGTGATCCGGATGAACCCGGAGACGATCATGGAGATCCGGACCGAGGGAGAGCGGGGGGCGATGACCAAGATCATCGACATCCAGTCAGGCGAATTCTGGGCCCAGGTGAACCGGAGAGACGGTTCGGAGTTCCGTATCCAGACTCCGACGGCGGTAGCCGCGGTTCGCGGAACGGAGTTCATCGTGAGAGTCGAGAACGACGGGCGCACGACGATCATTACCCTCGAGGGGCTGCTCGACTTCTTCACGGACGTGGGAACCGTGCAGATCCCGGCGGGCAACCGGGGAGTGGTGGGGGCGGCCAACGAGGCGCCGGTCGTGGATGCCACTCCGCAATCGGAGCTGACCACTTTCCAGGCATTGTCATCGGGCGAGGGGCTCGGGGCCAGCACAACTACGCAGACGCAGCAGGCACAGTGGGAAACGATCGAAATTCCCATGACGGGTCCCGATGGGCGAACACGCATCGTGCTGATACAGGTTCCAGTTGGGACCACATCCGCGGCAGGAGGGGGAGAGTGATGAGGCGCACATGGGCAGGTTCCGTCCTTCTCGCTATCGCGCTGGCGTTCGCCGGGGCCCCCGGGGTTTCGGCCCAGGATGCCGCCTTCGAGACCCTCGTGCTGTCGCCCAGCCCCGGTGAGCGGGTCGCGCAGGGCGATGTCGGGATCGCGGTCTCCTTTTTCGATCCGGCGGGTCGACTGGACCCCTCCTCGATCCAGATCCGCCTGAACAACCGGGACATCACCCCGGAAGCGATGGTGAGTCCTGAGCTCGTCACCTGGCGTCCCCCCATCGGAATTCCCCCGGGGCTCCAGCGCGTCGTGGTGACTGCGCGGGACCGCACGGGGCAGCCCCTTCCCCCCGTGTCCTGGACCTTCACCGTTACCGGAGACAGGGCCGCGACCGAGGAGGGCGGAAGGCGTCCTCTTCCCCAGTGGACCCAGGCGCAGGGGAGCGTGATCTTCGAGGGGAGAACCGCGTCGGTTTCCGGCCCCGGCGCCGATTTCCGCAGAGACGACACGAGCGTTCCTCTCTTCTGGCTGAACCTCGCGGGAACGATCGTGCCCGGATGGCGCTACTCGACCCGGATCCATGCGAGCGGATACGAAAGCTCGGACCGGCAGGCGGTAAACCGGTATCGCTTCGACGTGCGCTCGAACAATCTGAACCTGACCCTCGGAGACGCGAACCCCGCCCTGCAGAGCCTCATCCTCTCCGGCCAGCGTGTCCGAGGGCTCACGGCGGAGGCCCGGAGCCGCTTCGGGAACCTGACCGTCGTGGCGGGTCAGAGCCGACGTGCTGTGGAGGGGCGCCTGAACCCCCTCGACCCCGCGCAGATCCAGCAGATGGGCACCCACCAGCGCGACCTCTTCGCGGTACGCCCGTCGTTCGGAAGCGGCGAGACCTTCCAGGCCGGATTCACCTTTCTCCGCGTGCGTGACGACGTGAACTCCCTCTCGGCGCTCCGCACCGAGCCGGGAGATGCGACACTCGGTTCGCGCTCCGTGAACCCCCATCCCAAGGACAACCTGGTGGCGGGAGCGGACCTGTCGGCGCGCTTCTTCGACGGTCGTCTGCATCTGCAGTATGACAACGCATTCTCCCTGTATGCGAACGACATCTCGGGTGGCCCGATTTCGAAGACCCAGCTCGACTCGATCATGGAGGCACAGGGCTACGAGCCACTGGACATCAACCCGGGGGATTACGAGCGCTGGTTCATCCTGAACGCATCGACCATCCCGCTCGATCCCCGGGAGATGAGCAGCCTGTCGCAGCAGGTCCGGGCCACGATTCGAGGCGGGGCGCACGTCATTTCGGCTGAGTGGCGTTCGATCGGAGGGTCCTACTACTCCCTCGGGAACCCGGCCATGCAGAGGGATCGCGCGGGATTCCGTGTGCGCGACTCTTTCCTCATGTTCGACAACTCCCTGGCCGTCTCCGCCGGGTTCGAGCGTGACGAAGACAACCTGGACAACATCAAGACCGCGACGACGACCAGCTCCGGAGTCTTCCTGGATCTCAACTGGCAGGCGTCACCCACCTCCTTCGGGCTGAACGCCGCCTTCCGGAGCGGAGCCCGTTCCAACGATCTCGCGGTGGGTGAGCAGGACGCCCGGGACGAATCGAATCGCACGATTTCGGCCGGTATGTCCATCCCCTTCGGACTCCGCGAGGGGCTGACGACCCGTTTCAATCTGAGCGGAGCTTTGGTCACGCGGGATGATGACGCGAACCCCACGGCGGGCTCGAAGAACACCTTCATCCTCGGGGGCATCCAGGGGGAGACCGCGGGGCGTGGATCCGAATTCAGCGCGATGTACGGGCTCTCCCGGTCCGAGCTGACCGGATTCGACAACGCATCTACCGACTTCCACCGCATCATGGGTGATCTCCGCCATCGGCTTTCCGAGCGATGGACAGGAACCTTCAACGCATCACTCACCTCGGCAGTGAGCCCCGAGAATGCGGGCGAATTTGGCCTGGACTACTCACGCCGCGAATTCACGGGCGGCGCCGAGTGGCGGTGGATGGAAGGCTCGGCGGTCAACTTCCAGACCGGGGTGGTTTCGTATACGGATGACCGCCAGGCCGACCGCGATACCCGCGAGATCATTGCCCGACTCCGCGTCGTGAGAGCTTTCTGAGCCTGGCCCTCCTGACGCGGCGATGAGTGCTTCCGGAGGAGACCAGCGGAAACGCCTCTTCCTCCTTCTGCTGTCGGTAGCGATCTTCGCCCCACTCCTCGCGATCGGGGTTACCGAGGCGAGGGTGGGGCAGGTCCTGGAGCGGCGGATCTACGATCAGTGGTTCGCGCTCCGCGGCCCCCTCCCGATCTCGGAAGAGGTCGTGGTCGTGTCCATCGACCTCGATGCCGAAGCCGCCCTCGGACGGTGGCCCTGGTCGCGGGAGCGACACGCGCAGCTCCTGCGGAACCTCGACCGGGCCGGGGCAAAGGTGGTAGCCTTCGATGTCACCTTCTTCGATCCCTTCCCCGCCGAAGACAGTATCTTCCGCGCGGCGATCGACGAGACCGGAATCGCCATCCTCGGAGCGTACCACGACCCGCGCAGTACGGGTCAGGCCACCGTAGTGGGGCTGGAAGCGCCGCGGGGCGAGCTGACGGGTGTGCCGATCGGGCTGGTCGGCATTCTCCCGGACGGTGCCGACGCGGTAGTGCGCGAATACCCGATGGGGGGGAACTTCCTCCAGGGTCGGATCCTGCAACTCGGTGTGCACTCCGCCCTTCGGTACATGGACCTTCCCCCTGAGGCCCTCGTGGAAACCGCGGAGGGATGGCGGCTCGGCGATCGGGAGATCCCCCGCGGTCCCGCAGGGGGGATGCTCATCAACTTCCGCGGCGGGAAGGGGCACGTTCAGAGCTACTCCTACCTGGATATCCTGGACGACGGCGAGGTCGATCTGGGCGGATGGGAGATGGGGCTCTTCCTCGATCACCTCGCAGCGGGAAGTCTCGAGGGGAAGATCGTGCTCGTGGGCTCCACGATCGTGGAGCACCAGGATTACCATCCCACCCCCTTCCGGGAGGGGGCCGGGGTCGAGGTGACGGAGCAGATCCCGGGAGTTGAGATTCACGCGAGTGCGGTCGCCACGCTTCTTGCCGGCGACTGGATCCGTTTCATTCCCCGCCCTTTCCAGTACGCGTGGATCTTCCTGATCGGCCTGCTGACGGTGCTCGCCGCGGGTCGCGTTCGCGGCATCATGGGGGCCGGGCTCACCCTCCTCCTCATCGCGGGCGCTGCGGGGGCGGCCTATGCGCTCTTCATCTTCCAGGGGGCCTGGCTCTGGGCGGTGGCGCCGGCGCTCTCATCGGGGGTGGCATACGCCGGCACCACCATGGCCCTCTACGTTCTGGAGGAGGCCGAGAAGGCCCGGATCCGGGGGATGTTCCAGCAGTACGTTGCGGAATCCGTCGTGGACGAGCTGATCAGGAACCCGGCGCTTCTCCAGCTCGGGGGAGAGGAACGCGTCCTCTCGGTGCTGTTCAGTGACGTTGCCGGCTTCAGCGGGGTCTCCGAAGTCCTCACGCCGACCCAGCTCGTGGAGCTCCTCAACGAGTACCTCACCGCGATGAGCGATATCGTGATGGAGGAGGGGGGCATCATCGACAAGTACCAGGGTGACGCGCTGATGGCGGAATTCGGAGCCCCGGTTCCCATGGCGGATCATGCCGTGAAGGCGTGCCAGGCCGCCCTCAGGATGGACCGCGAACTCGCCCGACTCCGCGAGAAGTGGGAAGCGGAGGGCAAGCCACTCCTGGAGGCTCGGATCGGGATCAACACGGGGCAGATGCTCCTCGGGAACCTCGGGAGCCGCCGCATCATGGACTACACGGTCATGGGCGACCAGGTGAACCTCGCCTCACGGCTCGAGGGCACGAACAAGCTCTACGGGACCACGATCATGGTCTCGGAGTTCACGTGGACCGACGTGAAGGGCGAGATGCTGGGCCGCGAGCTGGACCGGATCCGGGTGAAGGGCAAGGAAGAACCGGTCACGATCCACGAAATCCTTGGTGCGCGCAGGGAGACCTCGGCCGAAGCTGCGGAAGGGATGAACCGCCTGACCGAGCACTTCGAGGCGGCGCTCGGCTTGTACCGGGACCGGCGCTTCGAGGCGGCGCTCGCCGCCTTCGAGGCGATCCTCGCCGAATGGCCCGGGGATGGCCCCTCCGAGCTCTACATCGGGCGCTGCCGGGAGTTCATTTCCGACCCGCCTCCGGAGGGGTGGGACGGGGTCTATACGATGACCACCAAGTAGCCGCGCCATCCACCCTCCCGGCTACCCCACCTTCCACATGTCGAGCCGTTCCGCGTAGCGCCCCTCCAGCACCTCGCGAACCCTCCCGTGCTCCGGCTTCCCGAGCTCCGGGTCTGATGCGATGATGCCGCGCGCGAGTGCTCGCGCGCTCATGAGAAGCGCCTCGTCCTCCATCAGATCGGCGTGCTTCAGGAGCACGTCCCGGCCATGCTGCTGCGCGCCGAACAGATCTCCCTGGCCCCGGATCCGCAGGTCGGCCCGGGCGATCGCGAAACCATCGGTCGTCCGGCAGAACACGTTCAGCCGATCGGCCGCCACCTCACCCGGCTCCGCGATCAGGATGCAGACGGATTCGGCCGATCCCCTCCCCACCCTCCCCCTGAGCTGGTGGAGCTGCGAAAGGCCGAAGCGCTCCGCATGCTCGATCACCATGACCGTGGCATTCGGGACATCGATGCCGACTTCGATCACCGAGGTCGCCACGATGAGCTCTACCTCGCCGTCGCGGAAGGCCCGCATCACCGACTCCTTCTCGTCGCTCCCGAGCCGTCCGTGCAGGAGCCCCAGGCGCCGTCCCGGGAACTCCTCCGTCGTGAGTCGCTCGAACTCCTGTGTGGCCGCCTTCAGATCGAGCTTCTCCGATTCCTCGACGAGCGGATAGACGATGTACGCCTGACGACCGGCATCCAGTTCGGACCGCACTCGCTCGTAGACCGCCTCCCTCGCCGACGGATAGCGCAAGGCGGTCCGGATCGGTGTCCGTCCGGGAGGGATTTCGTCGAGGACACTCAGATCCAGGTCCCCGTACAGGGTGAGGGCAAGGGATCGGGGGATGGGAGTGGCCGACATGACCAGCATGTCCGGGCGGGGTCCGGAACCTCCGGGACTCGTGAGCGCCATCCGCTGCCTCACCCCGAATCGATGCTGTTCATCCACCACCACGAGGCCGAGTCTGGCGAAATCGACCCCTTCCTGGATGAGGGCGTGCGTGCCGACCACGATCCCGGCGCTCCCGTCCGCGATCGCAGCCAGAGCCGAACGGCGCTCGGGGGCGGGAAGCCGCCCGGTCAGCAGGACCACCCGATCGGGGAGCCCTGCGGAAGCGAGGAGGGAGGTGATGGTGCCGGCATGCTGCTCGGCCAGGAGCTCCGTGGGAGCCATGATGGCTCCCTGGTAGCCGCTTTCCCGTGCCAGAAGGAGCGCGAAGAGGGCGACGAGAGTCTTTCCGGCTCCGACATCCCCCTGCAGGAAGCGATTCATGCGCCGGGTCGAAGTCATGTCGGCGGTGATCTCCCGGAGCGCACGGGCCTGCGCGCCGGTCAGTCGGAAGGGGAGTGCGTCATGGAGGGGGCGGATCCGGTCGTTGGTCCGTTCGAAGACGATGCCGGGCTCTACCTCGGTCTCGCGATGACGGGCCAGCGCCTGCACGAGTTGAAGGAAAAAAAGCTCGTCGAAGGCGAGGCGGGCGCGGCCTGACGGGGGTTCGTCGAGCGATGTCGGCCGATGCAGGCGCCGGAATGCCTCCGGAAGGGGAAGAAGCCCGAGTTCCTCCCGCACCCCGTCCGGAAGGAATTCCTCCTCCCCGGCATTCTCCAGGAGCCAGTCGAGGTTTCGTTCGAAGATCTCCCTCAGGGTCCACTGCGGGACCTCGTCGACGGAGGGGTAGGCGGTAAAGACCACGCCGCGCGCCCCCTTCTTCCCTCCTTCCCCCCGGGCCATCACGGTGAACTCACGCGGGTGAATCTGCCGCCCGTGGAAGTGCTTCACCGGCCCCGTCACGAGCAGGCGATCGCCCTCCCGCAGCTTGCGATCCAGCCACGGCTGCCCCGGCCATGAACAGGTCACGTATCCGGATTCATCCTGCAGGACCGCCTGGAAGATGCGGAGTCCCGAACGCGTCGGGATCACCCCCTTGGAGCGGATCGTCCCTTCGGCCGTGGCGTCCATTCCGACCTCGAGCGAGGCGATGGGCCGGATCGTGGACGCGTCGTCATAGCGCCGGGGGAGGTGGTGGAGAAGGTCCCGGGCGGTTCCGATCGAGAGCTTCTTGAGCGCATCGGCCCGCTTCGGTCCCACCCCCTTCAGGAATTGAACCGGTCGATCCAGGTGGGAGTACCCCATTACCCGGGCACGCCTCTACCCGAAGACCCCATCGAGGAAGGCCTCCGGCTCGAAGGCGTCGAGGTCGTCCACGCCCTCACCGAGACCCACCAGCTTCACCGGAATCGCAAACTCTTCCATCAGCGCCACCACGATCCCTCCCCGCGCGCTCGAATCGAGCTTGGCCAGGAGGATTCCCGAGAGGGCCACGGTTTCTCCGAATGCGCGGACCTGGGCCAGGGCGTTCTGGCCGACGGTGGCATCCAGGACGATCAGCGTTTCGTGGGGGGCTCCCGGGAGCTTGCGCTCGATCACTCGCCGGACTTTCCGCAGCTCTTCCATGAGCCCCTTGTTGGTGTGGAGGCGACCTGCGGTGTCCACGATCACGACGTCCGCGCCGCGCGCGATCCCGGCTTCGATCGCGTCGAAGGCGACCGCGGCGGGGTCTCCCCCCTCCTTCCCCCTGACGAAGTCGGCTCCGACCCGATCGGCCCAGCTTTCCAGTTGGCGAACCGCTCCGGCCCGGTAGGTGTCGGCCGCCCCCACGAGGACCTTCTTGCCGTCGCGGATGAGGTGGTGAGCCAGCTTCGCAATGGAGGTGGTCTTCCCCACCCCGTTCACACCCACCACCAGGTAGACGGTGGGACCACCCTCGGGCCCGGCTTCAGCCAGCTCCCGATCGGGGCCTTCGTCGAGAATCCGCCCGACTTCGGCGCGCAGGGCATCCCGGAGCGCTCCACCCCCTCCCACCTTGCCTCTTCGGGCCAGCCCTTCCACGTGATCCACGAGTCGAAGCGTCGCGGCAACGCCGAAGTCCGCAGCGATCAGACGTTCCTCGAGTTCTTCGAGCGACTCATGGTCCATCCCTCCTGCCAGGACTTTCACATCGGTCAGAGCCAGATCCACGACCTTCTTCCAGAGCCCCTTTCGGGTCTCCTCCTTCTTTCTGAACAATCGCATCAGGGCGCCCATTCCAGCGGCTGCAGAGGAGGCGTCGAACTGACGCCGGGTTGAACAGCAAGATAAACGATCCGGGGACGAGGCCACTACCTCAGGCCGATCCTCCGCCTTCCTATCCATTCGGCCGACAGGAGTCCCAGGAGCAGCAGATACGGGAGGGGATGGGTACGGAGAGGGCGCGTTTGCGCCTGATCTCCGCTCTCGCCGGCGGCAAGGATGGTCTCGGAGCGCGGACCTTCCACGGGCGGATGGCGGAGTGAAGGCACCCAGGCCTCCACCTCGAAGCTGCCATTCACTTCTCCCCCCCCGTCGGGGGCGCGTGCGGTGTACTGATACCGACCGGGAGGAAGCGGAGGAGACTGGAGGGAGCCCGCGGTGCCGATCGGGAACGATTCCGGGGGAGCCGAGTCCGGCCCTGTTTCCAACCCGGGACGCGGCTCGGTGCCTCCCTCTCCGCTCGACTGAAGCTGTACCTCTCCTCCCTGGAACTCCGGCGATACAATCCAGGAAATGGGACCCCTGTCGACCACCGGACGCCCCGGCCGGACCCCGATGAACCCCGGGGTACCCGAGCGCTCCAGGAGCCATCCCGCAACCCCGGCCCAGAGCCCGCGGTACAGGCTCCGTGGCTCCCCGTCGCGCACCCCCCACCGCCAGAACCCGGTCGCGAGAGCCACCGCGCGCCGGCGCTCCCCGCTTGTGACGAGGATCACGGCCGCCGCGGACCGGTCGGACCCCTCCGGTCGGATCCGAAGCACCGGGAGACCCTCGACGCCCCCGACCTGCACGAGGACCTCTCCGAGCGGAGGGACGGTGCCCAGGCGCACCCCCTCCAGGAAAGGGCGCACCGGCGACGGGGGAATTTCGGGGAGCACGGGCCAGTCCCCGGAGCCCGCGCGCTCCGACTGTACCCCCACGAGTACGGTCCCCTCCGGACCGTCCGGGAGGAGGAGAACCCGCGGATGCGCCTCGACTTCCACCCGGAGCGGGGCCTCGAGGGCCGATCCGATGCCGTGCAGAACGAGGAGCGAAGCGCTCGCCATCCTCGCAGCCAGCGCCGAGGCCTCCAGCGTCCGGACCGGCGCGTCGCCCGATTCGAGGGAGAGCCATCGCCCTCCCGCACTCAGATATCCCTCTCCCTCCAGCCCCGTGACCTCGGTCAGCACGGGGAGAAGCACCCCTGGCTCCCAGTCGGGGCGGAACGAGAGCAGGAGTACGCCCCCGACCGGCTCTCCGATCTCGACCCACCTCACGCGCTCGTCATCCGCAGGAAACACGTCTCCTTCTGCGGTCACCCGCGCCGTGTAGCGCACCCCGTCCCGCCCATCGGGGGGCACGGGAAGTCGGAAGTCGGCCCGCGCCACGCTTCCGGGCTCCGGGAGCGGGAGAACCAGCCGTTCCAGCAGAGTACCGTCCCCCCTGATCTCGACCTCCACCTCGTCGCCGGGAGCGCCCCCTTCACCGAACAGAGCTACCGACCCTTCCACGCCTCCTCCCGCGGGGATGCGTTCCGGTAGATCCAGCTCGGCCACCGCCACGTTCCGCACCCCGCCTCCGAATCGTTCGATGCGAAGTGGCACCCCGGTGCTCCTCTGGAGCCGATCCCACTCCGCGGCGGAGATTCGGAGGGTCGAAAGGAGCACGATCGTATCCGCGCCCAGCTCCGCCAGCCGGGCGACCCCCGCGGCGAGATCCACCCCGGGGGCCGGGAGGGTGCGTCGCGGGAGAGCGGACGCGTCGACCGCCTCCGTCGCCCGTTCGCCCGGGATGGCCAGAGCGAGGGTGGCCCCCATCCGTCCGAGCGCCTCGGCACGGACCATCACCTCGTCCAGGAGCCGACCTTCGGTTCCGGGCAACTCGAGAGAGGGATCGGCGTGAATCAATACCCGGACTCCGCCTCGGGCGGGTCGATCGGGGTCCAGCCCCGGCACCCCGGGGTTCGCGAGGAGAAAGCCGACAAGGAGGAAGGCGAGGATTCGCAGAAAAGCGAGGAGCCCGCGCCCGCGGACGGGGAGCTCCCGATACCGATAGAGAAAAGCCGCCAGAAGCGCTGCGGCCGCCCCCGCCAGCAGAAACCAGACGGATCCGCCGCTCACACCCTCAGCCGCTCACATCCTCACTGGATCGTGCGCGCGCGGTCGGGTTGGGTCCTGAGCCCCGCGAGCAGTCCGAAGCGCACATCCATTTCGGCCGTCCACCGCTCCATCGCGTCGGCCGGGATGGGGTCTCCCGCCGGGATGTCCACATTGAGCGGGTCCACGGCACGACCGCTCCGGTGCATTTCGTAGTGAAGATGGGGGCCCGTTGCGAGCCCGGTCATGCCCACATAACCGATGACCTGCCCCTGTCGGACCCTTCCCCCGGCGCGAACGGAGCTGTCGAAGCGGCTCAGATGCGCATACCGGGTGACGTAGCCGTTCGCATGCCGAATCTCCACCAGATTCCCGTACCCGCCCTGCACGCCTCTCACGGTCACGGTGCCATCGGAGGTCGCCATCACCGGGGTGCCCGAATTCGCGGCGTAGTCCACCCCGATGTGCGCGCGAGTGGTCCGGAGGACCGGGTGAAAGCGATTCAGGTTGAAGCGTGAGGAAATGCGCCTGAACTCGAGAGGGGCCTTCAGGAAGGCGCGTCGGAGGGATTCCCCATCGAGATCGTAGTACCCCCCGACCCCATCCGAATGGAGATCGAACCAGACGGCGTGCAGGGGGGTGCCCGCATTCACGAGTTCGGCGGCCAGTATTCGTCCCGTCCGCATCGACCCGTCGGGGCGGATCTCCCGTTCGAAGACGAGGCGGTATTCGTCACCCTGCTGGATCTGCCGGGAGAAGTCGAGCTGCCACTGGAACACGCGGTCCATCAGGTCGATGACCCGGGCCCGATCCTCGATCGGCATGCCATCGAGGCGTTCGTTGCGCACCACGGCGGTCCACAGATCCGACATGATCGTCCCCGCCACCGCCACGGAGTCCACGATGATCGGAGTCTCCAGGAGGGTCGAGCGCCACCCGAATTCATCCCGCTCGAGGCGGACCAGCTCGTCCCGTGATACGACGACGTCCATCCCCCTGAGCCAGTCGTCACCCCTCGCCCACCGGAGGGTGACCTCGGTCCCGACGCGAAGCCGCGATGGATTGGCCCGCTCGCGGAAGGCGAGCAGCAGGGCCTGCTGCTCAGCGTGGGCGATCTCGGCCCGGGCGAGCACGCCACCGAACGTCTGCCCGGGGCCCAGGACCTCAACCCGGATTTCTTCCGCCGAGGCCGCGAGAATCGGCTCGAGCATCCCGGCATCGGGGACGCCTCCGGACACGAGGGGCACGGCCGTCACTGCGCCCAGCCCGAGGAACGCGCCCATTCCGGCAACGGCCAGGCTCTGACGGCCGAGGAAATCCCTCATTCCATTCAGCATCCGTTTCTGCGACTCCCGGTCAATTGCGCGTGTTCGATTCAGTCCATCTGGCGACGAATGAAGGTCGGGATGTCCAATTCACCAATCTGGCCCGGCTCCACGATCCGCTCGGGAGGACGATGGAAGGGTACCACCCCGTCCTCCACCGCACCACCCCCCACTACCATCCGGCGAGGCTGAGCCGAGGGGCGGGAGGGTGCGGTGCTGCGCCGGAAGTCGGGACGAATGACCGGCTCCTGCCGTTCTCCCGGGCGGCCAAACCCGGTCGCAATGACCGTAACCCGAATCTTCCCTTCGAGTTCCGGGTCGTGCACCGCTCCGAAGATGATCTCGGCATCGTCTCCGGCTTCCTCCGATATGATGGTCGAGATCTGCGTCACTTCATCGATGGCGAGATCCATGCCGCCCGTGATGTTGATCAGGACCCCCTGAGCTCCCTTGATGGATACCTCATCGAGCAGGGGCGAGGAAATGGCTTCCTGGGCCGCTTCCACGGCTCGATTCTCTCCTTCTCCGAAGCCCGATCCCATGAGCGCCGGACCGCGGCAGGACATGATCGTGCGCACATCGGCGAAGTCCACATTCACCTCACCGGTCACTCGGATGAGGTCGCTGATCCCCTGGGTTGCATGGAGAAGAACCTCGTCGGCCCGCTTGAGCGCGGCCTTGAAGGAGGTTCCCTTCCCGACCACCGAGAGAATGCGATCGTTCGGCACCACGATCAGGGTATCCACCGAGCGGGTCAGCTCGGCGATCCCCTGGTCCCCATGGCGCTCCCGCTTCTTCCCTTCGAAAGAGAAGGGACGGGTCACGATCCCGATGGTCAGGGCGCCCATCTCCCGAGCGATGTCCGCGATCAGGGGAGCGGCTCCGGTTCCGGTGCCTCCTCCCATTCCCCCGGTGATGAAGACGAGATCGGCTCCCTCGAGCGCCGCCCGCACCTCTTCCTCCGACTCGGCGAGAGCCTGCCGACCGATCTCCGGGCGCGCACCCGCTCCAAGCCCCCGGGTCAGCTTCTTCCCGAGCTGGATGGTGACCTGGGCCCTCGAGCACTTGAGGGCCTGGGCATCCGTGTTCGCCGAGATGAACTCGACGCCTTCCAGATCTTCGTCGACCATGCGGTTCACCGCATTGCCTCCCGCACCCCCTACGCCCACCACCTTCATCCGGGCATTCTGCACCGGCGACTCTTCGAATTCGAAAATCATCATCTGACCCTCCTTGCTGTCGGGGATACGGGTAGTGCTGCGATCGGTCTCGGGCGCGGAGGCGCCCCCGTTGAACAGGCTCTCAGAAGAATTCACGGATCCAGGCTCCAATTCGGGTGACGACGCCGGAAGAGAGTGTGGACACTCCCTCCCCCGTCTCGTGGAAGCGGTCCGCCCCATGGAGGCAGAGTCCGGTGACGGTGGAGAAGCGGGTGCGACGCACGGAGTCCGAAAGTCCCGAGAGCCCCTCCTCGGGGTATCCGATGCGCACGGGAGCCGCGAAGATCTGCTGCGCCAGTTCGACCATTCCGTGGAGAGAGGCCGTGCCCCCCGTGAGGACGATTCCCGCTCCGAGCCGGTCCAGGAGCTGCTCATTCTCCATCTCCCGGTGGACCATCCCGAAGAGCTCGTCCAGGCGCTGCTCGACGATGTGAGCGATGAGCTCCCGCGACACCTGACGCTTCTGCCCCGGTCCGGGACCCGGAACCTCGACCGTCTCCTGCGGATCCACGAGCTGGGCGAAGGAGACCGCATGTTTCTCCTTCAGGCGCTGAGCTTCCGCGAAGGGGATGGACAGCCCTCTGACCATGTCGTTCGTGAGGCTGTCGCCGCCGAAGGGAAGGACGCCCACATGGCGGATCTTCCCTTCGTAGTACGCGGCGATCTCGGTGCGGGCTGCGCCCACGTCCACCATCGCGACTCCGACCTCCTTCTCGTCTTCCGAGAGAACCGCCCGCGCGGTGGCGAGAGGCGAGAGCACGAGGGCCTGGACCCGGTATCCCGCACGTGAGACGGCCTTCCGGAGGTTGCTTGCAGCGGGGGTGGCACAGCTCACGAGGTAGACTTCGGCCTCGAGTCGGGTGCCGGACATCCCCACCGGGTCCTTGATTCCGCTCTGATGATCGACCCGGTATTCCTGCGGGATCGCATGAAGGAACTCACGATCCGGGGGAAGCGCGACCGCCCGGGCCACCTCGTGCACCCGATCAATGTCCCCGCGGGAAATCTCGTCTCCACCCACGGCGACGATCCCCATCGAGGTCTGAGCCTCGATGTGATCACCACTGATTCCCGCCCACACTCGATCCACCGAGACCCCCGCCATCAGCTCCGCCTCGCGGATGGCCTTCTGGATCGAATCGGTAGTCTCTTCGATATGAGTCACGACCTCCCGGCGCACTCCGACGGTGCGGGCCTGCCCGACCCCGAGCACCTTCAGTTCGGGACGTCGCCGCCCCTCCCCGATCAGCTCGCCGATCACGGCGCAGGTCTTGGTGGTGCCGACATCGAGTCCGGCGATGAGATTCGCGCGCATGGTCAGTCGTCCTTCCGATACATGACCGTCACCTGCCATTGGGATGCGAGAAGCGAACTACAACCTGATCTTCGAAGCGGAGATCGATCGCTGCGGGGCGTCGGCCGGGATTCCGCTCGATCGCGTCAGTCAGCACCACCAGACCGTCGCGAAGGCGCCGCGGGGTCAGGGGAGGCCGATAGTGCAGCGTGATGCGGGGCTCCCCGATCCGGAGCAGCACGCCACCCCAGGCGCCAAGAGCGAGATCCGAAATCGAGGCGAGAAGCTTCGGATCCAGCTCGCTCATGAGCTGAAGCTCCCGGGCGAGGATCCGCACCTCCACCGGGGTCAGCGAGATCTTCTCCGACGCGGGCTCCCGGAATGGCTGTATGAGCGGGAGGTCCAGGCGGTGAAACGCCGGATCGATCGGGAGAAGCCGTCCCTCCGCGTCCACCGGGGTCAGGGTGGGCGTCGGAACGAGCGCGACCGGTGTGCGTTCCACGATCTCGACCACGAGAGTCGCGGGAAGCTTCCGCCTCACGCGCGCCTCATCCACCAGGGGATGCGTGCGCAGGCGCACCGCGTAGGGATCCATGTCATCCCAGACACTGGCTCCGGTCGGGATCGCGGCCACCCGAACCGCTTCGTCATGAGGGAGGAATCGCGCCCCCTCCACGGTCACGGCCTCCACCTGGAAGAACTCGACGTGGGCCAGCGCCTCCGGGATCTTGCCGATGGCGAGGGCCAGCCCCGTCCCCAGCCCCACAACGAGAAGGAAACCCAGAACCCTACGCATGGGTGACCTCCAGAAGACGCACGAGCTCGGGCCCGACCTTCTCGATTGAGCCCGCCCCCATGGTCACGCAGAGATCGCCGCTGGAGAGGGCTCCCGCGAGGTCCTCAGCGAGGGAATCGAGATCCTCGTGAAACACCACCTTCCCCGCCCCTTTTCCTCTGGTGCGCTGCGCCGCTTCGACGCTCCGGGCTACGAGGGCCCCGTCGACCCCGGGAATCGCCAGCTCCCTGGCCGGGTAGATCTCCGTCACCCACACCTCATCCGCTTCCGCAAGGACGCGACCGAAGGCGTCCGCAAAATCACGGGTGCGCGTGAAGAGGTGCGGCTGGAACACGGCGACCAGACGACGGTCGGGGAACGCACTGCGGGCCGCCGAAAGGGCAGCCTCCACCTCGGTGGGGTGATGGGCATAGTCATCGACCACGAGCACGCCCCCGGCCCCGCCCAGCCGCTGAAAACGACGCCGGACCCCGCGGAAGCGGTTCAGTCCTTCCCGGATCGCACTCCATTCGACACCGAGAACCCGCGCGGCCGCAGCGGCACCGAGCGCGTTCCTGACGTTGTGAACGCCGGGCATCCCGAGCACGACGTCCCCCCGGGCGTGTCCATCCTCGAACACACGAAACCGAATCCCTTCCCCTTCGCTCCGCAGCGAAACCGCCCGGACCCGGCTTCCGGCCGAAAGCCCGTAGCTCCATGTTTCCGGCCCCGCCCAGGGCGCGAGACTCCCGGACCCCGGGTCATCGGCGCAGAGCACGACCGCCCCCCCCGGCTGGAGCCGCGCGAGAAAGACCCGGAACGCCTCCCGGACTCCCGCCAGGTCGCCGTAGATGTCCAGGTGATCCGCCTCCATGTTCGTGACGAGGGCCACGGACGGACGGAGCTGGTGGAAGGAGCGATCGTACTCATCGGCCTCCACCACGAAGAGAGATCCACCACCGGGGCGCAGGTGGCTCTCCCAGGTCGCCACCTCACCTCCCACGAAGCCGGTCGGGTCCATCCCCGCGGCTGCGAGCACCTCCGTCACCATGGCCGTGGTGGTGGTCTTCCCATGCGTCCCCGCCACTGCGACCACCTGCCCCTCGTTCACCCACCCACCCAGCGCCTCGGCCCGCTTGAGCACGGGAATGCCACGCTCGCGAGCGCTCACGATCTCCGGATGGTCCGTGGGGACCGCGGCTGAGACCACCAGAGCCGCGACACCTTCCAGGTGCTCGGGCCCATGTCCCGTGATCACCTGGACCCCGAGCGCCTCGAGCGCCCTCACGGCACTCCCGGGGCTCCGGTCGCATCCGGACACCCGCCCCCCCGCCCGTGCCACGGCCTCGGCCAGGGCGCACATCCCCGCCCCGCCGATCGCCATGAAGTGGATCTCACCGGCATCGAGCCAGCTCCGCAGGCTCCGGGGAACCGGTAGCCGGTGCTGAGTCGCCATGGAATCGACGGCGCGAACGTTCACGCGGCCCTCCTCTGCGGCGGG
>JBGTMU010000303.1:0-12777 GCA_041743405.1 Longimicrobiales bacterium | reverse complement strand
CGTCGAAACCGACGCCGCCTGGGCACGACGCTCCTGGCGCCCTGCCGTTCCCGTCACAATCAGCTCATCCAGCGCCACCGCCGACTGCGCGAGCTGGAAGTTCACCGTCGCCGACTGCGCCGCCACGACGTTCACCGTCTGTGTGGACGCTCGGAATCCGATGAAGCTCACCTGCACCTGCTGCGAGCCCGCCGGGATCCCCGGAAGCCGGAATTCACCCTGCGCGTCGGTCAGCGTTCCGCGCTGCGTTCCGACCACCGACACCTGCGCCGAAGCGATCGGCGTCCCGCTTCGGGCGTCAACCACCCGCCCCTGAATCGTCCCCTGCTGCGCCGCTGCTTCCGCCGCCGGCAGGAGGAGGAAGGCGAAGGCGGCCACGAAGGCCCCAACGCCCATCAAACCACGTAATGCTTTCATAATGAGTTCTCCACTGGAGAGATAATCAGCGAGAGGAAATGCCCTTCGTGCGCTTGTTCCCGACGCTCGAAAAGCCTTCTCCCGCCTTGCGGAACGGGGACTTCCCGCCCCTTGACGAACGTTCGAACTGGTTGCGTGAGAAAGCACCTCCGTGCAAAGGGTTCAGAGCACCGCCAGGGGGATTTCTTCTTCCCTCGAACGGACGTTCGCGCCAATGCGAAGCGTATCGGAGGTTTATGACGACGTGTCGAGAATGTCAAGCTTTTTCAAATAAGCTGTTACGGACGTCCGGAGGACGGCGTGCGTATACGGCAAAGCGGGCGCCCGACCCGGAGGTCGGACGCCCGCCCGTATTTCGGCTGCCTCAGACGGCCCCGGCTACCCGGGAGCCGCAGGGCCTCCTCTCAACCGCTCAACCGCCGCTGATGTTGGGGTTGGCATTCCGCTCGGCGAACGGAAGGGGGAGACAGGTCTGGTTGCTGACCGTGCCCACCGCCGGCTTGTAGTAGTTGTCGCCCGGCGGGATGATCCCCGGCACCGCATTCGGGTTCCGGGTCCAGTCGCCCATGCGCTTGCCTTCCAGCCAGAAGTCGCGCGAGCTCTGCGCCATCAGCTCCGCCATGAGCTCGGTCATGTTCGTGGTGGCAATCGGGGCCTGGTTGCCCGCGGCCCTCCGCTGGTTCACGAAGGCGAGCATCTCGGCTGCATTCTGCCGCGCCTCGACCTCGATGTAGCGGGCCATCAGTCCCGACCCGGCCGGGATCGGCGCGGCCCAGTTGTCATACTTGCGCTGGCTCCAGAACCGGAGAACCCCGTCCTGAGCATCGCGACCCGCATCGATAAAGGTGATGCGCGGATCGTTGAACGCCCGGTATGGATCCGGCACCACGAGCGACTCGCGTGAGCCACCGGCGGAGAACAGAAAGACTCCGTTGCCGAGGCGCCCCCGGTTCCCTGCATCGTCCACATACGGGATGTTGAAGACGAAGCTGGTCGGCACGCCGGATACCGCTGCCGCCGCTTCGGTGTTGCGGCCGAGCTGCAGGAGCGCCCGCCCCTTCCCGATCCGCGCGGCGTTCACGATGTTGGTCGCCTCCGTGCCCGAAGCCTGTCCGCCCAGCGCAATCGCCTGGTCGAAACGGGTGATGGCCGCCTCGAGCATCTGATCGGGAGTGAACTCACCTCCCGGTTCGCCCCCCTCCTGGCGGAAGGTGGACGAACACATCCCTTCACCCTGAAGCATCATCCCGAACCCGGACGAGAACGAGACTCGCGCCACGTCCAGCTCCGTCCCGGGCTCGCCACTCAGGATCTCCGCCACCTGTTCGGCCGAGGCCACGGCCCGAGCCATCCCGGACCAGACCCCATTCCAGGTGCCGTTGCGGTCATCGACCAGGCGCCGGCCGAATTCGTTGCGGGTGGGGAAGGTGTCTCCCACCCACGCCTCCGCCGTGAACCAGGCCGTATTCACGATCCAGTCCCCGTAGGAGGATGCAAAGTTCTGAAACGCGGAGCGGGAGAACATCGTCCCGTCCGCGACCGGATCCACGGTCGAAGCGTCGATGATGTTGGGTGTCCGGATCTCGAAGAAGTCATCGCACCCGGTAGCAACGAGCAGCATCGCTCCCGCCACCAGGGCTCCAACCCCGGACCGGACCCGTCGGCTAGTTTTTCCAGTCGTCATGGTAGTCTCCAGGGTCGGCATCAGAAGGTCACGTTCACACGGGCCACCAGCCGCTTCGGCTGAGGCACGGTGAGGAAGTCGTTACGGCTGAACGAGGAAGTGGAACCGAGCACTTCGGGGTCGAACCCGTTGTAATCGGTCCAGAGCGCCACGTTGCGCATCCCGAGCGAAACCGTCGCGCTCCGCGCGCCGAACCGCCCCGAGAACTCGCCCGGGAGCGTATAGCTCACCGTCAGCTCGCGGAACCGGATGTGGTCTCCGGCCTCGTAGTAGGCCGTCCGCACTGCGCTCCGGCTGAGCGGGTCACCCGATTCGGTGAAGTGCGGGCCGAACCGCTCGAGGCGCTCCTGGTCCGTCAGGATCTCATTCCTCCGGATCCACCGCTCACCCGTTCCGAACTGACGCTCGCGGAACTGGTCCGTGTTGTTGTACAGGATGTAGTCGTACATCCAGTCGAGCTGGCCGTAGACCCGGAGGTTGTTGAACAGGGTGAACGTCGAGGAGAAGTTCCCCTCGAACCCCGGCGTCGAGTTCCCCCAGAACTCCACCGTGTCTGCGACGATCGCGCGATTGTTCGCGACGTCGAAGCTCCGGATCGTATGCGTCCAGTATCCGTAAGCCGGGAACCCGGGAAGGACCCGGAGCGTGGTCCCGAACGGCTCCACGTCCCCAAGATCCGTCACTTCGTTCTCGTTCGTGCTGAAGTTCAGCCGGGCATCCCACGCGAAGTTGTCCACCTCGAGGAGACGGCTGTTGAGCCCGATCTCCCATCCACGGTTCACCAGCTCCCCGATGTTCACCTGCGGGTTCCCCGTGAACCCGAGCGAGTTCGGGATCGGCCGCGAGAGGATCAGATCTTCAGACGTCTTGTTGTAGTACGTCACCTCGAGCCCGATCCGCTCGTTGAAGAGACCGGCGTCGAACCCGAGCTCGAGTTCCACGCCCCGCTCCGGCTTGAGCGCCGGGTTCCCCGGGTTGTTCGGTACCACACCGGATCCGACATTGTTGCTCGAGATTGCGTACGCGGACGACGAGAACGTCGTGAGCGAGGCCGTCCCGCCCGGCGAGCGTCCCGTCGATCCCCACACCGTGCGAAGACGGAGCGTCGACAGCAGGTTCTGCATCGCCAGCGGGTAGAAGTCCTCATCCGAGACCACGTACGACACACCCAGCTTCGGGTTGAAGAAGGTGTCAACGTTCTCCCCGAACGCGGAGTTCCGGTCGATCCGACCCCCGAACTGGAAGTACATCCGGTCGCGCCAGGCCAGGTCGAGCTGGCCGAACGCGCCGCCTTCCCGTGACTCACCGTACGACTGACCACCCGTCGTGACGGCCGCAGCGTTGATGCTGTTCGCCGTGTTCGTGGTGAGCCCCTGCCCGGTCGCGTTCGTCAGATCCGAACGGGTCGCCACGGCCTGGAGCCCGAAGGCAACGTCCGCCACCAGGTTGTCCAGAATCGGGCGCCGTACGCTCCCGAGGTAATCAAGCGTGATCTCATCCCGGTTCCGCCGCCCGTGACTGATCTGCCCGGAGTTCAGCGTCGCCGTACCGTACCAGCCGATGTCGTTCTTCGGCCAGAACGAGGTCCCTTCCGTGCGCGTCATGTCCACACCCACGTTCAGGCGGTGCGAGAACCAGGGAAGCGGGTTGTAGTTCACCGTGAACACCGGCGTCGTGCGGACGGCCATATCGGTATTCGTGATGTTGGAGATCGCCTCCACATGCCGGTTGCCCGAGTACCATCCGTCGTTCGCGAACCCGCCAACCGAACGGGGCGACCCAAGCAGGCCGCCGCCCAGGAACCCGTAGATGTTGTTGTCGTTGTGGGGAAGGCGCGTGTCGACGCGCGACATGCCGAGCGATACATCGAAGCGAAGATTCGAGGTGGGCGTGAAGTCGAAGTTCACACGCCCGTTGTACCGGTTGTACTCGTTGCTCGGAAGCGTCCCCTGCTCTTCATCCACGTTCAGCGAGAAGAAGTAGCCGTACTGCTCACCCCCGCCCCGCGCCGTGTAGCCGAACTTGTTGGCGTTCCCATTATTGAACGCGTTGTAGCGGACGAGGGGGTTGTCGGAGACGATCGTTCCCGGCGCCTGTCCAAAGCAGAGCTCCCGGCGGCTGTCCGTCACGTCACTCGCCCTGCATTCGGCGAAGTTCGCCGGAGGCGTGAAGTTCGGGTCGATGTCCGCGTACTCGTAGGAGAATGTCTGGGTGAATCCGGAACCCGCGCGCCCGCGCTTCGTCCGGATCTGGATCACACCCGCCGATGCGTCGGCGCCGTACAGCGTCGCCGCTGCCGGTCCCTTCACGATCTCGATCGACTCGATGTCTTCCGGGTTGATGTCGTTCAGACGACTCCGCGTCTGCCCGCCCACCCCGTAGATCTGCGTGTTCCCGGAGTTCATCCGGATCCCGTCGATGATCACGATCGGCTCGTTCGACAGGTTGATCGAAGCGGTCCCGCGAAGACGGATCCGCTGCGCGGTCCCCGATGATCCCGAAGATGTCGTGATCGACACACCAGCGGTGCGCGCCTGAAGCAGGTTCGCCACACTCGTCACCGGAGCGATCTCCGTGATCGAGGCCGCGTCCAGCGTCGACACCGACGCCGCCTGGGCACGGCGCTCCTGGCGCCCTGCCGTCCCTGTCACGATCAACTCATCCAGTGCGACGGCCGACTGCGCGAGCTGGAAGTTCACCGTCACCGACTGCGCCGCCACGACGTTCACCGTCTGTGTGGACGCTCGGAATCCGATGAAGCTCACCTGCACCTGATGCGAGCCGGCCGGAATCCCCGGAAGCCGGAACTCACCCTGCGCGTCGGTCAGCGTCCCTCGCTGAGTGCCTACCACCGATACCTGGGCCGAGGCGATCGGCGTCCCGCTGCGGGCGTCTACCACCCGGCCCTGAATGGTCCCCTGCTGCGCCGCCGCTTCCGCCGCCGGCAGGAGGAGGAAGGCGAAGGCGGCCACGAAGGCCCCAACGCCCATCAAACCACGTAATCTGCTCATAATCTGTAATCCTTTGGACCAGCATTGCATTCAGGAGCGACTCCACTGGATCGAAGAGTCCTCAAGTCAGCCATCTCCCGGTCCGGATGAGATGACTTGCCCACCTTGTGCTGCCTCGAAGTTTCCCGACAATGCCACTCCTTGGCATCTTTGTCAAGTAAAAACCAATAAACTGTCATTCTATTGAGAGGACAGCTCTCTCGCTGGGGGCGCGGCTGAGCGTCGGTTGCGGGGTCATTGCCGGAAGGAGGGTGCAGCAGGTGGGTGTCATTCCTTCTTCCCTTTCGGGACCCGGAAGGAGATCGAGGGGTATCGCTCCCCAGGTTGCCCAGATCCATCTCTCTCCGGCCCCGAGGCGGACCCGGAGCCCCGAGATGGTAATTCCGTTACCGCACCCCCTCAGACTCCGGAACCGATGGTCGGAAAACTCTGGCAGTCGCTCCTTCACTACCTCGCCGTGTTCGGATCGACTGCGCGGCGCGTCCTCGTGGTGCCCTGGGTCTGGATTCCCCTCGTCTTCCTGATGGCGCTGGGGATCGGGTTCGGCTGGGGCGCCTGGAAGAACCTGTGCGTGGAATGTCCTTCCATCGCGCAGATCCACACGTGGGAGCCCCAGCAGACGTCGAAGATCTTCAGTCATGATGGGCGATTGATCGGTGAACTGGGGGAAGAGCGCCGAACGCCGGTCTCGATCCACGCGCTCCCCATGCATGTTCCCCAGGCCTTCATCGCCATCGAGGACCGTCGATTCTATCGGCACGGGGGCTTCGATCTGAGAGGGTTCTCCCGGGCGGTCCTCGTTCGCGCCGTTCCGGGACCCATCCTGGGACTGACGGGACGTGGGTTCCGAGCGGGGGGAGGCAGCACGATCACGCAGCAGCTCGCGCGCAACATGTTCGACGCGATCGGGTTCACCCGGCAGGGATGGGCCGGGATCGAGCGGAAGCTCAAGGAACTCCAGGTGGCATTTGAGCTGGAACGCGCCTATTCGAAGGATCAGATCCTCGAAGCTTACATGAACGAGATCAACCTCGGCCCGGGCTGGTGGGGGATCCAGACGGCTTCGCGGAACTACTTCGGAAGGGACGCGGTGGATCTCAACCCGGCTGAAGGGGCGCTCCTCGCCGCAGTCGCGAACCGCCCCGGGTCCTATTCGCCCTTTCTGAACCCGACGAACGCCCTTTCCCGTCGGAATCTGGTGCTGGATCGGATGGCCCGTGAAGGGTTCCTCTCGCAGGCGGAAGTGGCGGAGTGGAAGGCCTTCCCCCTCCCCGAGGCCCGTGCGCAGGTCGTGGCATTCCCTGCCCCGTACTTCGTCGAGTGGGTTCGACAGATCCTGAGCTCCCGTTTCGGGAGTCAGATCTACTCCAACGGCCTCCGCATCTACACTTCGCTCGATGTCGACATGCAGCGGGCTGCCGTGGAGTCGATGGAGGCAGGGTTCGCCCGGATCGAGGCCCGCCCCGGATTTCGGCATCCCCCATACGCGGACTACGCGGAGCAGACCACGCCCCTGTCCGGCGCCAACTCCCCCTACCTCCAGGGGATGATGGTCGTTCTCGACCCCTACTCGGGCGGCGTGCGAGCGATGGTGGGAGGAAGGAACTACCAGCACTCCCGCTTCAACCGGGCCCTGCAGGCCATGCGCCAGCCGGGTTCTTCCTTCAAGACCTTCCCCTACGCGGCCGCCTTCGCTCTGGGCATCCCGGCGTCGCATATCATTACGGACTCGCCTGTGGTGCGCGCGCAGGTGGACGGCACGGAGTGGCGTCCCCAGAACTTCTCGGAGGAGTTCGAGGGGGACATGACCCTTCGCGAAGCCTACCGGCGCTCCATCAATATGGTTGCCATCAAGCTCGCCGATGAAGACGTCGGCCTGGAAACCGTCGCACAGACGGCCCGACGCCTGGGAATCCGGACCGACATCCCCCGCGTGCCTTCGATCGCGATCGGATCGCCCGAGGTCCTCCCCATCCAGCTGGCGGAGGCCTACTCTGCCTTCGCAGCCATGGGTACGAAGGTTCGCCCCTTCCCCATCGTGCGCGTCGAGAGCGCCGATGGCGAGATCCTGTGGGAACCTGAACCCGAGCGGTCCGAGGTACTGGACCCGCAGGTGGCCCGACTGATGGTGAGTCTGATGGAAGATGTGGTGAACCGTGGGACCGGACACAGCGGCGTCCGGGTCCATGCCGGGCTTCCGTTGGACATTCCTGCTGCCGGGAAGACCGGAACCACGAACAACTCGACCGACGTCTGGTTCGTCGGCTTCACTCCGACGCTCCAGGCCGCGGTCTGGTTCGGGATGGACCTCCCCCAGAGGATCTATCCAGGAGCGACCGGAGGTTCGGATGCCGCCCCGGTCTTCGGTGATTTCATGCGCCGCGTCTACGTCGGTGATCAGGACGACGGCGGCCAGGAGGCGGGGCCCATCCTGCCTCGGCCCGAGCCCTGGCCCATGTATGGACTCGTGGCGCGCGAAGTGGACAGCCTTACCGGGCTCCTCGCATCGCGGTGGTGCCCGGCGGATCGCGCCTACATCGAGTTCTTCGTTCCAGGAACCGAGCCCACCGAACCGTGTGACGACACGCGGACCGGCCCCCGACTCACGCCCCGCTGGCCCTGGCAATGACCGAGCACGCGCCGAACTCCACAGCGGTGTTCACTTTCGACACTTCGCACCATGCCCTCTGGGCCGAGGATGTCGCGCGGGAGCGGTCGATCCCGTGCGAGGTGATCCCGGCGCCCCCGGAGTCCGGTTCGAAATGCGACCTCGCGCTGCGGACCCGGAAGGAGGCGGGGGATGTCCTCGAGGAAGCCTTCAGCGGTGAGGGGATCGAGTTTCGACGCTGGGGTTGAGGCGTGTCCGCGACCGCGGAACGGGAGGAGTCCCGAGTCGGAGATTCGTTGAGCACCGAGGGAGTGGCTCTGACGCTGCGAGCAGGCGCGATGCAGCCGTCGGAGGGAGCGGAACGGGGGATCCCGGCCGCCCTCATATCCGGATCCGTGCGACCCTTTCGTCCGTAATTCGATGTGAGAGGAGAGGGCGAACCTTCGAAGACCCGTCTTCTCGCGTCGAAGTACCGTCCGGGGCGATCTGGATCGCCTGAGTCAGGATCGCCTCGCCCCGGTCGGCCTCGCCTTCGTTTCGTGCATGGACCACCCCGATCCGCTCCCCGGCCCGGACTTCGTCGCCGGGACTCACGTCCCAACTGAACCCCACACCAGGATGGATCGCTTCGCCGAGCCGTGTCCGCCCTCCGCCCAGTTCCACCACACCGAACCCCAGAGCGAGGGGATCCACCGCCTGCACCACGCCCGTTGATCCGGCCTGGACCTCCCGTTCGATCGGAGCGCGGGGGAGCCGGTCCGGATCGTCCACGACCGCTGGATCGCCCCCCTGCCGTTCGATCATGCGCCTGAACCGCTCGATGGGCGCTCCACTGTCGAGGAGCTTCGAGGCTCGCTCGTGTGCCGGGGCCAGATCGGGATCGATTCCCCCGAGAACGAGCATCTCGGCCGCGAGCGCCAGAGTCACCTCGCGCAGGTCGGAAGGGCCGCCCCCCATCAGGCACTCGATGGCTTCCCGAACCTCGAGTGCATTCCCCGCGGTTCGGCCGAGCGGGCGGTCCATTGCCGTGACGAGCGCCGTTGTCGGAACCCCGCGCGTGGCTCCGATCCCCACCATGGTGCGCGCGAGCTCGATCGCGTCCTCTTCCTCACGGAGGAAGGCCCCGCGCCCGCACTTCACGTCGAGCACGAGCCCCGTGAGCCCCTCGGCCAGCTTCTTCGACATGATACTGGCGGCGATGAGCGGAATCGAATTCACCGTGCCCGTCACGCTCCTCAAGTCGTAGAGCCGGCGGTCCAGAGGTGCGATCTCGTCCGTCTGCCCGATCATCGCGACGCGGTTCTCGACGAGTCCAGCGCGAAATTCCGCGAGCGAAAGGCCTGTCCGAAATCCGGGGATGGACTCGAGCTTGTCGAGAGTGCCTCCCGAGTGGCCGAGACCCCGGCCGGACATCATGGGGACGAACACCCCCGCTTCCGCCACCAGGGGAGCGAGGGGGAGAGACACCTTGTCTCCCACCCCTCCGGTCGAGTGCTTGTCGACCCGCGGACCCCCGAGGTCCGAGAAATCCAGAACCTCGCCGGAACGGAGCATGAAATCGACGAGCGTATCAAGCTCCCCCGGGGTGAGCCCCCTGAAGAGCACCGCCATGAGGAAGGCGGACATCTGATATTCTTCGACCGCCCCGTCGAGGTACGCCGCGAAGAACCCGCTCAGTTCGGCCGGATCGAGCTCGCCTCCGTCCCGCTTGCGCTCGATCAGCCTGGCAGGATTCACTTGATACGCTTCTTGGCCCCGGCCAGGGCATCTTCCACGCGCTCCCGCACTTCCTCGGCGATCTCGTCCCATCGATCGGTGGCGGTATCGCGCAGATCATCCGCAGCCCGATGGATCCGCTTGCGGGTCTTCCTGCCCGAATCGGGCGCCATCACCAGTGCAATTCCGGCGCCGATCACGGCACCGGCAACCAGCCCAGCCAGGAAACTTGCCGCTCCGTTGTCATCGTACTCCATTTTCGACCTCCATCCATTGAGTTTTCATGATTCGAACCGCACTCGGGAGAACCCCGTCTCCCCGGGTCAGCCCGCGTTCAAGTACCTCGCTTGCCGTGCGAAGGTCCAGCCCCCCTTTCCCCGGGCCTTTCCCCCGCGCACGGCGAGCGAAACCGCCTGTCTCGGCCCGGTGTGGTCAGGGGGCGTTCCGGCTCGTATACTTCCGACAGGAACCTTGAATCGAGCTTCGCACTCTCGCCGAACCAGGGATCGGCCCCAGCATGGAACGAAAATGAGCGGACCTGAGATGCCTTCACGGAGTGTCGCCCTCCCTGCGCCGGTGCTCACGCATCTGCGTACCTCCCTCCGGAAGGAGGCCGGACCTCTCGGGGCCACGCATGCCCTGCACGCAGCAGGCTTCGCGGCCGGGGAACTCATCCACGACCGCTTTGCCGCGTTTTCCGGCAGCGAGCCGTCCACCTTCATGGCATCCGAGTTCTGGGAGGTGATGAGCCGATACTTCGCAGAAGAAGGATGGGGGTCCTTCAGCCATGAACGCGTGCATCCCGGGCTGGCCATCCTGCGCAGCTCGGACTGGGCCGAGAGCAATCCGGAAGGTACGGAGACCCAGCCGGGATGCGCATTCACTTCAGGGATGCTGGCCCACCTGCTTGGGCACTTCTCCGACGGGGCCGTGGCAGTCCTCGAAGTCCGGTGCAGGAGTCGCGGCGACGACCACTGCGGCTTCCTCTTCGGATCGGAGACGGCGATCCACGAGGTGTACGGGCTCCTTCTCGACGGGCTGCCTCTGGACTCGGTCCTCGCGCGCCTCTGAGCGTCCTGGGCGGGGAGGGACCGGTCAGAATGAAGGCACTCGGCGTGGACTTCGGGGAGGTGCGCATAGGGCTGGCCCTTTCTGACGAAACGGGTACCCTCGCGTCCCCTCTTCCGACGCTCCGACGACGCAGGGGGAAGAGACCTCCGCTCTCGACGCTCTGCGAGCTGGCCGAAGCGCACGAGGTCGAAGCCCTCATCTTCGGCCTCCCCCTCGAACTTTCAGGAGACGAGGGTCCGTGGGCCAGGGAGGTGCGCAGCGTTGGGGAGGCACTCGCGCTCCGGCTGCGGCTCCCCGTCCACTTCGTCGACGAGCGCCTTACCTCGGTCCGTGCCGAGCGTGAAGTGCGCTCCAGCGGACTTCGACGAAGCCAGCGCGAAGAGAAGGGCAGGGTCGACGCCCGTGCCGCAGTGTTGATCCTTCAGCAGTGGCTCGACATGCGGAAGGGGAGCGCTTGAATCGCCTGCGTCTCTCCTCGCGTCTCTTGAGGAGTCTCTCCAGAGGGCCGATGAGGAACGGGTGGGTCCTCGGCGCGCTCTGCTTGTCGATCTGGATCGCGGGGTGTGGCGCGGACCAGCCGACAGGACAACTCGAGTTCACCGTGCCGGATGGCGCCAGCTTCGCTCAGGTGACCGACACCCTCACCGCTCGGGGCCTCGTTCGGCAGCCCAGACTCTTCCGGGCGCTCGCTCGCCTGCGAGGGAACGACCGTCAGATTCGTGCGGGTCGGTACTCGGTAACGGCGAATATTCGATGGGTGCCTCTCCTGGACCAGCTCGTGGCGGGCAGGGTCGTCACGATACCCGTCACGATCCCCGAGGGCTTCACCCTGAGGCAGATGGCCCCTCGGCTCGCCGTGATTACCGGAACCCCCGAGCACATCGTGCTGGAGGCGCTCCTGGAGGAGGGTGCCGCCGAGCGGTGGGGAGTCCCGGGACCGGGGCTGGAGGGGTACCTGTTCCCCGATACCTATCGCTTCGCCCCTGGGGCCGCGGTCGACGTTGTGCTCAGCACGATGGTGCAGAGGTACCACACCGTCTGGACCCCGGAACGACGGGCCAGAGCGGAGGAACTGTCGCTTTCGGAGCGCGAGGTCATGGCCCTCGCGGCCGTCGTCCAGGGAGAAGCGCGGCAAGTGGATGAAATGCCCACCATCTCGTCCGTCTTCCACAACCGTCTCCGGATCGGGATTCCCCTGCAGGCCGATCCGACCGTTCAGTACGCGCTGGGGGAACGTAGAGCGCGGCTGCTCTATTCGGACATCGACTCGGTAGCTGACCACCCCTACAACACCTACACGCAGCTCGGGCTCCCACCGGGTCCGATTGGAGCCGCCGGTGAAGCCGCGATCGATGCCGCGCTCCACCCTGCCGATCTTCCCTACCTGTACTTCGTGGCTCGTCCGGATGGGTCCCACATCTTCACGAGCAGCCTGGAGGAGCATAACCGCGCCAGAGTCGAGGCCCGCAGGGAATGGGACGCCCTGGCAAGGGAGAACCGGGAGCGGGATCAGGGCGGGAGCTGATGTCCGGGGAGCTGCGCAGCCGACTCAGCCTCATCGTGGTCACGGACGCCGCAGCGGCCCGACCCCGTTCGATTCTCGAGGTGGTTCAGGCCGCCCTCTCAGCCGGGGCCCCCTGCATTCAGTTGCGAGAGAAGGAGGCGTCGACCCGGGCGGCCTTCGAGCTGGGACGGGAGCTCCAGGAGTGCACCCGGTCCTTCGGGGCCCTGTTCATGGTGAACGACCGTTTCGACCTCGCGCTCGCTCTCGGGGCCGATGGAGTCCATCTCGGCCCGGATGACCTTCCGCTCGCCGAGGTTCGACGAGCAGCTCCCGAAGGCTTCATCCTCGGATATTCAACCGACCAGCCGGATGAGGCTCTCCGCGCCCAGGCCGCCGGGGCGGATTACCTGGGCTGCGGTGCAGTCTGGCCGACCTCGTCCAAGCTCGACACGGGCGAGGCGATCGGCCCGGACGGAGTCGCAGCCGTTGCGGGCGCCGTGTCGATCCCCGTTGTTGCGATCGGGGGGGTGAGCATCGAACGAGTCGCACTGCTTCGCGGAAGGGGCGCGGCTGGCGTGGCCGTTCTCGGGGCCGTCATGGGTGCTCCGGATCCGGCGGCGGCCACGGCCTCGTTCCTGAGCTCGCTCGGCCGCTGACAGAGGTGGCCAGAGCAGACCCCCGCTCTTCCCCCAACGCGAAGCGCCCTCCAACGTGAAGCGCCCCCCAACGCGAAGCGCGCCCCCCCACGCGGAACGCGCCTCCAACG
>JBGTMU010000302.1:0-4969 GCA_041743405.1 Longimicrobiales bacterium | reverse complement strand
GCCGCGGGTGCGGTCGTGGGCAACCAGACCGGATCCACGGTCCGCGGAGCCATCATCGGCGCGACGGTGGGCGGCGCCGCCGGGATGATCATCGGCAACCAGATGGACAAGCACGCCGAGGAGCTCGAAGCCGCTCTCCCGGACGCCAACATACAGCGGATCGGAGAGGGGATTGCGGTGACATTCCCGGATGGCATCCTCTTCCCCTTCGATTCGGATCAGCTTCGTCCGGAGGCCCGCGCGAACCTGGTCGATTTCGCCCGGAGTCTGTCTGAGTACACGAACACCACCGTGCTCGTGGTGGGCCACACGGATTCCGATGGGTCCGCGTCGTACAACCAGGCGCTCTCCGAACGCCGTGCCCGTTCTGCAGTCGACTTCCTCGTAGCGAACGGTGTCGCGCGCGGTCGGCTTTCGACAGTCGGCGCAGGACAGGATGAACCCATCGCCACGAACTCGACGGACATGGGCCGGAGTCAGAATCGACGGGTCGAAGTCGCCATCTTCACGTCTTCGAACTAGCAGGGAGATTTCACGAAGTCGCTCATCCAGAGCATTCCTCAGGTAACACAGGAGCATTCGATGTCACATGCACTTCGAACCACATTCGCCGTCGCAGCGGCCCTCGCGTTCGCGCTTCCCGCGTCCGCACAGCAGAACCAGCCCGCTCAGGCCTCCTCTGCGGCGATCACCTCAGCCTCCGCGCAGTCGGCAGGGGTCCTGAGCCCCGCCATGGGCAGTCTGGCCTTCGCGGTAGCCGCCCCGAGCACTGCCTTCGACGTGCCTGAGACCCTCGTGGTCCAGCGCAGCTCCCAGAACGTCGCGCTCATGATCGTGGGCGGCGCCGGCCTTCTAGTGGGGGCGGTGATCGGGGGTGATGAGGGCACGATCATCATGATTGCCGGCGGAGCCATCGGTCTCCTCGGCTTGTACCGATACCTGCGATGACCCATACTCGTCCCGGGCCGCTGGGCCTGGGCCCGGGGCGAGGCAAGTCACCCTCAGAGGGAAAGTCTTCCCTGGAGACGACTCCCATGCAGGTCGAGATTCACCCCAAGGATGGGGTGCTTGTCGCGGCGCTCTCCGGCGACTGGACGCTGGGTCAGGCGACTCCGCGCTTCGAAGAGCTCCTCGAAGGGCAGGCGTCGGATTCACCGACCCGTGGTGTCGGCTTCGACACCACGGGGCTGGGCCGCTGGGACAGCAGCCTCCTCACCTTCCTCCTGCGGGCTCAGAGCTACTGCGACGCTCACGATCTCGAGTTCAGGGAAGAGGGGCTCCCGGAGAGCATTTCCGGGCTCCTCGAGCTCGCCCGCGCGGTCCCGGAAGTCGATGTCGAACAGGAGGAAGAGGAGTCATCCTTCCTGGCGCGCATGGGCACGAAGGGCCTCGCCGCGTTCGACGGATTCATGGAATCCGTGGCCTTCACCGGGGAGGTGGCGCTCAGCCTGACAAGGCTCGTCCGGCTCCAGGTGCGGCTCCGCGCCCGGGACTTCTGGCTGGTGGTGCAGTCGAACAGCTCGGGGGCACTCCCCATCGTCACCCTGATCAGCTTTCTTGTCGGGCTGATCATCGCCTTTCTCGGAGCGGTCGTGCTCCGGCGCTTCGGGGCCGGATACTACGTGTCGTATCTCGTCGGCTTCGGAATGATGCGGGAGATGGGCGCCCTCATGACCGGAATCATCATGGCCGGCCGGACGGGCGCCGCATTCGCTGCCGAGCTCGGAACCATGAAGATCACCGAGGAAGTGGACGCGCTCGAGACCTTCGGTCTCTCGCCGGTGGACCACCTTGTTCTCCCGCGCGTCCTCGGGCTCTTCGTCATGATGCCCTTCCTCACGGTCTACTCGATGTTCATAGGGATCCTGGGGGGGCTGATCGTGGCGGTCAGCCTGCTGGACATCTCCGCCGTCCAGTTTCTTGGTGGCCTGCTCACGCCGGTCACACTCGCAGACGGGCTGCTCGGGGTATTCAAGGGGACGGTCTTCGGACTGATCATCGGCGTCGCGGGCTGCATGCGCGGTCTGCAGGTAGCGGGGGATGCGGGGGCCGTCGGGCGAGCCGCGACTTCCGCAGTGGTCACGGGAATTACTCTCATCATCCTCGCAAACGCCGTCATCGACTGGATGGCCACCCTTCTATCCATATGAGCATTCGATGAACGAGGTCGCTGCGGTCGAGGTCACGGATCTCACGATGGCATATGGCCAGCTTGTCATCATGGAGAAGCTCGACTTCCAGATCCGCCGGGGAGAGGTCTTCGTCATTGCAGGCGGAAGCGGCAGCGGAAAGAGCACTCTTCTGAAGCACCTGATCGGGCTCCGGAAACCCGCAAAGGGCACAATTCTCTTTGACGGGGAAGACTTTGGAAAGGCCGATCAGGAGGCGAAACGGGCGATGCTCCGTCGAATGGGAGTGCTCTACCAGAACGGAGCGCTCTGGGGCAGCCTGACGCTCGCCGAGAATGTCGCGCTCCCCATCGAGGAGTTCACGGAACTCGGCGCTGAAGCCACCGCCGAAGTGGTCTCGCTGAAGCTCGCACTGGTCGGGCTGCGCGGATTCGAAACGTTCTATCCGTCGCAGATCAGTGGCGGGATGCGGAAGCGTGCGGCGCTCGCCCGCGCAATGGCGCTGGACCCGGAAGTCCTCTTCTTCGACGAGCCCTCTTCCGGCCTCGATCCGATCACCGCGAGCCGCCTCGACGACCTGATCCTCCAGATCCGGGACAGCTTCGGCACCACCATCGTCGTGGTGAGCCATGACCTCGCCAGCATTTTCAAGATTGCAGATCGCACCCTCTTCCTCGACATCAAGCAGAAAACCATGACCGCCCTCGGAAGCCCGACCACCCTGCGGGATGACCCGCCCAGCGAGGAAGTGCACCGCTTCCTCACGCGCAACAGCGAAGTCGACGCCGACCAGCCGGCTTCCTCTCCCCTCGAGTCGATCGGAGCGGCCCCATCATGAGCGCACGCGCGAACCCCACCGCAATCGGTCTCTTCATGATCGGAGCCATCGTGCTCAGCATCATCGGCGTGGGCGCCCTCGCCTCCGCGTCCTGGTTCACCCAGCAGTCGACCTTCATCAGCTACTTCGGGGAATCGGTGAACGGCCTGGAGGTGGGTGCGCCGGTCAAGTTCCAGGGGGTGCCCGTCGGGCGTGTGACCGAACTGCTCATCAGGATCGAGCTGGGAGACAAGACCTTTCAGGTGCCGGTCAAGTACGACGTCGACCTCACCCGCCTGACCTCGGCCGGTGGCACATTCGTCGACCTGGATGATCCTGCCGTTCTCCAGCAGCAGATCGACGATGGGCTGCGCGCCCAGTTGCAGATGGAGAGTATCGTCACCGGTCAGCTCTACGTCGAGCTCAGCTACCGGGAAGATCCCGCTCCGCCCGAGATTGAAACCACCCTGGCTCCGCATCCGGAAATCCCGACGGCCCCGTCGCTACTGGCTGCGTTCGGGACCCAGGCCGGAAGTCTCGTGGGCGAAGTGCTCGCGATCCTCTTCCGGGTGAACGAAATGCTGGAAGAGGTGAACATGGTGGAAATCAATGCATCGGTCGTGGCCTCGGCCCAGGCCGTCGAGCGCCTTGCCGATGCCCCGGAGCTGCGAGCGGCGCTCGACGAGATCCCCGGAATCGCGTCACAGGCCACGAGCACTCTCGCGGAAATGGAGCGGGTCGCCGCTCAGCTCGGGGAGATGATCGACCCGCTGCAGGGGCAGGTGGAAGTCGCGACTGCGGAAGCAACTCTCACCCTGCAGACGATGAGGCGGGCGCTGGAAGACGCGCGCGGGTTCCTGGCTCCGGATTCCGGGGTCGGATACCAGATCGAGGGGGCAATGGCCAGCCTGAGAGATGCGGCGGATGCCCTGCGCGCGCTCGTCCTTTCGCTCGAACGGAATCCCGACATGCTTCTGAGAGGGAGATCGCCCAATGAGTAGCCATACTGCGGGGAAGATGATAGCACGAGGGCTTGTCCTCCTGACGGTGCTCGCGGGCTCTGCGGGGTGTTTCAAGCTGAACCGGGGTGCCCCGGTCCAGCAGCACTACGTGCTCGGCGAAGGGTCGACTCTGGAGATCACGACCCCGACCGGGGAGCGCGACGGTCTCGCCATCGGGCTGCGACGCCCTCAGGTCGCGGCCTATCTTGACGCTCCCTTCATCGTGGTGCGTCGGGGATCCAACCAGATCGGGTTCTCCGAGCTTCACCGGTGGGGCGAGCACCTCGGGGGTGGGATCAACCGTGCCCTGGCTGGCTATCTCGCTCAGCAGGGTGCTTTCCGAGTGGTCAGCGTGGCCCCGTGGGCCGCGAGTGAGTCACATGACTTTCTGATCCAGTTGAACGTGCTGCGCTTCGAGGGGCTTGCGCCGGAGGAACAGGAAGGGGACGAGGAAGGGCAAGCGGTCGCGGGGGAAGCCCATCTCTCTGCGACATGGGAAATCATTCGCACTGCGGATGGGGTGGTGGTCATGCGGGGAGCCACCGAGCACCGGAAAAGCGGTTGGAGGGTGGGAGACTATGCGGGGCTCGTGACGCTCCTCGATGAGGGGCTTCGCGTGCTCGCGGAAGAGCTGGCGGCGGGGGTCGCGGGGGTTCCGGTTGCGTCGCCGTAGGGGGAGGGAGGGCTCTGTCCCCACGAAGATCACGGCACGGAGTAGCTCCGCACGGCGTTCGCCTCGACCTCTGCGCGGTCGAACCACGCGGGCTTGAACTGGCGGCGCGCATAGAGCTCCGCCTGATCGAAATAGTGCGGCGAGGCCGGGTCGCCGCTCTGGCCGTAGTTCAGGATCGATGCGGCACGCAGCGTCGGTCCGAAGGCGATGACCTTGACGAAAGAGTTGCCGCCGCGGCCGATGCGCGGCGCTGCTTCACCGACGGGCCCGCTCGCGAAGGTGAAGATGGAGCCCAGTTCACCGTGCGCCCCACCTACGGGCAGGCTGCGGCGCGTCGTGTCGAGCGCGA
>JBGTMU010000301.1:0-38496 GCA_041743405.1 Longimicrobiales bacterium | reverse complement strand
CATCACCGCGCGACCCGCTGGCGCGAGTTTGCCGCCTGCCGGCAGCGTCAACTGGATTTCTATCGAGCCGAGACCCGCTGGCCCACCGCCCCGTTCTGGCATGAGCGACAGCGCGCGCCACGACGAACCACCCCCGAGGGGCAAGGATGATCATGAGAATACCAGTGCCACTGTTCTGTCTGGCTCTCCTCGCCGGCGCGGGATGTCAGGGGGAGGGCGCCTCTGGCGACGGTGCATCCCTCACCTCCCCCCGCTACGAACTCACACCGGCGCAGCGGCAGGACTTCGAGCGGTACGCCGTCCGGGTCGACTCGGCGCTGGGCACGTTCGACGACATCACGGTGTTCGAGCGACCGACTCCGGACGGGCCATGGCAGCTCATGAACGGACAGTACGTACCCGTCACGGTGCATGGCCGCACTCCGGAGCACTACGTGAAGGACATGGTGTCGGATCGCCCGATGATGCTGCCCACGCGGGTCCAGGGGTTCCAGGGCGGCGATGGCCAGTCGTCGCCGTATTCCGCGCTGGGTCGGATGCCCGGGAGCAATCCCGAGGTCCAGTGGATCTGGGTCGTGCGTCAGTACTCGATCAAGGAACCCACCGACGACGATTTCCCTGACTCGGGCGACATCGCTGTCATCGGCCACCATCCGCGCACGGGGGCCACGGCCTTCTACCAGTTCTACATGCCATCCGAGCCCCGGCCGGCCCAGGTGATCATCGCGCCTTTCAGCAGTGGCGGCGCGGACTTCTGGTCGCCCATCGACACCATCGCCCAGAACTTCCAGTGCCAGCGCTGCCACGACTCGGGGCCCTTCATCCACACGCCCTGGATCGATCAGCTCCGCGTCCGCGACGTGGCGGAGGGAGATCCCCCGGTCGAACCCATGGTACCCTCCGATCCGCTTGGCCCCTACTTCTTCGTTGAGGGCCCGGACGAGAACGGCCAGAATCTCTTCGCCTTCTGGGACTCGGTGCTGGTCGCCCGGTTGGGGGGTGGCCACCTGGACATGCCTGCCAACGGTTGCACCGGCTGCCACCGGATTTCACCCGATCTGATCGGCCTGGTCGAGAACTCCACCCGCTACGTCGGACTGGACACCGTGGATTGGAACCCCTTTGCCGTCACATCGGACGGCTTCCAGACCGTTTCGTACCGGCACCTTCCATGGATGCCGCCCGTGACGATGCCCGCGACCGATTTCTACGCCGGGCAGGACGTCCTGGCCATAGACAGCGTCTGGTACCGGAACTTCGGGGCCGACGCCGCGGAGGTGAATCGCCTGACGAATACCCCGGCGGGGTGGCGAGCCGCCCACGAGCGGGGCCTGATCGCCGACGTGCCCGCACCGGATTCCGCTTACCGGACGATCCTTGTCGATCGGCCCGAGCAGGACATGATCGAACCGGGTCAGGCGCTCTGGATCGTGGACACACGCATGCGAGCCAACACCGACGGCGACCTCGATCAGTGGCGCTACTTCGCCAGGGGCCCTTCAGCCGGAGTGCGGGTGGCGCCCGTCGTCTATCGGCGGCGCCCCGGCGACGGTAGCCAGGCCGAGTTCGACGTGCTCTTCGTGGGCGACGCTGGAGGGTACGACCAGGGCGAGCGATGGCTCCCGGTGGACGGGGGCGACACCTTCGCGCTCCAGCAGGGAGACTATCTCGGCCTCGTGTTCACGAACGCCGGTACGGAGGCTGCGAGCGGCGTCGTGCCGTACACGGTCGACGAGTGGGCAAGACTCCGGTGGCCGGACGGGACGATCCGCTACCTGGACGGCTACGGCCACTGGCAGGGCTCCGTCACGATGCAGGTTCGCTCGTCCGCGGCTGCCACCGTCGGCCAGCGCCTGGTCTTCGAGCGCCCCGACTACCGCACCTACTCGTTCGAGTTCAGGAACCGGCTGCGGTGAGGCGGGGTGCCGGGGCGGCGTTGTTCAGCCTCACACACCCTCACCCCGCCACGCGAGAGAACGGCACCCCCTGAAGCACGACACCGCTCGCCGGCCCCCCCGGTGGTTCGAACCGGAACTGGATGACCATGCCGGAGCCTCCGATCTCGATGCGAAGCGCGTCCTGATCGGCGTCGAAGACCTCGGCCCGCCCACGCGCGATCCCGAAGTGGAATTCGAGGCCCCCGGCCACCACGCGGAACTCGATCTCTCCCAGGGCTTCGCTTTCGTATCGGCCTGCAAAGGCCTCCAGTGGGTGGCGCAGGGGTCGGAGCCGAATGCTTCGATTGGCGCGATCCTCCGCCATGGCACGCCGCCCGGCCTCCGCCTGCACCCGGAGCTCGTCCAGCCGCTCCGCGAAGATCCGCTCCACATCTTCCACCCCGCCCAGCCGATCGTATATGTAGGTCGCCAGCAGATCCGTTGCGGGGCTTGCCATCCCATCCCCGTTTGTCAGCACCGCGACACCCACATTTCGCCCGGGCATGAAGGACACGTGCGATCGGTATCCTGAAAAGGAGCCAAACCGGTGGATGAATTCCTCGCCCTCGTAGCTCCCGATGTCCCACCCATACCCCCAGCCATGCCGCAGGAATGGACCGAAGCGCCGCTCCTGAGTGACGTGGGCGTCCTGCGTGGACGCCACTGCGTCCGCCGGAAGAACGGACTGCCCCTCCAGCCGCCCCCCCGACAGGTGTACGGCAAGGTATCTCGCCATGTCACCCGCAGTCGCAAAGTGGCCGCCAGCCGCGTGCAGATTCGCGTCGTCTTTCTGAAGCTCGATCCGCCCGAACCCCCCTTCCAGATCCACTCCATGCGGAAGCGCGATCGCGCTGCGGTCCAGCGTCGAGAGGAACGCACTGGTGCTCCGCATGCCGATGGGCCGGAGCACCTCCCGCTCGACGGCATCCTGCCACGAGAGGCCGGTCACATTCTCCAGCACCATCCCCAGCAGATTGAAGCCCAGGTTGTCGTAGACGAACTCTCCGAACGAACCCGTGGAAGGGTGGAAGCGAAGAAGGCCAGGCAGGGTTTCCGGGTCGAACTGGCCGGTGAACGCCGTCCGGATCACGATCGGCCCTCCGCCGGAAAGGCCATGCGTCAGGGTGATGAGGTGCCGGACCCGGATCGAGCCCGGGGCCACTCCCTCGGGAAGCCGGACCGCCGGGATGTACCGCTCGATCGGCGCATCGAGGTCCAGTTCTCCTCGCTCCACGAGCAGCGCGGCGGCCAGAGCCGTGAGCGACTTGGAGGTCGATGCGATGTAGAAGGGAGTACCGGTCCCCACCCCGCGCCCGGCACTCAGGTCGGCATGCCCGAACCCTTCCTCGAAGACGACCCAGTCTCCCACGGCGACCCCGACTCCAAGCCCCGGAGCCAGCCCGGCTTCGATAATCTGCTGCGCGAAAGCCCGAACATCGTCCCGCCACTCGCCCCCGATCGTGGCCTGTGCACGAAGGGTGGACGGCGTCGTCCCCCCCGTCACCGCCGCACCCAGGCAGATGATCCCCATCCACATCGCTGACCCGGTTCGCATTTCTTCCTCCCGGTTGGTCGAACCCACTCACCCCACATGGAGGAATCTCGCAGGAAAGGGGGAGGCTGCGCTTGAACGAATCAAACCCTGGGAGGGTGTCCTGGCCAAGCGTGTCCCGCTTCACCGGAAGCCGCTCCCCGCGAGCCTGTGGAAAGCCGCCGACCCCGCTCGACCCCGGCCAGACGGCAGTAGTCCGAGGGTGCCACCCCTGTAGCGCGGCGAAACTCCCGGCAGAAATGCGAATGATCAGAGAAACCCGAGGAATGGGCCACCGCCGAGACGGACATGGAACCCCGGGCCAGAATCCCCGCAGCCTGCCGAAGTCGAGTCCGGAGGCGGTACTGTGTCACTGTCTCTCCGAAATGGCGCTTGAAGGCCCGGGTCAGAGAGATCGGGTGGACGCCAGCGTACTCGGCGAGTTCGCGAACCTCCACCGGATCCGGAAGTTGGTCGTCCAGCGCCTCGCGGACCCTGATCAGCCAGGGCGGAGGGGCTCCGCCTTCCCGGACATCGTCAACCCCGGCAAGGGCGCCGAGGACGTCCCAGACCTGTGTCTCGACTGTGGACGCGGGGACGGGGCGGCGCTCCTTCGCAACCTGGGCGAGCGCGATGAACTCGCGGATTCCCATCCTGGCGTGATGCCACCTCCACCCTTCCATCCAGGCTCCCTCGACCTCCGATTTCTCCCGGATCCTGATCTGAAGTGTGTGCGCCCCCCGGGGACCGAAGAGGTCCGAATGGACCACACCCGCCGGTTTCACGACGACGCTCAGAGGCCCGGCCACCTCTTCCCGTCCACCGACGGACTCCACGATCTCCCCCGCCAGAACGAGCGTTACCGAGGAGTGGGGGTGGAAGTGCGGGGCCATGCGTTCGCCGGGGGCATAGGACACCTCCGAGATCACGAATCCACCGGCGTCGAGACGGGCAGCGGGAGCGGAAGCATCACGCGGTGGCACGGGCGCGCACGGCTGAAAGGTGCTGATCGGGACTCCGAGGATGTGAGGAGACGGTTCAGGCTTCCCTACGGTCGCGCTCCCCCTGGAGGTTCAGAGGATCGGGCAGGGGAGCGTGTCCGAGTAATGGGGTCCGGCACCGAAAACCGGTAGGGAATCCCCGCCTTTCCCATCAGTCGTACCAGAAGCGAGACCGGAAGCCCGACGACCCCTGAGTAGTCGCCTTCGACCTTCTCCACGAGCGCCGCCCCGGCTCCCTGGATTCCGTAGGCGCCAGCCTTGTCCAACGGCTCACCGGTCGCGGCATAGCCTTCAGCCAGCCCGCGATCGAAGGCACGGAAGGTCACCGATGTGACTTCCACTCCGGACCAGAGCCCTTTCCCCTGCTCGCGGGGAGCGCGAAGGGCGAGGGCCGAGGCCACATGGTGCTCCCGACCACTCAGCCCCATCAGGATCTCCACCGCGTGGGCCTGATCGCGGGGCTTTCCGAGAACTTTCCCATCCAGAATCACCACCGTATCCCCGGCCAGCACCCAGCGATCCGGCCGCACGAGGGCCACGGCATCGGCCTTCTCCACGGCCAGCCTTTCCACGTGCGGGAGCGGTGCCTCCCCCGGACGCTCGGTCTCATCGATCGAGGCAGGGAACACCTCATGCGCGATCCCGAGCCTGGTCAGGATCTCGGTGCGACGTGGACTCGCCGAGGCCAGCACCAGGCGAGGCAGCCTCAAGCGGACTCCGCGGCTTCGCGCTCCAGGAGGAGAGTCACTGGTCCGTCGTTCACGAGCTCGACCTGCATCATCGCCCCGAATTCCCCGGTTTCCACCCTCGCCGGGGCCCGTTCGCGCAGAAGCGCAACAAACCGATCGTAGAGGGGGGTCGCGACGTCCGGGTGCGCCGCCTTGACGAAGGAGGGCCTCCGCCCCTTCCGCGAATCCCCGTACAGCGTGAACTGACTCACGACCAGGAGCCCTCCGCCCACCTCGGTCAGCGAAAGGTTCATCTTCCCCTCCTCATCCGTGAATACCCTGAGCCCCAGCACCTTCTCGGCCATCCAGAGGAGTTCTTCCTCCGTGTCTCCCGCCGTGAATCCCACCAGAAGAAGGAGGCCCCCTTCGATCGAGCCGGCCGTGGAACCCCCGATCGTGACCGAGGCCCGGGTCACCCGCTGGACGACAACCCTCACTCCACCGTCACCGACTTGGCGAGGTTGCGCGGCTGGTCGACGTCGTTCCCGCGCAGTACCGCCACATGGTAGGCGAGAAGCTGGAGGGGAATGACCGTGAGAATGGGGAGGAGCGCCGGATGCGTTTCGGGGACGCGGATGAAGTGATCCACCTTTCCGGCCAGTTCCGCGGCGTCGTCGCTCACGACCGCGATCACCTGCCCGTCGCGTGCCTTCACCTCTTCGATGTTCGAGACCACCTTGTGGTACACGGGGTCCTGCGGGGCGAGGAACACCACGGGCATCTGCTCATCGATCAGCGCGATGGGTCCATGCTTCATCTCCGCCGCCGGGTACCCCTCGGCGTGGATGTAGCTCACCTCCTTGAGCTTCAGCGCCCCTTCCAGCGCCACCGGGAACTGGTACCCTCTGCCCAGATAGAGAAAGTTCGGAGCATCTCTGTACGTCTCCGCCAGTTCGCGGATCTCCGCATCCATCTTGAGAATGGTCGCCACCTGGTCCGGGAGGTCCTGAAGGGCCTTGACGAGCTTCCGACCATCCAGGATCGAGAGATTCCGACGGCGCGCCAGGTAAAGGGTGAACAGGGCGAGCGCCGCAACCTGCGAAGTGAATGCCTTCGTGGAGGCCACCCCGATCTCCGGACCGGCGTGCAGATAGACGCCGAAGTCCGTTTCCCGGGCGATCGTGCTCCCCACCACATTCACGATCCCCATCACCCGGGCCCCCCGGCGCTTCGCCTCGCGCAGCGCGGCCAGGGTATCGGCCGTTTCTCCGGACTGGCTGATCACGATCACGAGCGTGTGCTTGTCCACGACCGGATTCTTGTATCGGAACTCCGAAGCGTACTCCACCTTCGTCGGAATCCGGGCCAGTTCCTCGAGCATGTATTCGCCCAGCAGCGCGGAGTGCCACGAGGTCCCGCACGCCGTGATCACGATCCGCTCGACGCTGAGCAGCTCCTGATCGCCCAGGGTGATGCCTCCGAGCCGTGCTGATCCCTCCTCCTCGAGGAGCCGACCCCGGAGCACATCGCGCAGGGTATGCGGCTGTTCGAAGATCTCCTTCGCCATGAAGTGGTCGAACCCGCTCTTCTCGATGGCCGCCAGATCCCACGTGATCTTGTGGACCTTCCGATCGACCGGACCCTCATGGAGGTGGAAGGTGGAGTACCCCTCGGCCGTCACGACCGCGTAGTCCCCCTCCTCCAGGTAAACCACTTCCCGGGTGTGCGCGATCACCGCCGAGGCGTCGGAGCCCACGAGCATCTCCCCGTTCTTCCCGACCCCGAGAAGAAGGGGGGAGCCGTGCCGCGCCACCACGAGCTTCCCCGGGTCCCGCGAGCTCACGACCACGATCCCGTAGGCTCCGATAACCTGATCGAGCGCGGCCGACACGGCCTCCTCGAGCGTCCCTCCCTCCCTCCAGAGTCGGTCTATCAGGTGAACGACCACCTCGGTATCGGTATCGCTCCGGAACCGTACTCCCTCCGATTCGAGCTTGGATCGGAGCGTTCCGGCGTTCTCAATGATGCCGTTGTGCACGAGGGCGATGGTGCCGTCGGTCGAGATGTGCGGGTGCGCGTTCGGTTCGTTGGGAGGGCCGTGCGTGGCCCAGCGGGTGTGGCCGATGCCGCAGCTACCTCCGAGGTGGCTCTGCTTCAGCGCCCCCTCCAGCTCACTCAGCTTTCCGGAGCGCTTGAGCGTGCGCAGCACTCCGTCGTCCCCGAGCACGGCGAGCCCCGCCGAATCGTACCCGCGATATTCCAGCCGTCGGAGCCCCCCGATCAGGATCGGAGTCGCCTCCTGGGGTCCCACGTAGCCCACAATTCCACACATTCGACAGATCCTCTCCAGGAAAGTTCAGGCGTTCAGCGCCTTCCGCGCCGTCCGTACAAGCCGGTTCGCGCCTTCTGCGGTGCGCGCCTCCGCGATGAAGCGGACCACGGGTTCGGTGCCGGAAGGTCGGACGTGGAGCCATTCTCCGCTCTCAGGCCAGGCCAGTCGGAGACCATCGGAAAGATCGACCTCCGGCGCCTGCATCGTCTCCCGGAGCGCATCGTACGCCTCAGGGATCCGTTCGCGCGGAAAGGCTGCCTTCTCCTTCACGATCGAATACGCTGGCCACCGCGCCGCCGCTTCCTTCAGCAGACACCCTTCCTCCAGCAAATGCTGCAGGAGCAGGGCCATCCCCACCGGCGCGTCCCGGGTCAGGTGCAGGTCGGGAAGAATCACGCCCCCGTTTCCCTCTCCGCCGATCACCGCGCCCTCGGACTCCATCCGGCGGGCCACGTTGATCTCGCCCACCGGAGCCCGGATACACCGCACCCCGGCACTTCGAGCCACGTCTTCGACCACCTGACTCGTGGAGAGGTTCGTCACGACCGGCCCTTTCTTCCGCCGGAGGACCGCCGCGGCCGCGAGGGCAAGCGTGAGATCCTCTCCCATCGGGTGCCCCTCCTCGTTCACGAGCGAAAGGCGATCCACGTCCGGATCCACCGCGAAGCCCACCTCGGCTCCGCTCTCACGCACGAGCCGGCCCAGATCCCGAAGATTGGCCGCCGTCGGCTCCGGATCCCGGGGGAAGCGCCCATCCGTTTCGAGTCCGATCCCGCTGACGCGGCATCCGAGCGCCTGCAGGAGCTGGGGGACCATGCGTCCCCCCGCGCCATGCACGCAGTCCACGGCGACATGAAAGGCGCGCGCGCGCAGGCTCTCGAGATCGAGAAAGTCCAGCCCCAGGATCCGCTCCAGGTGACGCTCGATGGCCCCGTCATCTTCCTCAACGGAGCCGAGCGCGTCCCATGCCGCCCGCGGGATCTCCCCTTCCGTGAGGAATCGCTGGAAGCGTGACATGCGGTCGGCGTCGAGGAAGACCCCGTCTCCCCCGGCAAACTTGAGCGCGTTCCACTCGGCCGGATTGTGGCTCGCAGTCACCCCCAGCGCTCCCGCGGCTCCCGCCTCCTCGCCCGCCAGGAGGAGGGTGGGAGTCGGAACTACCCCGAGATCCACCACCCGACACCCCACGGACACCAACCCCGCGCGCGCAGCCTGGGCGAACATGGCCCCCGAGGTTCTGGAATCCCTCCCGAGGTAGACCGTTTCCCCCGATCCGTCCTCCCTGAGGAATGCGCCGAAGCCAGCGGCAAGCGAGGAAAGAAGTTCGGGAGTCAGAGGAGCGCCGACGCGCCCGCGAAAACCGGAAACGCTCACCATCAGATCGGGAGGAAATTCAATTGCCATCCCAAAACCTTGATCCAAGCGTCCGACGGTGTCAACGGAGGAGCCCCGGGCATAGCGGGAAGCGGGGCGGATGGAATACCTTTGATTCAGGCAGGCCCCCGCGAATTCCGGGAGCCACACCTGTCACCCTTTCCCCTCGACAAGGCAAATCCCCTTACCATGTCCGACTCCTCCGCTTCCGCCGGCTTCGGCACCCGCGCCATCCATGCGGGCCAGACCCCGGACCCGACGACGGGAGCCATCATGCCCCCGATCTATCAGACCTCCACCTACGTCCAGCCGGAGCTCGGCCAGCACCTCGGCTACGAATATGCGCGAGTTCAGAATCCCACCCGTGAGGCGCTCGAACGCAATGTGGCCTCGCTCGAATCCGGACGTCACGGGATCGCATTTGCGAGTGGGCTTTCCGCCATCGAGTGCGTGCTCAAGCGCCTCTCGGCCGGAGACCATGTCGTCACCGAGGAGAATACGTACGGGGGCACGAACCGGATGTTCAGGATGGTGCTCTCGCGCCTGGGGATCGAGTTCACATACGTCGACTCGCGCGATCCCGATCAGGTGAGGGAAGCGTTCCGACCGAACACCCGGCTGCTCCATCTGGAGACCCCCACGAACCCGATGATGCGGCTCTGTGATCTCCGCCTCATGGCCGAGATCGCGCACGAGCGGGGTGCCCTCGTGATGGTGGACAACACCTTCGCCACCCCCTTCAACCAGCGCCCGCTGGAACTCGGCGCCGATGTGGTGGCCCATTCCACCACGAAGTACATCAACGGCCACTCGGATGTCCTCGGCGGGATCCTGGTGGTCAACGACGACGCGCTGACCGAGGAACTGCTCTTCGTTCGCAAGTCCACCGGGGCGGTGCCGGGGCCCATGGATGCCTGGCTCGTGCTTCGGGGAACGAAGACGCTCCACGTGCGAATGCGGACACACAACGCGAACGGGCTGGCCGTGGCTCGTTTCCTGGAAACGCACCCCGCAGTTGAAGCCTGCCACTACCCGGGGCTCCCATCCCATCCGCAGCATGAGCTGGCGAGGTCGCAGATGGATGGGTTCACCGGAATGGTCTCGGTTGAGCTGGGAAGCGGGGAGCGGGCCAAGAAGTTCGTCGACCGCACCCGGCTTTTCGCGCTGGCCGAGTCCCTCGGAGGAGTCGAGTCCCTCATCGGCGTGCCCGCGTTGATGACCCACGCCTCTGTGCCGCCTGACCGCCGCGCCTTCATGGGCGTCACCGACGGGCTGGTCCGTCTCTCGGTCGGGATCGAAGACGAGGCCGACCTCCTCGCGGACCTGGAGGAGGCTCTCTCGGGGCTGTGAACCTTCCCGGCCTCGGTTGCGTAGTGATCCTGAGGCACCCACGCCGGGAGTGCGCGGCTGCCGGCACCAGGAACGTGTCCGCCCTTTCCCTTCCGGAGCAGACCCCATGACCCCCGACGACCCGAACTTCGACGCCGAAAACCCCTCCGATGCTTCTGACGGCAGCGCCTCGGATGCGGATTCGTCGGAGGAGTCACCCCTTTCCGGCGATGCCTCAGTTCGGCGGATCCTGACGGGGATCTCCTCCCGTGCCTGGGAGCACCCCGCAGACCGGGCCGCGCTCCAGGGTCTCCGGGCGATCCCGATCTTCGACGAAGTTCTCAGGACCCTTTTCGGATTCTTCGGAGAAAAGCCCATCCGGCTCGCCTTCCAGGCCAATTCCGTTCAGGTCTCGGAACGGCAGTTCCCCCGGATTCACCGGCTATACGGCGAGGTTCTCCGCACCCTCGACGCCCCTGCACACTATCCCCTCTTCGTGTCGCAGACCCCTCTGGTCAATGCGGGCGCCTATGGGATGGATCGCCCGTTCGTGATCATCAATTCGGGGGCCGTAATCCTCCTGGATGACGACGAGCTCCAGTACATCCTGGCGCACGAGGTCGGGCACATCATGAGCGGGCACGTCCTCTATCGGACGATGCTCGTACTCCTCACACAGCTCGCGGAGCGCGGCTTCCCGATCGTGGGACTCGCGGCCCGGGTGATCCTCCTGGGCCTGCTCGAGTGGAGCCGCAAGAGCGAGCTTTCCGCGGATCGGGCTGGCCTCCTCGGCGTTCAGGACCCCGACATCGTGTTCCGGGCCATGCTCAAGATGGCCGGTGGGGGCACTACCGAGGAAACAAGCACCACGGCCTTCCTGGACCAGGCCGAAGCCTACCGTGAAAGCGAAGACGTGGCCGACTCGGTCTTCAAGGTCCTGAATCTTCTCGGCACCACGCATCCGTTCTACGTGCTCCGCGTATCCGAACTCCGCGGGTGGGTCGAAGCCGGAGAATACGATCGTGTGCTCCGGGGCGAGTACCCGAGGCGCGGGGACCCTGCACCTGAGTACATCAACGATCTGGCGGCCGCGGCCTCGGCCTATCAGCAGGGTGCCCGGGAATTCGTGGATGACCTCGCCTCCGCCGCGCGGAAGATGAAGGACACGCTCTTCGACAGCTTCCGGTCCGGAGGGGGGAAGGGCCCGGGCTGGTAGGCGCCGCTCGACCTCAACCCGGGGAGTGTCGGACGGTCGAGAGTACCTCCCGGACCTCCCCGCCTGCCTCTCGCAACCGGACGGGCTGTGCGCGTCCCCCTTCGGGCCGAACGACCCCGCCCGAAGGCATCCGGATGTGCCATCGGTTCACGATCCAGGGGCCTTCGGGGAGCGCGAGGAACTCGATCCGTCCTGTGGCCGGCCGGGCTCCCGCGCTCCCCGCCGCCGTGTACTCGTACTCCACATGTTCGAGCTGCCCCGTCGAGGCGTCGAGCCAGATGGTCCCCCGGATGTCGGGGAGAGTGCGCCCTCGGATCGGCTCGAAGGCGAGCCCCACCTTCCCCCGATTCCGGAACAGACCCCCGCGGTCCACGCGGAAGCAGTGGGTATCCGCAAACGGGTCGGAGAGGAGCACGGCCGCATCGGGTCCGAAATAGGTCAGTGAATCGCCGTCGAAGTGAACATACCCGCTCCGCGCAAGCTCGTCCGGGTCGACGGCATCGAAGGGCTGCCGGGTGACGACCCACTCCCCTTCCTCCTCCGTCTCGAGCACTCGATCCCCTCGTCCGAGGAGCCGGACCCACGCCGCGATCCTGAACCGGACCAGCTCCTCCTCTTCCGTGAGGAGGGCCGCACGGAGCGCCGTCCGTGCCTCGGTCCAGAGGGCATAGGTGGCGGCTCCTTCCTGTGGATTCGTCTCGCAGCGAGAGCTTCCCCGGGCCTCGAGCCCTTCGATGCGGAAGGGGCGTGGAGTCAGGCGGACTACCACGCCCCCATCGACCCGGGCCACACCCGGATGCGACTCGGGCGAGTGCGGGTCCAGCTCCACCGGCTGATATCCGACCCGCTCGATCCGGACGCGAATCCCCTCTTCCGGGGGCAGCACCAGCTCGAACCGCCCCGCGGCGTCGGCGAAGCTGCCCCGCAGCCGTTCGCCGTTCTGGCGGCGGGGGAGCACGGTTGCCCCCGCTACGGGACGGCGGGTCTCCGCGTCGATCACACGGCCTGAAAGAGTCATCTGCGCCCCGAGCGAAGATGCCAGAGCGGGAACGCACAGCGTGACCAGCACAAGCAGTCCAACTCTCACCCATCCACCTCCTCGTGTCACGCGGCACTCCATCGGCGGGCCCTGCCCACGGGGGAGCAGCGGTAATCTACCCACTGCACTCCAACGGCGGGCCCTGCCAACGAGCGAGCAGCGGTAATCTACCCACTTCTTCGTAGAAAGAAAACCCGCACTCCCGCCCACCTCACGGCGCTTCGCTTTGACATCCCCCCCGCACTTCGGGTAAGCTTGCCGGATGAAGATTCTCATCGTGGGAAACGGAGGGCGGGAGCACGCCCTCCTCTGGAAGCTCCGACAGGACCTCCCCTCCGCAACCTTTTTCACGACCCGTCCGAACCCGGGCATGGCGGCTCATTCCATCGGTATCGACCTCGCCCCTGACGATGTGGCCGGCCTCGCGGGCTGGGCGGAGGGAGAGCAGATCAACCTCACGGTGGCGGGCCCCGAAATCCCTCTCGCCGCGGGGATCGGCGATGCCTTCCGGAGGCGCGGGCTTCCCCTGTTCGGCCCCTCGGCGGCCGCCGCCCGGATCGAGTCCTCCAAGGCATTCGCGAAGGAGCTGATGGACCGGGTGCGGGTTCCGACCGCTGGCTACCGGACCTTCACCGACTGGGAATCTGCCGAACCCTACATCAGGGAGCGGGGCGGGCCGCTCGTCGTGAAGGCATCCGGTCTGGCCGCAGGGAAGGGTGCCGTCGTCTGCATGTCGACAGAGGAAGCCCTGGAAGCCGCGCGGGAGATGCTTCGCGAGGGCGCGTTCGGCGACGCCGGGTCCGAGGTCGTGATCGAGGAGTTCATGGAAGGAGACGAACTCTCGGTCTTCGGGATCACGGACGGTCGCCATGTGGTGGTGATGCTCCCCTCTCAGGATCACAAGCAGATCGGCGAGGGCGACACCGGACCGAATACCGGAGGAATGGGGGCCTATGCGCCCACCGCCATCTCGTCTGCAGCTCTGGAGCGTCGCATCTCCGAGGAGATATTTCTCCCCGTACTGGAAGCGATGGAGGCGGCGGCCAGCCCCTTCCGAGGGCTGCTCTACGCGGGCCTCATGCTCACCGAAGAGGGACCTCGGGTCGTGGAGTTCAACTGCCGGTTCGGGGATCCGGAAAGCCAGGTCGTACTTCCGCTCATGGACAGCCCCCTGCTGGAACTCATGGTCTCCGTCGCTCGCGGAGGGAGCATCGAAGGCGCGGAATGCTCGTGGAAGAACCAGGCCGCGCTGAATACCGTACTGGCCTCCGGAGGATACCCGGGGAAATACGGGAAGGGGAAGGAGATCACCCTGCCCCCCGGGCTGGAGGAGGAGGAGGGCACGCTGATCTTCCACGCGGGCACCCGGAGCGCGGACGGGCACCTCTTCACCGATGGGGGACGGGTGCTCTCGGTCGTGGGGATGGGGAGTGACCTCGAGCAGGCGCGGGGTCGAAGCCTTCACGGAGCCGAGTCGATCGAGTTCGAGGGAAAGACCTTCCGCCGCGACATCGGCTGGCGGGCCTTCTCCGCGACCACCGCCGGAGAGCCGGGGGGCGCCCCCTCGACAGGCTGACCCCGTGCCGGAACTCGCCGAAGCGGAAACCATAGCACGCGGGCTTCAGAGCCGTCTTCCGGGGCGCGAGGTGGACTCCGTCGAGGTCGTTCGCAGCGATCTCCTGGATGCGGCGCCGTCGGAGTTCTCGAGCTCCCTGGAGGGCGCTCGAATCGTGGAAGTCGGACGGCGCGGGAAGAACGTGGTGGTCACACTGAACGACCGGACCCGGCAACCCGGCCTCCTCGTAGTGAATCTGGGTATGTCCGGACGGCTCCTCTTCCGTGAGTCGGGCGAATCCGGTCCGCCGCCTTCCCATCCCGGAGTCCTCATCCACCTGTGCGGGGGCGATACCGTTGTGTACGACGATCCGCGGCGTTTCGGGCGGCTCCGCATCCTCGACCAGGAGGACTACGACCGGTGGTCGGACACCCTCGGACCCGAGCCGCTCGCCGCAGCGTTCTCTGCGGCTCAACTGACGGAAGCGCTGGCGGGCTCCCGCACGCCGATCCGCTCGTGGCTCCTGGACCAGCGGCGAGTCGCAGGGGTGGGAAACATCTACGCCAACGAGGCCCTCCATCGCGCGGGGATCCACCCTGCCCTGCCGGCATCCTCGATCGCGCCTGTCGCCGCGGCGCGCCTCCACAGGAACCTCCGCCGCGTTCTGAGGGACGCCATCGCGGCCCAGGGAACCACGCTTCGGGACTACCGGACGGCCCAGGGATGGGAGGGGAGCTATGGGAGGGAGCTCCGGGTATACGGGAAGGAAGGCGAGCCCTGCCCGGGGTGCGGCACGGCCCTCGAGCGCCTCGTTCTGTCGAACCGTTCGGCTTTTTTCTGTCCCGCCTGCCAGCCGCGCGAGCCATCATGACGACCTTCGCTCGAAGGCTCACTTGCCTCATCGTCGCCTGCGCCGGGTTCTGCACCCTCCCAGCGCCGGGAAGTGCGCAGCCCCCGACCCTCACCCTCGGCGCTCCAGAACTCCCCGTCCGGGAAGTGCGTCTGGAGAACGGAATGCACTTCCTTCTGCTTCCGCGCGCGGGGGCGCCGACCGTGGCCTTCGTAGCTCACGTCCCCGTGGGAAGCGTGAACGAAGCGCTCGGCTCGACGGGAATCGCGCACTTTCTGGAGCACCTTCTCTTCAAGGGGAGCACCACGATCGGGACCTCGAACGTGGATGCGGAACGGGAAGTCTTCAGGACGATGGATGCGGCGCACGATTCGCTCATCCGCGCCCGAGGGCGCCTTCCCTTCCCCGACTCGAGCGAAATCCCACGATTCACCGAGCGGATCCGGATCCTCGAAGACTCGGCGCGGCAATGGGTGATCCCGAACGAATACGACGCCATCCTCTCCCGGAACGGAGCCCGGGGACTCAACGCCACGACCTCGTGGGAGGCGACCGAGTACTACGTCGAACTCCCGTCCAACCGGATCGAGCTCTGGTTCGCCCTCGAATCTGATCGAATGCGGAACCCGGTGTTCCGCGAATTCTACACCGAGCGCGATGTGGTCGCCGAGGAACGGAGAGCCCGCGTCGAGAGCTCCCCTGGAGGGCTGCTGTACGAAAGCTTCCTGGGGGCGGCGTTCCGGGCACACCCCTATGGAGTGCTCCCGATCGGGCACATGGACGACATCACGGCGCTCTCGAGACGGGAGGTGGACTCCTGGTACCGTCGCTACTACGGCCCGAACAACGTGACGGTGGCGATGGTGGGGGACTTTGACCCGGATTCGGCCGCGGCCATGGCGGAGCGGTACTTCGGGTCGATCCCGGCGGGAGAGACCCCGCCCCCCCTCCTGATCCGCGAGCCTGAACAGCGGGGGGAACGGCGCGTCGAGCTGGTGCACGACGCGGAGCCCGAACTGCTGATCGGCTGGAAAGTGCCGAGCGGCTACCACGACGACGCATTCACCCTGGCGATGCTCGCGAACATCCTGGTCGGGGGAAGGGATTCGAGGCTCTTCCGCCGGCTCGTCAGGGATGACCGGATCGCTGCGTCCGTGACGGCGGGGACCACGCCTTCGGGGCGGTACCCGGGGCTCTTCACCATCCAGGCGGTCCCCCTCGCGCCGCACTCGGTGGAAGCGGTCGAGACCGTGATCCACGAAGAGCTGGCTCGACTGCTCGCCGACCCTCCGACCCCCCTCGAGATCGAGCGGGTTCGCGTCGGCCTCGAGGCGGCCCGGGTCCGACGGCTCACCTCCAGTTTGGGGCTCGCCTTCCAGCTCGTGGAATCCCATTCGTTCTGGGGCGACTGGCAGACGACCTTCCTCACGCAGGAGCGCATGCAGAGGGTGGACTCGAACGCTCTCGTCGAAGCCGTCCGGCGCTATTTCGTGGAGGAAAACCGGACGGTCGCCATCCTGCGCCGCGAGGGTTCCTGATGGTCATCACTGCGCTTGCGCTCGCGGGGTGGGTCATGGCCGCCTCGGCTCCGGGTCCGGGAGGGGACGCGCCATCCCCTCCGCTCCCGGACACGCTCCCGCTGTCGGGGCGGGCGGTCATCGAGCGTCTCACCTTCCCTCCCCTCGTGTTCGAGCCCCCTGTTGCTCTCGAGTACGAGGTGGGGGGGGTTCGGGTCTACCATCTGCATGACCCTGCCCTCCCGCTGGTGGACCTGTTCGTACAGCTACGGGGAGGGGTCGGGCACTTCCCGCGCCGCGAGATGGCCCCGATCACCGCTCTCCCCTCCCTCGTCCGAACCGGAGGCACCCGCGAGCTCGCCCCGGACTCCGTCGACCTTCGCCTCGATCTCCTCGCGGCACAGCTCTCCGTCGGATCCGGGGGCGGTGGGAGCTTCGCCACGCTCAATGCGTTGACCACCACCTTCGACGAGTCGCTCGCCCTCTTCCGCGAGATCCTTCTGGAACCCGGCTTCGACAGGGAGGCGGTGGAGGTCTGGCGCGGACAGGAGCTCGAGCGGGTTCGCCGAAGGGAAGACGATCCGGGCGGCCTGGCCTATTCCGAGTTCAATCGCCTCCTTTTCGGGGATCATCCCGTGGGCTGGGTCACCACCGAATCCGATCTCGCACCGGAGCTGTTCACGGACGAACGGCTGCGCGAGCTCCACTCGCGGCTCTTCTGTCGCGAAAGGATCCAGATCGGCGTATCCGGTGACCTCACCTGGGCCGAGGTCGAGCCCCGGATCCGGAGCTTCCTGGCAGAGTGGCCGTCGTGCTCCGCTCCCCTTCCCGACCCCGTTCATCCGCAACTGAGGGAGGGTCCCGGCGTCTACATCCTCGACAAGGAGGTCGAGCAGACGACGATCATCCTCGCCCAGCCTGGCGGGCTCCGGCAGGAAGACTCGGAGGAATACTTCGCCTCCCGGATTGCGAATCATCTCCTCGGCGCGAGCGGTTTCTCATCGCGGCTGATGACCCGGATCCGTTCCGAGCGCGGGCTGGCCTATGGCGCCTCCTCGATCTGGACCACGCCAGCGCGGTGGGAGGGGCTGGTCGGCGCAGTGACCTCCACGCGGTCTGACCGGACCGTCGAGACCCTCTCCCTCATCCTGGAGATCCTGAACGACTTCCGTGCCGCCCCGCCCCCTGAGGCCGAGGTGGAGCGGGCGCTCGAGGAGATCGCCATGGGCTGGGTCTTCGCCTTCGAATCCGCCGCCCAGATCGTTGCGCGCCGCATGTCGTACCGGGCCCAGGAACTCCCCGACAACTGGCTGGAGCGCTATCTCGAAGGGATCGGAGAGGTCACCCCCGGAGCGGTTCACTCGGTCGTGCGGGAGCGCCTCCGCCCCGCTGAGATGACGATTCTCCTGGTGGGAGACGCGCGCCAGTTCGGACCCGGGCTCGAGGCCTTCGGACCCGTGTACCGGATGCACCCCGATGGCAGGATCGAGCCGTGGGAGCGGGATCCCCACCCCTTGCGGCGCTAGGGGAAGTGTGATATCGTCCTTCCCATAGACCCTCTAGGGATGGAGCGACGGATGACCGTTGACCTCATGCAGAACACCCTCGACCTGATGATACTCAAGGCGCTTTCGTGGGACGCGATGCACGGATACGGCGTCGCGCGATGGATCGAGCGAACCACGCGGGAAGCGATGCGGATTGAGGAGGGCTCCCTCTATCCGGCGCTCCATCGGCTGGAGCGGCGCGGCCTCGTGGATTCTTCGTGGGGCGTCTCGGAGAACAACCGGAGGGCAAAGTATTACACGCTCACCACTCGTGGGCGGGATCAACTCCATCAGGAGGTACGCCGATGGGAAGACCTCGTGACCGCCGTAGGAAGGGTGCTCTCGGGTGCTCCGGCATGAGGCCTGGTCATCCCAATGGCATGGATCCCCGATCGATACCACCGACTCCTTGAACTCGTTCGCGGCGCCCGGATCGACGACGACATCGATGAGGAGATCGCCTTCCACGTCGAACATCTCGAGGCGGAGTTCGTGGCGCGGGGCATGCCCCCTCCGACCGCGCGGGCCGCGGCAATGCGCCAGTTCGGGGATGCACGTCACTATCACGAAATCTCGCGGAGGGAAAAGAAGCTCATGGTGAAGGCGCGTCGCCGCTCGGAGCGGCTGAGAGGGTGGGGGTGGGAGATCCGGATGGCGGCGCGGTCACTCGTGCGGAGTCCCGCCTTCACCCTGGCCGCCGCAACGACCCTTGCGCTCGCTATCGGCGCGAATACGGCCATTTTCAGCGTCTTCAACGCGGTGCTCCTCCGTCCGCTCGACGTGCCGGAGCTGGAGCGACTCGTCGTGATCCGGGAGGATCTCCCGGGGCTTGGCCTCTTCGAGGTGGATCTGGCGCCCGCGGAAGTGATGGACCTGGTCGAGCGGGACGACCTCTTCTCCGCGGTCACGGGATACCGCGCGGGGAGCCGCACGCTCACGGGCCACGGAGCTCCGATGCGCGTCGAAGCGGCAACGACGCTCGGAGACTTCGCGGGAGTCTTCGCGGTCCGGCCACACATCGGCCGATTTTTCGCCCCTGAGCAGGCCGTCGCAGGTCCGCGCGAGGTGGCGGTGGTGAGCTTCGGGATCTGGCAGCAGCTCGCGGGTGGGGACCCCGGCTTTCTGGGAAGCCTGATCGAGCTGGACGGAGTCCCGTTCGAGGTCGTCGGCGTTCTTCCTCCCGATTTCCGGCATCCCCGCAGCGTCCAGATCTGGGTTCCCTTCGCCTACACCGAAAACTGGCACCAGAACCGCGGATCACTGTTCCTCAGGACCGTGGCCCGGCTCGGTCCAGACCTGAATTCGGCGCAGCTCGACGCCGGAATCGAGGCCGAGGCGGCACGATGGAACCAGGAGTACCACGCGGGCTCGCAATTCGGAAAGGAACTCTCGACGATTGGCTTCATCGAGCACGGGGCGGGGCCGCTTCGCAGCATTCTCTTCGTGCTCATGGGAGCGGTCGTTTTTGTTCTCCTCATCGCTGCGGCAAACGTCTCGAGCCTTCAGCTCGTGCGGGGAGTCGCCCGTCAGCGGGAGATCGCGGTGCGGACGGCGCTCGGTGGGGGGCGGATTCAGATCGCCCGGCTGCTCCTCTTCGAGAACGTGCTCCTCGGGCTCGCCGGGGGCGCGGCGGGGCTCCTCGTCGGGGTTGCGCTCGTCCGACTTCTCACGCGCTGGGCTCCGGCGGAGCAGATGCATCTGACCGAACTGCCACTCGACGCGCCGGTGCTCGGCTTCACTGCACTCCTCTCGCTCGGCGCAGTCGTGCTCTTTGGTCTCATTCCCGCGATCCGCACCATGCGGGTCGATCCACAGCGGGTGCTCAGCGATTCGGGGCGGGGAACTTCCGGGAGCGGGGCGCGGAGCCGCGTACTCCAGGCGAGCGTGGTCGTGCAGATCGCGCTGGCGCTCGTACTCCTGCTCGGCTCGGGCCTCATGCTGCGCACGCTCTCGAACCTCGTGTCGGCGGAGGTCGGATTCGATCCGCGTGGTCTCGTGACGGCGCAGGTGTCGCTCCCTGGATCCGCGTACAGCACCGAGAGGCGGACTCGCTTCTTCGATGAACTGCTGGAGCGGATTCGCGCCTCGCCCGGTCTCGCGAACTCGGCGCTCGTGTTCGGACTCCCCTTCGCCGAGCAGACCGACAGCAGCCCGATCGACATTCCGGGGCGTCCACGGGAGGACGGCGATCCGGAGCGCCATGCGGAGGCCCGCATCGTGAGTCCGGGTTACTTCCGCACGATGGGCACGACGATCATCCGTGGGCGCGACTTCGACGGCACCGAGCGGGAAGGCGAGGGAAGGAAGGCCATCGTCGACCAGACGTTCGCGGAGACGTTCTTCCCCGACGAAGATGCGGTGGGACAGATCATCACGGGCTACGTCGGTGAGGAGACCGAGATCATCGGGGTCGTTGCACGCGTAGACCGCGAGGAGATCGGCAGCGAGCCGAAGGCCGTGGCGTATTATCCGCGCGCGCAGCTTCCCTGGATCAGCTCCTTCACCGTTGTCACGCGGACCGGATTGTCGACGGGCGCCGCGGTAGCCCAGCTCCGGTCGGCGGTCGCCGAAATCGACCCGAATGTGCCACTTCACCAGGTCCGGACCATGTCGGAGCGGATCGACGCGTCGCTCGCACCCCGGCGTCTGGCGATGCTCGCTCTCGGCGCATTCGGCGTGCTGTCGGTCCTGCTCGCTGCGCTCGGTGTCTATGGCGTGATGCGGTACACGACCAATCAGCGGACGAGAGAGATCGGGATCCGGATGGCGGTCGGTGCCGACCCGCCCGCTGTCGCGGCGATGGTGCTCCGGCGCGGGCTCGTGTTGACAGGAGCGGGAATCGTGGCGGGAACCGTCACGGCGCTCGCCACTTCTCGGCTGTTGACGGGAATCCTCTTCGGAGTCGAGCCAACCGATCCGTGGGCATTCGGATCGGCCGTCGGCGTGCTCGCGGCCGTGTCGGCGGTTGCCTGCTGGCTCCCCGCACGCGCGGCGACCCGGGTCGACCCCGTGACGGCAATGCGATCGGAATAACAGCACAGCTCCTCCGGGCTCCGTGGGCACGCGGTGCCGGCGGGGTGTGCAAGTATCGGACAGGGTGATCCGGGTATCGACCCACCCCTATTCCGCCGCGCAGGGCTACCCCTTCACCCCCGAGTGAATCGCCGCAATCCCCCCGGTGAGATACTGCCATTCCGCGCTCTCGAACCCCGCCGCGCTGAACTTCGCCGCCAGCTCCTCGGGACCGGGGAACTCCTTCACCGATTCGGGGAGGTAGGTGTACGCCCAGGGGTGGCCCGATACGACCCTGCCCACGAGCGGGAGAACCCGGTGGAAATAGAAGAGATAGAGGCGCCGCATGAGGGCATTCGGCGGGGTGGTGAACTCGAGCACGATCAGCCTTCCACCCGGCTTCAGCACTCGGTGGAACTCCTTCAGCCCCCGATCCACATCGGCCAGATTCCTCACTCCGAATCCGACCGTCGCTCCGTCGAACGACGCATCCGGAAAGGGGAGCCTCAGCGTGTCGCCACAGACGGGGCCGATCCGGGCCCCCGCGAGCTTCTCCTTCCCCTCATGGAGCATGGGCGCCGCGAAGTCCGAAGCGGCGATCATCCCCTCCCACCCCTTCCTCCCTGCCAGCTCGAGGCTCAGGTCATACGTCCCGGCGCAGGCGTCGAGGACGCGGGCATCGGGGTCGCCGAGAGGAGGGCGGAGCATGTCCACGGCTTTCCTCCTCCAGCGCCGATCGATATTCAGCGAGAGAACATGGTTCAGGAGGTCGTATCGAGGCGCGATCTCCGAGAACAGGGTTCGGACCTGCCGCTCCCTGGCCTCTCCCTCGTGTGGACGCGCCTCCGGTACAGTCGCCATCGGAACCTGAGCAAGGTAGAATTCATGTGCACCCCGGACCGTGAAACTTCACGCGCCGGCGGTCCGTAGGAAACCCCGACAGCTCTTCGCCACTCTCCTCGCACGACGGAGTTCAGGCTACGGCCGGTGGATTTCTCGAAACTGGATGATCGCGATCTGGCCGCAATGGCGGCCGAAGGGCGGGAAACCGCCTTCCGCGAGCTTCTCGTACGCTATGAGAAGCCGGTGTTTTCCCTTGTCTATCGTATGGTGAGGGATCGAGAGCTCGCCGAGGATGTCGCTCAGGAGGCTTTCGTGAAGGCATTTCATGCGATCGGGAGCTACAACCCCTCCTACAAGTTTTCCAGTTGGATGTTCAAGATCGCCAACAATCTCGCGATCGATCATCTGAGGAAGAGAAAGCTCGATACCGTCTCGATCCATGGATCCCCCCACGCACGCACCGGCGACGACGAGGAGCGCACGCGAATCACGCTGGAGGCAACCGGCGAGACCCCGGCGGAGTACGTCGAAAATCGGGAACTCGGAGGTCAGATCGAGGGCGCCATCGCTCAGCTCCGCCCCGAGTACCGCACGGCGATCCTCCTGAGGCATGTGGAAGGCCACTCCTACGAGGAGGTAGCCGAAATCATGGAAGTCCCGCTCGGCACCGTGAAGACCTACATCCACCGCGGTCGAACCGAGTTGAAGGATCTCCTCGCGGGGGTGGCGGCATGAGCGGGCGAAACCGGAATCACCCTCCCCACGTAGGGGGGTGTGTTCCCAACAACGGAGGATGGACGTGATCGAGAAGCGCGAGCACCTGGGCAGCGAAATGCTGCAGGCTTTCCTGGAGGGCGAACTCTCCGACACCGTGCGTGTCGAAGCAGAGGCCCACCTGGAGAGCTGCGCCCGCTGTTCAGCCGAGCTCGAAGGCTGGAATCTCCTCTTTGCAGAACTCGGGGAGCTGCCCGAAGTCACGCCCTCTCCGGCGTTCGCCGATCGGGTCATGGCCCGGATTCTGAGTGAGGCTCCGCTCCTCCTTTCCCCCTGGCAGCGCCTTCGGACGCGGTTCGAGGGCTTGAGACGCGGTGGGGACGAACACCTCGGCCCCGAGCGGATCCAGGACTTCCTCGACGGTCTTGTGCGGGGTCGCGCGGCGCGGAGCATCGGCTCCCACCTGGAGGGCTGTGCCGCCTGCAAGAGCGAGGTCGAGGTGTGGGGTGGGGTCTTCCAGTCTCTTCGCTCGCTCCCCCGGCTTGCACCATCAGAGGGATTCGTCGAGCGGGTGCTGGCGGCGATCCCCGCTGGAGCCCCGGCGACTTCCTCGGCCCTGCTCTTCCCGACCCCCGCCGGGGCCCCGTCCCGGATCGGGACTCTGGCTGCCGCAGCCCGCGGCCTGCTCCCGAAAACCCGGCGCGGATGGGCTCTCGGCGGAGCCGCCCTGGCCGCACCCGCGCTCGGCTTCCTCGTCCTTGTCGGATCGGTCGTCCTTCATCCGCTTCTGAGCTTTGGCGATCTCGCCCTGTACGCGACGTGGCAGGGTCTGGCGCTCGTGCAGGACGTGATCACCTGGGCCGGAGGGGTCGTGGTTCAGAGCCCCTTCCTTTACCAGCTCTATGGATTCGCCGGGTCGCTGTTCGCTTCACCGGTTCTGGCCGGTGGCGGGCTGATCGCACTCTGGGCTCTCACCCTCGCTTCGGCCTGGGTCCTCTATCGACACGTTATTGCTCCCTCCTTCTTGGGGAATCGTCATGTTCAGGCATCGTAGTCGGGGCGTTTTCGCCCCCCTCGCTCTCGCGTTGAGCCTCGCACCCCTCGGGACCGCACCCGCTGCGGCCCAGGAGCGTGAAGTCGTTTTTCATCAGGTGTCCGTCTCCAGCCGGGAGGCCACTCTCCGTCTCGAGTTCAACGACGGCCCGGAGCTCGTGATCTCGCTCCAGGAGGGGGAACTGCGCGTAGGCGACCGTTCGGTCGGTCAGATCGAGCCGGGCGGTGCGCTCGACGCCTCCTGGCGAGCCCTGCTGGCCGAAGCGATCGCTCTCGATAACGGAGCTGTGTCGCGCCTGCTTGCAAGCTGGACGGCCCCTGAGGGGCTCTCGGGTGAAAGCGCCGCGGCTGCCGAGCTCCTCCAGAGCGAACTGGCTTCCACCTTTGCCGGACCGCCACCCGCACTGTCACCCCGCCCGGCGCTCGAGGGGCTCCTGCTCCGGCAGGACAGACTGCTCGGCCTGGCCGCCGCGCTCCAGGGTCTCTCTCAGGAAGGGCTTCGGATCGAAGTCGGCGAGAGCGTCGTGATTTCCTCGGATGAAGTCGTGCCGGGATCGCTCGTCATCGTGGATGGCTCGACGCAACTCGAAGGAAGGGTACGCGGCGACCTCATCCTCCTCGGAGGTTCCGTGACCTTCGGAGACGACGCGCGGGTGGATGGCAACGTCCGGTGGTCCGATGCCCGGATCGAGGGCAACCGGGATGCGGTCCGCGGTGAGTTCATGGAGGTGGGTACGAGCGCGGCCCTGCGGGACACCGAGGCCAATCTCCGCGACGAACTCCGCCGCGAGATCGAAGCCAGCCTCCGCCCCGAAATCCAGGCGCTCCGCAATGAATCCCGCTCCCGGAGCCCGAGTGTGTTCCGGAACGTCACCCGAGGCGTATCGGGGCTCTTCCAGACCCTCCTCACCTTCGGCATCCTGCTCGGGACCGGACTCGGGCTCCTCTACTTCTTCCCGAGGAATGTGGACGTGGTCGCTCGAACAGCCCGCCACGCCACCGGACGAAGCGCCCTGGTCGGCTTTGCGACCTTCGTGCTCGGCGTCCCCGTCTGGATTCTCGGGATGCTCGTCCTGGTCGTGTCGATCATCGGCATTCCGGTTGCACTTCTCTGGATTCCGGCCTTCCCTCTGGCCGTCGTACTGGCGATGGTCGCCGGATACCTCGCCGTGGCACAGAACCTCGGCCGGTGGGCTTCACTCCGACAGTTCGGCCCGTTCCAGTCCGCGGATGTCTCCCGGCCCGCCATGCGGCTCGGGATCGGGCTCATGGTCCTCCTGAGCGGTTTCGCCGCGGCGCACCTGCTCCAGATCTTCGGTGGGATCTTCATGCCCTTCCGGGTGATCCTGAACGCGGCTGCAGGAGTCCTTGGCGTCCTTACGGTGGCGGTCGGACTCGGAGCCATGATCCTTTCCCGGGGCGGACGCGATCCCGCCTTTGCCGGTCCCTCCTGGGACAACGACTTCGACGATGCCCCCGCATCGTGGAGCCAGGACGTGGACACCGATCCTCTGGACGAGGAAGCGCTGTGAAGGGCATGAGATCCACCCTGGCACTGGCTCTGTCGGCCGTCGCCCTCGCCGGCACCGTGTCGGCCGGGGCCGCCCAGAGCTGGAGCGACATGCAGATCGCGAGGGCGGTCCAGGGAGAGGAATCCCTTGAAGTACACGTGAAGTATGGGGCCGGCCGGTTCAATCTCAGGGCCGTCGATGCTCCGCACCTCTACCGCATGAGAATGCGGTTCGACGAGGACTCGTTCGAACCTCTCCATGAGTATCGGCGCGGCCGCCTCGAGGTCGGCGTAAGCGGAAACCAGCGCTGGAACTCCTCGCTTCGGCTCGCAGACTCCGAAGCGGAGCTCGAGCTTGCCCTCTCCCGGGGAGTCCCGATCGACCTCAGACTGGAGCTTGGAGCCGTGGTCACGGAGATCGACCTCGGAGGCCTTCAGCTCACGGCGCTCGACATGGCCCTCGGCGCATCGGAAAGCCGGATCCGCGTTTCCCAGAGGAATCCACTGATCCTGAGCCGCGCCAGTCTGAAAGTGGGCGCAGCCTCCTTCACCGCGACGGAGCTGGGAAACCTGAACGCCCGTGAGATCCTGGTCGAGGCGGGGGTGGGAGAAGTGAAGCTCGACCTGGAAGGGCTGACTCTCCGGGAGTCCGAACTCCATGCCAAGATGGGGCTTGGAAGCCTCGAGGTCCGGATCCCCTCGAATGTGGGAATCGAGGTACAGAGGAGTACCTTCCTCGCATCGGTGAACGCCCCCGGCCTGTCCCGGCGCGGGAACACATTCTACTCGGAAAACTGGGACTCGGCGGAGATCCGGCTCCGGATCAGGCTCGAATCGGTGCTGGGGAGCGTCACCATCATCCGTCCGTAGCTCCTGAGCCGGGGAAACGTGAACCTTTTCCCGGGCCCCTTCGTAGTGAAAGTTGTCCAGGCGATTCTGATTTCCATGGCCCGCACGGCGGGCAACTTCATCCGGAGGACTCCGATGCTCGGCACGATGCTGACGTTCTTTGCAGTGGGTCTGGTGACCCTTCTCGTCCTGGGGGTCGTCCTCTCGATCGTGGGGACCGTGTTTTCCCTCACCCTCGGTATCGCCGCGTTCCTCCTCTTCAAGGTCGCGCCCGTGCTCCTGATCGGATGGGTCGTCCTGAAAGTGATCGAACGACGCCGGCCCCGCGCGGAGCTGTCGCCGGCAGACAGGGAGTGGCTGGAAGGGGGAAGGTAGCCCGCGTCAGGTCGAGCTTTCCCTCAGTCTCGGTCCCCGCGTCGGGAGAAGAAATCGGACGCGAGTCCCTACTCCCGCTCCGAGCAGTTCCGCGGCTGAGCTGTCCCGTGCCGCCACTTCCAGACACCCGTCGGAGTTGACAAGGGCGACCGCCTCACGCGGCGCCACCTCTCCATAGGTCGAGCGCACCGGCACCCGGGTCCCCCGGATCTCGACCTCGCCATCCGGCCGCACGCAGGCAGCGGGAAGGTTGGTGATCAGGTTCCCGAAACGATCGGTCGACACCACCTCCCCTGTCCAGGTGCCTTCTTCGTCCGAAGGGATCGGCTCCTCGAGCAGGATCGGGTCGGTCACGGGAGCCCCGAGACGGGAAAGATGCAGCCCTCTCGCGAGAAATGCCGACGCGGGCGCGAAGAGGTCTCGACCATGGAAGGTGGCACTCCGGGTCTGCGGCAGATAATCGGGGTTCGAAATCTCTACTGCCCGCCAGCTTCCGGCCCGGCGCAGGACGCCGGAGAGAAGCCCGTTGTCCGGCGCAACCAGCAATCGCCGATCCGCCTCTACCGCGAGCGCACGTCGGGCGGTTCCCACCCCGGGGTCGACGACAGCGAGATGAACGGTCCCCACCGGGTACTGATCCCAGTAACGGGTCAGCGTACGTCCGGCGGCGGCGACATCCCCCGGCGCCAGATCATGGGAAACGTCGTCCACGATCACGCCCGGAAAGATGCCGGCGATCACTCCCTTCAGGGCCCCGACATATCCGTCGCGGGTCCCGAAATCCGTCAGCAGGGTCACCCTTCCCATCGATCCTCTTCCCTCCTCAACACTCTGTCAGGCGGAGCCCATTCGGGGGCGCCACGCGGTGGAGTCCTCGAGATCGTCGAGGAGCGCGACGGGGTCGTCGAACTCCTCGAGCGTTCGATCGCCGAACTCATCGAGTGATACCCCGTGCGCCATGAATTCATCCAGCGTCTCCGGGAAGTCGCGGACGATCACGTGGAGCGGCCAGGTATACAGCTCGTCCCGGCTGGGTCGAGGGAGGAAGGGAAGCTTCACGACCCGATTTCCGCCCGTGCATCGGTTTTCGTGCGCACGGCCCGGAAGACCTCCTCGGCGAGTCGAATCAGCGCGGCGCCAGCAGGGGATCCAGGCGCATCCAGGACGGTCGGAGTCCCCGCATCCCCGGCGCGCCGGATCGCCGGGTCCAGAGGAATGGCTCCGAGGAAGGGAACCCCGAGCTCGGTCGCGAGCCGCTCCGCACCGCCCTTCCCGAACACGTCGATCTCTTCCCCGCAATGCGGACAGAAGAGCCCGCTCATGTTTTCGACGATGCCCAGCACGGGCGTGTTCACCTTCTCGAACATCTTCACGCCGCGGCGAACATCCCCGACCGAAACCGCCTGGGGAGTGGAAACCATCACCGCCCCGTCCAGGTCGATCGTCTGAACGAGGGAGAGCTGTGCGTCGCCTGTGCCCGGAGGCATGTCGACGATCATCACGTCCAGCGGGCCCCAGTCCACCTGCTCGAGGAACTGCTTGAGGATTCCAGCGATGAGGGGTCCCCTCATGATCGCGGGCTGCTCTTCCTCCAGAAGAAACCCGAGGCTCATCAGCCGCACCCCGTGGGCTTCGAGCGGCTCGATCATTTCCTTCCCCTTCGTCCCGGTCACCTGCGGGCGTCGCGTCTCTCCGAACATCCGCGGAATATTGGGACCGTAGATGTCGGCATCGAGAAGCCCCACGCGAAGTCCTTCCTGCGCCAGCGCAGCCGCAAGGTTCGTGGCAACCATGGACTTGCCGACCCCTCCCTTCCCCGAGGACACCGCAACGATGTGATCCACATCCCCGAGGATGCCAGGCTTGGGCGTGGGAGCGGGCACCGACCCCGGCCGGAGCCCGTGTCCCCGTGAGGGGGGCGCTCCGCCGCCTGGCTGTGCGGCTGCAGTGGTCTGCGGAAGCTGGACATTCACCTTGACGCCCGCCACGCCTTCCACTGCCTCCGCCACTGCCCGGACTTCCTTCACCAGGCTGCCCGGATCCTCGAGTCGGAGTTGGAAGGCGAACCGAACGCGACCCTCCTCATCGGCCTCAAGCCCCTGAACCTGGCCGCCTGAAACGACATCAGTGCCGGTATGGGGATGCATCACTTGGGAGAGTGCGGCGATCACCGACCGCTTCAACAGCTCGATGTCCATTCAATTCCGATGGTCAGAAACGAAAAAAAAAGCACCCCTCTCAGTCGCTCGCTGAAAGAGGGTGCCGCAGGGCAATACACGCAAGGCCTCGTCCGGAGAGGTTTCCGGGTTTCGAGTCGAGCCACGCCTCCAGCATTCCGGTGGCCCATGCGCTGGCTCGAGTCAGACCGCCATTACCTCCCTTACATCCGGGACCATGACCTGGATCCGCTTCTCGATCCCTTCCTTCAGGGTCAGCATAGAGATCGGGCAGGATTCGCACGCACCCAGAAGGCGGAGGTGCACGATGCCGACCTCTTCATCGAAACCGAGGAACTCGACATCGCCCCCGTCCGCATGGAGCGCGGGTCGGATCTGGTCCAGAACCTCCTGAATCTGTTCTTCCTTCGACATCGGGTCCCCTGGCGGGCCGTGTGCATGGATCGCGGTTCCGGAGCCATTCCTCCCGGTTCCACGACCCCTCAAAGCTACCGGAAAGCGGGGGAGCGAGTCAACCGGAAGCACCCCCCTCTACATCGTTCGCATGACGTCCTCGACCCCTTCCAGTATATTGAGTGTTGGATGCGTTGTTGCGCGTCGCGCCGCGGGCCCTCACACTACATATGTTTACCCCTTCTCCGGGCCCTCTTTCTGGACCAATCGAAATGAATGATCCGAATCTCCGCCCTCCCGGAGAATCAGGACCGGACCGGGGTTACACTTCGGGGGTCTCGCACCTTGCCGATTACTGGCAGATCGTCACTCGGCGGATGTGGCTGATCCTCCTCATTTTCGGCGTCACAACGGCGTCGGCGATCTGGGCCGTATCGCAGCAGCAGACGTTCCACCGTTCCACTCTCTCGCTCCAGGTCAATGACCCGATGGAGCGGACGCGGAGTCTGGTGCCTCAGGTGCGGATCTCGTCCATGAGCATCTACATCGATCCGGTCCAGTCGGAGATGGAGGTGCTCAAGTCTGCCACGATCGCGAGCGAGGTAGTGCAGAGGCTGGGACTCCGCCTGCGCCCCACCGCTCCGGAGCTCGTGAGGTCTTCGCTCTTCAGAGACGCCTGGGTTTCGGAATCGCTTCCAGACGGGCGCTTCGAGCTGCTCTATGATCCTTCCGGTGAGCGAGCGCAGTTGCGCGACGAGGACGGCACAGTGCTCGGGAGCGCCGCCGTGGGGAGTGAGCTGAACGCCGGCGATCTGCGCTTCGTTCTGCGACCCCCGCCGCAGGAGTCGCGGAGCTACGGTCTGCAGCTTTCGGGGACTCGCCAGGTCACCGGAGAAATCCAGAACGGGCTCTCGTCCATCCCCCGGATCAACACCAATATCATCGACATCGGCTTCATTCACGCCGATCAGGTGCTGGCGCCCGAAATCCTGAATGAGGCAGTCCTCGCGCTGAGAGCCCACGGCGCCGTCCGGGTCAAGGAGATGGCCCTCCGCGAACTGGAGTTCATCGAGAGCCGGCTGGACAGCGCTCGCGTCCAGCTCGATGAATCCATGACCTCCATCCGCGCCTTCAAGGAGAGCCAGACCTTCACCAACCTCTCGTTCCGGGAGCAGACTCTGGTCACCCGGAACCAGGAACTGGTGGAGCAGATGGAGGCGTACGATCGCGAGCGGAGCGTCTATGCGAGCACGCTGCGGAAGCTGGTCGACGGGGTGCTGTCGGAGGCAGATCTCGTGGATCTCACGGCCGAGCTGGCTGGAGTGCAGACCGCCCAGCTCAGCGAAATGATCCGCCAGTTGCAGGACGCCCAGGCTCGCCTGAGGCTTCTTCTGACTTCGGAGGGGAAGACCCTCGATCACCCGGACGCCCGCGCGATCCGGTCGCAGATCGGGGAGCTGGAGATCGAACTCCAGCAGGGACTCGTCGCCAACCAGCGTGTCGTCGAGGCTCGACTCGAGACGATGAGCCGTCAATTGCAGGAGGTAATTTCCGAGCAGCGCGCCTTTCCGGCACTCGAGAACCGGCTCCAGACCCTCGAGGTCCAGCAGAAGACGGACGAGGAGCAGTATCGCTACCTCCTGAACCAGCTTCAACAGGCCAGGATCACCGAGGCGGCCGCCACGCCCTATGTGGACGTGATCGACTCGGCATTCGGATCGTCCCCGATCCAGCCGAGAGGCCGCATCAACCTCCTCCTGGGAGCCCTTCTGGGCATGATTCTCGGGGTGGGAGCGGCGTTCTTCCTGGAGTACCTGGACCGGACGGTACGCACCAGCTCGGATGTGGAGACCCTCCTGGGGATCCCCGTGCTCGGCGTCATTCCCCGGCTCAGGAAGATCGTTGAAGAGGAGATGGCCGATGCGGGAAGACGGCGACGGGGCCCGATGGTCGTGGCGCTCGACCCGGTGGATCCGGCAGCCGAAGCCTACCGCAACCTCCGCATGAACCTGATGTTCATGAGCACACCGGATGCTGCGATCCGTACGATCGCCATTTCCAGCCCCGGGCCGGAGGAAGGGAAGTCCACCACGGCCCTGAACTTCGCGATCATGCTGGCGCAGCAGGGGCAGCGCGTACTCCTCGTGGATGCCGACCTCCGCCGCCCTTCCCTGCATCGGGCGCTCGATCTCCTGCGGGAGCCCGGCCTGACGAACCTGCTCGTGGGAGAGGTCGAGTCACGGGAAGCGATTCGACCGAACGTTCTGCCGAACATGGACTTTCTGCCGAGTGGGCCTTTCCCGCCCAACCCCTCCGAGCTCCTGAGCTCGAAGGCGATGCAGCGGCTCCTCGGCGAGACGGAGGGTCGTTACGCCTACGTGGTCATCGACACACCACCGGTACTCGCCGTCACCGACGCGGCGCTGCTGGGATCACACACGGACGGAATCCTTCTGGTGCTCAGATCGGGTGAGACCGAGCAGCGTGCGGCCGAGCGGGCGGTTGACCAGTTGCGGCGGATCGGAGTCCGGGTGTTCGGGGCGGTGCTGAACGAAGTCACGTCGGCCTCTTCCGACGAATCCTACTACCTCCAGTACTACCACACCTATCAGCCCAGCGAACGATCGAAAGACCGCGATCAGGGGATGCTTTCCAAAGTGCGGTTCTGGTAGGAAGCTCCTCCGGCGTCCGCTGGCATTCAGGGAGTCGCAGGGTGCGCGGCGAAACCGGGGTCAACCCCGGGACACCGCGTTGAGCGCCTCCCGGAAGTCACGCTCGAGATCGCGGACCCCCTCGAGTCCGATGGAAAGGCGCACGAATCCATCGGGTATCCCCATCGCCGCCCGCTCCGGTGCGGGAACCCCGCGATGCGAGGTGAGTCGGGGGAGCGAAACGAGGGTTTCGACGCCCCCGAGGGAAGGGGCCACCGCCGCCAGGCGCAGCGCCCCGCAGAACCGCTCCTCGGCCTCCCTCCCTCCCTTGAGCACGATCCCCAGCATGCCTCCGAACCCATCGAGCACTCTTCCAGCCACCTTGTGATCGGGGTGGGAGGGGAGTCCAGGGTGGATCACGGTGTCAACTTCAGGCTGCGTCTCGAACCAGCGGGCCAGATGGAGTGCGCTCTCGTTGTGCCGCTCCATCCGGACACCGAGAGTCCGGATTCCCCGATCGAGGAGCCACGCGGCATGGGGATCGAGAGCGGGTCCGTAGTGGCGAAGCATCGCCTGAACCTCGCGGACGAAATCAGACGTTCCGCACACGACCCCTGCCGTAAGATCCGAATGCCCGCCCAGATACTTCGTCGCCGAATGGACGACCACGTCGGCTCCGTGAGCCCCTGCACGGAAGTTGATTGGTGACGCGAAGGTCGTATCCATCACCAGAGGGATTCCGATTTCCCGCGCGAGCTGAGCGATCGGTGCAGGATCGACTACCCTGAGGGTCGGGTTCGTGGGGAGTTCCAGGTAAAGGAGCCGCGTGTTCTTCCGGAGTCTGCTCCTCCAGTCTTGATCGATCAGTGGGTCGATGAAGGTGGTCGAAGCCCCTCTGCGCGGGAGTTCTTCCGCAAGGAAGAGCCGGGTCGCACCGTAGAGCTGCGAGGACGCGAGAACGTGGTCGCCTTCCCGCGTGAGGGCAAGGAGGGTCATCGTAATCGCCGCCATCCCGCTTGCGAGCGGCAGCCCGGCTTCCATTTCCTCCAGCGCCGCCACCTTCGCCCCGACCATCTCGATCGTGGGATTGTTCCCGTATCGCGTGTAGCGGAGCGGAGCGTCGTCACCCGGCCCTCCCCCGTGGAAGGTCGCGGCCTGGTAGATGGGTGGGGTTACCGGATCACCTCGGACCGCCGGCGGCACTCCGGCATGGATTGCAAGGGTCGAGGGGTCGGGACGGGAGTTCTTGGGCATCGACGTGCAACCCTGACACGGGGGAACGGTAGGCGCGCACTGGTCCATCAGCCGGGCCCGCAGCCTGCTAACCCATCTCCTGGACAAGGGCACTGAGGGCAAGCAGATCACCTCGCAGAGGGTGACGGAAGATCACCCTGCGGGCCAGCAGCCGCATCAGGATATCTCGCGCGGCGGATTCGGGGAAGAGCCGGGTCACTTCCTCCGACGGAATGCGTCCCCGTTCCTCCACCAGCAGCCACACGGAGCGTTCCTCCGGGCTTCCGGTGCCGAGGAGTTCGAAGATCCCGCCGTGCCGTTGAGCCACGGCCATCAGCGAACGCCTCTCGAGAACAGACTCGATCGGTTCGAGATGGTGCTCCCTGAGTCCCTGAAAGACGAAGTAGGTGACCGGGATCGAGGAGGCGTCACCCGTATCCGTGTCCCGGAGCAGGAGCTTGGCCACGACCTCGTCGGCGCAACTGAAGTCCAGGATCGCCACGGACTTGAGGTCCACGAGCGAGAGCACGGGGCCCTTCATCTCCTCGAGCTGCCGCTCGATTGCAAAACGAACCGCGCGCCCTGTGGGGCGGGTCACGAGGTGGGAGTGCAGGTTCGCGACGCTTCGCTCCAGGATCGCGTGCACATCGACAGCGAACGCGTCGAGCTGGTTCCCATCGGGGCTCATGCTGCCCCCTCTTCTTCGAGCGCACGCTCCGGGAGCAGGATCGTGATGAGCGAACCCGGGAAGGGAGCGAGCCCTTCCTCGAGCGGAGGGTGATCTTCCCACTCGGGAACGTCCGCAATCCGGGCCGTGCCGCTCCGGATCGAGATCATTCCGTCCCAGCGTCGGACCTGCTTGCGGATCTGCTGGATCCCCTGCCCCCGCCCCTGGTCCGGGAAGCGGGTGAGACCATGGATGAAGGCCGCCTCGAGTGCCGTCGCATCACCCCACCGATCTCCGAATCGACCGGCGTGCTCGCTCATGAGCGACCCACGAAACCCTCTACCGAGGTCCCCGACACCGATGACCAGCACCTGTCGACCCAAACGCCGGCTCCAGTTGTAGGTCTGTGCCGATACCCAGCCGGGAGCGTCGGCATGCTCCAGGATGTTCTGACAGACCTCCGCCAGGATCACCGAGAACTGCACCACCGCCGAGTGCGGGTAGTGGAGGGTCCGGGAGAGGATCGTCCCTGCGCGCCCCTGGACTCGCTCGACCACGGCGTGGACGTCGTGGTTTTCAGTGATGGGAGTCACCTCGAGCAGCACATCGGAGGAGCCCGTCCCACGTTTCCGGTCGCCGCCTTCAACGGCAAGAATTCCTTCTGCCGCCTGGAAGAACCCCATGCGCGCGAGATAGCTCAGGACCTCGCCCGAAGCAGGGAGCTGGAGCGACGGGGGATCGCCTGTGCGCTCGGTCAGCACCCTGCCCACGCCGAGAAGGCCGATCATCCCGACTGGATCCACCCACCGGAGCCTGCGACCGTCCAGAAGACACCTCTCGGCGCCGATCTGGTCCACCGCCTCGGCGAGGAGGTCGAAGCTCCTGTAATCGAGGGAAGACGGGACGGGCACGACGTTCATTGAACCCCCTTTCCGGAAACGATGCGACCCTCCAGATGGACACCGAGGCCTCGCGCCCCACGGTGTGCGACATTTCTCGCGGCCTTCAGGTTCGCGGATGCCATGGCTCCTTCCAGAGGCTCACCGGCCAGGAGCCTCCCAAAGCAGACCGCGCCCCACACATCGCCACATCCCGTGGGATCCCCGTCCACCCGCACCCCTTCCGAATCGACCTTCCCGCTTCGGGTCGTACCGGGTGCCGCCAGACGGTGACGAGCCCCGGGCCACCGCATCGGATCGGGTGTGAACGCGGCCCCGGCCACATAGGCCGCTCCACGCTCACCCAGGGTCACGGTGATGAGCTTCAGCTCCGGCCCCACGATGGAAGCCGCGAGGGCCCACGGGTCGCCCCATGCCTCGCCGAGCAGGCTGAATTCCTCCTCGTTCATCTGGATCGCATCGAAGGACTGGAGCCAGTCCACCGCGTGCGGGAGGGGACGAGGAATTCGATCCCCATGCCTCCCGATTCCCAGAAAAAGCGAGTGGAGGTCGGCGTAGATCGGACCGGGATAGGCCGCTCTCAGGCTCCGCGCGGTCTCGAGCTCCATTTCGAACCCGGAGATGAAGTTCACGTAGAGCGCATCGCAGAGCCCCGCGAGCGGAGAGAGCTCGGGCCACTGCCAGGGAGGGACCCCTCCCGTGAGGCGTTCGGATCGCCGCCCCTCGTCCACGTATCTGAGCTCCACCCGGTTGTTGGGGTGCGGGACCACCTGCACTCCCGCATCACTCCGAACGCCGGGAATCGACCGAAGGAAGTGGAACGCCGATTCGGAGAGGTCCCGGCCCACCTTCAGTATCGGCAGCACCTCCCATCCGGGGGGAAGGGACACTGACAGTGCCTCGAGAGCGTACCCGATCCCCCCCCATTCCTCCACGGGCTCGGTGCGTCCATCGCGCTGATGGATGGAATCCCAGACCAGCGTTCCCACAACTCCCAGAACACGTGGGCGATCGGAGGGTCCGGAGTCGCTCATCCGTCCCCGAGAGAGAGGACGGCGAGGAACGCCTCCTGCGGGATCTCGACGGAGCCCACCTGCTTCATCCGCTTCTTCCCCTCCTTCTGCTTCTCGAGCAGCTTGCGCTTCCGCGTGATGTCACCTCCGTAACACTTGGCCGTGACGTTCTTTCGGACCGGCTTCACGGTCTCGCGCGCGACGATGCGGGTGCTGATAGTGGCCTGGAGCGCGACTTCGTACTGCTGACGGGGGATGAGTTCCTTCAGCCGCTTCACGAGATCCCGCCCATGGGTCTCGGCCTTGTCCTTGTGGATGATGACCGAGAAGGCATCCACCGGGTCGGCATTCACGAGGATGTCGAGTCGCACCAGGTCGTCTGGACGGTACTCCAGGAACTCGTAATCCAGCGCCGCATAGCCTCGGGTCCCGCTCTTCAGGCGGTCATAGAAGTCCAGAACGATCTCTGCCAGCGGAAGCTCGAAGTCGAGCTCGACGCGTTGCGGATCGAGGAAGTGCATCCCCTTGAACACCCCCCGGCGCTCGTGGCAGAGTTTCTGCACGTTCCCGATGTACTCGGACGGACACAGTATTCTCGCAAGGACCACGGGCTCGGCGATCCGGTCGATCCTCCCGCGGTCGGGGAGCTTCGTCGGGGTCTCGACCCGGACCATGCTCCCGTCCGTCAGATGGACATGGTACTCCACGTTGGGCACCGTGGTGATGAGCTGCACCCCGAATTCCCGGTCGAGCCGCTCCTGGATGATTTCCATGTGAAGGAGCCCGAGGAAGCCACATCGGAATCCGAACCCCAGCGCCGCCGAAGTCTCGGGCTCGAACTTCAGCGAGGCATCGTTCATCTTGAGGCGGTCCAGCGCGTCGCGGAGTTCCTCATAGTCATCGGAGTCGGTCGGATAGAGCCCCGCAAACACCATGGGGCGCACCTCCTTGTATCCGGCCAGCAGCTCGCCTGCAGGGTTTTCCGCATCCAGAATCGTGTCACCCACCCGCGTGTGCGAGACTTCCTTGACGGCCGCCACGACGTATCCGACCTCTCCGGGCCCGAGCGTAGGCCGCGGGACCCGCTGAATTCTCTGGAAGCCGACCTCCGTCACGTCATAGGTCTCGTCGTGAGCGCCGAAGGCGATCCGCATCCCGGCGCGAAGCGTCCCGTCCACCACGCGAATCGAGGGCACCGCTCCGAGATACTTGTCGTAGTAGGAATCGAAGATGAGCGCTCGCAGGGGTGCGTCCTCATCTCCGGTGGGAGGGGGAATCCGCGCCACGACGGCCTCCAGGATGGCCGGGATCCCGACCCCGTCCTTCGCGCTCGCAAGCAGGATCAATTCCGGATCCACGCCGAGGAGCTCCGCAACCTCGCCCCTGCGCCGTTCGGGTTCGGCCCCCGGAAGGTCAATCTTGTTGATGACCGGAATGATCTCGAGGCCCGCGTCCAGGGCCAGGAACAGGTTCGAGAGCGTCTGGGCCTGGATCCCCTGGCTGGCATCCACGATCAGGAGCGCCCCTTCGCAGGCGGCCAGCGACCTGGAGACCTCATATGTGAAGTCCACGTGCCCCGGAGTGTCGATCAGATTCAGCTGGTAGCTCGCGCCGTCCTCCGCCGAGTATTCCATCCGCACGGCGTGGAGCTTGATCGTGATGCCGCGCTCCCGCTCCAATTCATTCGAATCCAGCACCTGGCTGCGCATGGCACGGGAATCGAGCGTCGCGGTGGCCTCGAGAAGGCGGTCCGCGAGGGTCGATTTTCCGTGATCGATGTGAGCTACGATGCAGAAATTGCGGATATTCTGGGTGCGCACGGCCAATCGTGTCGGGGGGGGAGGGAAACGAAACCATCCTCTGGATGGCCCTCCGGAAGCTAACCGGGGCCGGAAGGGCGATCAATCGTGAACTCTCCCGGGGAAGCCTGATCCTGACCCGCTCCCAGGCGCGCCTTCACTGGCGCCCGGGTCCAGCATTCCTTACCCTTTCAGAGAAAGAGTCACATCGGAATCCCAATGATTCGAGGATCCGTGGATGAGCCTCCCGCACAGATGTATCCGGCACCCTCTCCTCCTTTCGGTGATGGTCGGGAGCCTCGCCTCCCTCAGCCCGGCCCCTCTCTCGGGGCAGACTGTGGAGGAAGCCCTCCGCGTCCTCGCCGAAGAGAACGCACGCCTTTATCTGGACCCGCTGACGAGGGGCCTCGGGTTCGCAATGAACGGAGGTTCGTTCGATTCCGCCCGGCCGCTGGGACGGTTCGGGTTCGACCTGGGAGTCCGCGTCATGGCTGCGGCGTTCTCCGACGAAGCCGAGAGCTTCCTGGCGGTGCTCCCGAGTTCTGTTGATTACGGTGGGCGGACTTACACGAACCCGTATGTTCCGAGTGGCTCGGATGGAACCACGCCGACGGTAATCGGGGCGGGTACCGGAGTCCTGCTCCAGCCCTCGGGCCAGTATCGATCGGATCTCGTCCTGGCCGGAGAGAACCCGGATGACTACAACATCCGTTTCCCCGACGGCCAGTTGGATCTCTCGGCGATCCCCTTCGCGCTCGCGCATGTTTCGCTGGGCTTCGGGGTCGGGACCGAAATCGGATTCCGCTTCATCCCCGAGATCGAAATCCATTCAGAGGTGGGAAGCCTCTCCTCCGGGGGGTTTACGGCGAAACATGAACTCACGCACTGGTTCCCCTCTCCGGTCGACGTGTCCGTGGTATGGTCCACGCAGTCCGTGACCGTGGGCGATTACCTCGAGGGATCGGCCACCCAGTACGGGGTCATCGCCGGAGCCGGCTTCGGGCCCCTCTCCGTCTATGCGACGGGGTCGATGCGGGAGTCGGAACTCGACGTCAGCTATACTTTCGAGAACCCCGACGGGAACCCGGCACTTCCACCGGACGGCGAACGGCTCGCCTTCGCCACACGGGTCGATTCCGGTCTCGTGTTCGGTGCGGGGCTGAAGCTCCAGCTGCTCCTCCTCAACCTCTCCGCACAGTACACTGCGGATGACTTCCAGACCCTCTCCGTTAAGGTGGGGATCGGGCTTCCCTGATCGCGCGTTTCCGTGGGCTGTCGCGAGCCGCCTGCGATCGGGATCGTTCTTGAAGGCTGTTGAACTACAGCCTGTCAACCGTCCGGCGGGCGCCTTGCGGGGGGCGGGCTGGAAGGGGGCGGCCTCCGCTCCGATGGCTGGATGGCCGGGGGCCGCC
>JBGTMU010000300.1:0-4524 GCA_041743405.1 Longimicrobiales bacterium | reverse complement strand
AGTCACAGGCGCTAAATCACGACCATGGATTTCCAGTCTGTGGCACTACAACTCAAAAGCCGAAATATCCGGTTTGTTGTGGCACAACGGGTTTCGGGCACCGAAAGCCCAAAATCGGCCCGCAACTGTCAAAGATGGGTTAGGCGCCGTTGCTCCCGGCCGGGCGGTTGCAACGGACGGGATGCGAACCAACTTCATCCCATGCAGGATTAACGCCCGAGCTAACCTGCGGGCGAGTCAGATAAGAGCGCGAGCGAAGCTCGCGCTATCCTCAGAGCGCCCGTCAGGTTCAGCGTTCGTTAGGTGGCAGGCGCCAACAAACATCCTGAGGTCGGTAGTGCCGAAAGGCAGCCGCGTACGCGGCGGCAGAGACTCGGGCAGCACGATCCGTATCTGCCGATGCTTGGCGCCCCTGCGGTGATGATTCTCAAACCCTGTGACTCAGTCTCGGCGGGTAGCACCCGATCCTATCGGCTCACCGAAAGCCAGAACTAGGCCATTGAGATCTTCGACGACGACCTCCCGCACATCGTAGATTCGGTTCGCCGGTCCTTCTCGAATGACGGCGCCACGCTCACGAAACTCTGTGGCGAGTTGGTCGACGCCGCGGACTCTGAAATAAGCATCGTATGCCCCCGGCGCTCGGATGCGCGGATGGCTCGAAGCGCCAGCCGGTAGACGGTTGAAAAAGAGTTCAACGTCATCGCGCCCCACGGCGCCCCACTCAGGCGGGTCCGCGACAAGGTCACCGACGGCGAAGCCAAGACGATCGCGGTAATAATGCACCGTGGCGAGAACATCGGAAACGGAGAACTGAGGAACCGCCGCAGCGAGGCGCGGTAGTGTCGCTGTATTGGTTGACATGAAATTGTCTCCGATGCGAGTTCTGCCACCTAACGCGCATTTATACTGCGACGAGGCATTCCCTCGCAAGGAAGGCGATGGCACTTCTAGGAGCCCATTCGAACAACCGAAGGAGCAATGGCGCCTAACGTTCACTGCGTTTCCGAACTTCCCGGAGTGGCGCGGCTCGTGCAACCGCACGAGGCGTGACACGCAGGGAAGTTAGGTCGGAGGGGCGCCGCCCAGGCGACCCGGAGCCGGAAACGCGTCAGTTAGGCGCCGTTGCTCCCGGCCGGGCCATTGCAACGGACGGGATGCGAAGCAGCTCCATCCCATGCAGGGCTAACGGTCAGGAGTACTGCAGCGCTTCACGATATTCCCCCGAGCGCCGGAGGCGCCCCTGATCGCGCCTGCAGCAAATCCAAGTTAAGTGACAGCCGCTAGATGGGACCAAACAGGTACTCCCACCTACGGCCAAGGGGGGACCCTTTCAGTCCGACTCCGACATTGCTGAGACCTCGGACTGTCACATAGAGACCTCCAACAAGCTGGAGGGCTAGCGAGTTCGAAAGTCCAACGACCATCTGCCCCTCGAGAGTCGTGTCTGTGATCCCTGCCGCGCTAAGCGCAAGGAAGCTGGCATAGACACCGACAATGCATTCGGCGATCCCATACGCTACCCGGAAACGGCCCCGCAGCCAATATAGGGCGAGCGCCACAACAACAAGCCCGAGGAGCGAGCCCCAGACACCGATCGTGCTCGCCAAGTAGTCACGATTGTTCCAAGCGACTAGGAGAGCGATCGCCGTCCCTACCCCAAGCAAGAAAGCCACAACCAAGTGCCGCCTCTGCCGTTCCCGAACGTTGTCCGACGGAGTCTTGGGGGGTGACCCTGCGGTGACGCCGACCGCCCCGGTCATCGGACTGCGCTTTAGAGGCTTGCTCGCCTTGAGACCCTGGGCCAACGCGCTCTTCCGGAGGGCGTTGTCAGCAGTGAGGATCTCGATCTCGTCACCCTCTTCACCTCCGAGGGCCGCGATCCTAATGACATCGAGGTCGCTGATCGAGATCCTTCGATCAAGCTCCCCTGCCGGCGAGAAATGATGTATCGGAGGCTCTCGCACCACAGCGAAGCCACCCTCCACGGCGTGGTCAACCAGAGGCAGATAGGCAGAGCCCGATGCAGGATTGCGGTCGTAGGCGGCGAGCTCCGCGATCACACCAGAAGGGATGATGTACTGAGTCCCGGGCGGGGCGAAGTCCAGCGTCTCCGGGTACTCGAGGATTGAGGACGTGTCCAACACGAATCGCTTCATGGGATGTCACCTAACTCGGATTTATGCTGCGACTGGGCATCCCCTCGCAAGCAAAGCGATGGTACTTCCAAGTGCTCGTCCGAACAACCGAAGGAGCAATGGCGCCTAACGTTCACTGCGTTTCCGAACTTCCCGGAGTGGCGCGGCTCGTGCAACCGCACGAGACGTGACGCGCAGGGAAGTTAGGCCGGAGGGGCGCCGCCAGGCGACCCGGAGCCGGAAACGCGTCAGTTAGCCGATTTCGAATCTCGTGGGCCCGACTGATCTGTTCCCCGAAAGACCCGTTTCAGAGCTTAGGGGCCGGAGCAATCCCCCTTGCGAGGGGATCCGCCGAGAGGGCCAGTACCAGACGATCCAACGCCTCTTGGAAACGTTCTTCGTCCGCCACGCCTTGGGAGAAGTCCCCGATGTACCGACTAGTGACCATGGACTTCTTTCCACTAGCCCATCCGCTGAACACGTAGTCATCGAGACGTATCGGTATGAGTGCCTGCACCTTCTCGCCTCGTTCGCGCCACAATCGGTCCTCTTTCTGCAGCGCCTTCTCGATCTCTTGGTCCACCCACCAGCTCGTCAACGCCGCCTCCGAGCAGCACAGCACCACCTTGTCCCAGAGTCGTATTCCTCGATCGATTTGGTCTTTGATGTCATCGCCAGGCAGAAGGGCATGGCCGTCCAGCCAGCACCGCACTCCTTTTCGCTGGAGAGCGTCATGGAGGCGGTGTGCGAACGTCTTGTCCTGGTGGGCGTAGCTAATGAACGCGGAGTAGAACGATATCCCCTCCGAGACGATTGAGCTCCAATGATCGACGAGCCGCTCGGGCCAACCCACACCCCTCAGGAACTCTGGTGGCACTCCCTCAATCCCCTCGGCAGTGGCGGGATCAAGCCAGGAAGGGCCTTGATGCTCCACGGTGCCGAGTCCGCCAGGGGCCCAGATTCTGGCACCACCGAAGTCCGTTCGATTCATCCTCGCGGAGTCGAAGTGGCAGTGGGAAAATACGGCTTCCCGGAAACCTGCATCAGACAGATCAGCCCCTTCGAAGCCGCATTCGAAGAATTCAGATCCCTGAGCCCGGAGTTCACGAAAGTCAGCACCTCCGAAATCGCAATCTTCAAATAGAGCTGCTCGGACGTCGGCTTCGCGCAGGACCGCGCCTTTCGCAGACAGCATGTGCGCATTCACACAACGAAGGTCCGTCCCCCAGAGGGAGGCGGCATCCAAGGTGGCGCCAGTGAGGTCGGCCTCGAAAAGACTCGCCCGGTCGAGTCGGACACGATCAAGATTGCACCCCGTCAAGTTCGCCCCCTCAAGGTTCGCCTCGCTCAGGTCGGGAGCACCAGGGGCACAGCTGGCTCGCCATTCGTTCCAAATCCTCGCGCCAGCCTTCAGCTTGTCGATCATCTCACCGCTGTCCTGAGATGTCATAGACTCGTATGTCACTATCGAGAAAGATTCGATTTCGGCTAACGTATCAGGGGTTTCCGAACCGGATCCCCGCATGACTTGCTTGGGGGATTGTACGGCCTACCTCGTTTGGAGCGCCAGAGACCGATTCCATCAGCCGAACGGGGTCCGGTTGCAGCGGAGGGGCGCCGCCAGGCGACCCGGAGCCGGAAACCCCCCAGTTATCCGATGGGGTTCATTCCGATGCGCTCCTGAAATTGACCCGCCGCACCGCAACTCGAAGCCCGATTGACGCCTCTCGGCACCGAGAGCTGTTTTCGATCGGAGACCCAGCCCTTGAACCGCCCCCCGTCAGCAACTCAGATGACTGACGGACTGGGACTCTCGAGGCCCAAGTCTCATGTATGGGAGCGGATCGACTCTCTCGAGCCACCCAGCCATGCAGGCCCAACTGGACTCCGTCGGAAGGCCTCGATAAACGCCCTTCCCAAACCCCGTCAAATTCTAGCCAAGCGAAGCCCTCGCACGGATTTTCCATTGCATCACTGGCCTGGGATTCAATCCAAGCGTCGGCAACTGATCCGCCTTCAGACGCGAGGGGCTTCGCCGCTCCCCGAACCGACGCCCGAAGGATCGAAAACAGAGTCGATCGGGCGCGGGAGCGATCGGAGCGAGGGGTTGCCCGACTGACTCCGCCTGATGTTCTGTGATCCCCGCACCTGCCCTCTGGCCGATTCCCGCCTGCAAGGGCAACCGCCGCCTCCTGGCCCCGCGTCGCCCCCCGGAAATCGCAGCCCCGCGAAGAAATCAAGGATCGGGGCGGGGAAGGGGACCTCGTTCAGCGACCGCGCGGGGCGCCGACCGAGCCTGGCGCCAGCAAGCCCCAAAACAATCCCCTCGCTCCGCTCGCGCTCAACTTGACCTGCTCCCGGGCTTGAACCCCTTCGGATAACGTTC
>JBGTMU010000299.1:0-7185 GCA_041743405.1 Longimicrobiales bacterium | reverse complement strand
AGTCACAGGCGCTAAATCACGACCATGGATTTCCAGTCTGTGGCACTACAACTCAAAAGCCGAAATATCCGGTTTGTTGTGGCACAACGGGTTTCGGGCACCGAAAGCCCAAAATCGGCCCGCAACTGTCAAAGATGGGTTTGGCCGAAGCACTCGACTTCACGGGACTCGAGAAGCTCCTGTTCCGCAGACTTGTCGACGATCGCAAGCTGCTGGTCCTCCTTGATGAACAGTTCCTTGGTCTCTCGGTCTTTGCGACGACGTGCCATCGGCGGATCCCAGCTGAAGATGCAGTTATTCGATGACGAGGCGGACTTTCGCAGCCTCTTTTCCCCGGAGTTTGGCTGAGATGAACGCGTCTAACCGGTGCTTAAGATCTTCCGGTGTGCAGCGTGCTCCCCCCTTGGTAAGGGCGCTGAGCAACTCGCTCTGACCGATGTGCACGCCATCGAGACCCGAAAGCACTTCCTGCAGGGCCTGAACGAACGACGCCGGCACGGGCTCAGGAAGCTCCCTATCCTTTCGGAACGTCCGGATCTCCGCACCAGCGGCATCTCCGAGGAGCGACAGGCTCTTCTCGACCATTGGATCCTTGAGGTCGTCCAAGAGCATCCTGGTCCAATCCTCATGCATACGCTCGAGCTCGAACTCCAGCCGTTCGAGTGCGGCTGTGGCCGGCTCACCAACGGACTCTTCATTGGGGCGGAAGTTGCAGTGCGGGCAGACGGGCAAATCAGCGAGGTCCTTCTCAACGAGCGCGAAGCATGGCTTCAGGCGATGGAGCTGATCCTCGAACCCATCGAGCGCCTGACGTGGCATGCCTTCCAGGCCAGCGATGGCCCGTAGCTGCTTGATCCGTTGATCGTTGCTGAGTGCGCCCTTCTTCTTGTCCGCCACCGTGCTGAGCCGGGCCTTCCCATGCAGCTCGAGGTATCGCGAGCGATATTTCTTCTGTAACTCTGCGAGCTCGCGCTCCAAAGTTGCAACGAGCTTCTTGTCGGCGCGTAGCTCCGAGTCCGCGAGCTTCTGGTACGCCTTCTCCCGTGCCTGCCGCACCGCCGCGATCCAGGGATCGGCTTCCGGAAGGGTCACTTCGGCGGTCTTCAAGTAGCTCGTGTTCGGCTCGAGCTCACGGACCAGCTTCTGAAGGGCGAGCGCCTCGGAGAGTCGGTCGAAACGCTGCTCCTGAGCCGATATTTCCTCCTGCTTGTAGCGGAAGTTTTTGAGCTTCCCGCCGCTGTTGTAGGGTTGGAGCCCCTCCAAGAACGTCTTCACCCCGTTGAGGTCTTCACTCCAGCGATCTCGCTCTTGCTCCGACAGGATGGGCTTCCCCCAGAACGTGAGTCCGTTCTTGATGGCCTGTTGAACACCGAGAACGCGCTCGACTGTATTCGTCGCCTCAGTGACCAGCTTCTTCGCGGCCTCGTCCCGTGTGGCAGGTTGGACGAGTAGCCCGTCGTTGATGCCCAGGAGTTTGAATACGCTCTTCAATTCGACGATCGGCAGGTCGCGCGGGCGTTCGAGATGCTTGAACTCGGTCAGCGGGCGCACCCCAAGGCTCGTGAGCTTGTCCATGCTGGCTGCGTCGAGCTTCTGCCCGACAAGGCTCAACATGGCCTCGCCGCTCCGAATGATCGCGGCTAGGACCACCCCGAGAAGTTCCGGCTCCATACGGAAGCGGGCGGGGGCCCAATACTCCACGTCGGGGGCAACGCTTTCCAGGAGCTCGGATCGGTTGAGAACCTGCCCGTCTCCCTTGTTCGCGAGTCGGTCCAGAACCTCTCGTGCGTATCGCGAGGAGCTCGTCTCGATGGTGTCGCCGTCCATGAGATCGAGAGCGTTGAGCACGGCTTTCCCCTGCTGCGTGCCATGGTCTGTTGCGAGGGCGCGAATCGCCTCGTTCGCTGCCTGCTCACGGTTCTCGCGGGTGATCAGTGTGCTGAAGGACGGGTATTCGGGTGCCTGTTCCTGGAAGTACGGGTCAAGGCAGATGGCAGCCGCGGCGTTGACGAGATCCCGGACGGAGTCGGCCTCAGCCGCGGCGATCTTCCCCTTGGTCCTGACGGCGAGCGACTGAGACGCTCCCTGGTACACGACCTGGAAGGCCGTGGCCATGTTCGTGCGGAGCCACAAAGTGAGTGTCTTGAGGTGCGATGCGGCTTTATCCTCGTAGACCCGTTTGTTCTCGCCCGTGGCACTCATCGCCTGGGCCCGAGCGCCAGCGTATGCGCGAAGAGCCTGCTCGAACTCGGCGTCGCGGTTCTTCAGGATGAAGAAGACCTCGTCATCCTTCTTCTCATCGGTGTACGACGGCGGGTTGAAAGCCTGGATGAAGTAGATGTAGAAGTCGCGCGGCGGTTGGGCGGTCGATCGCTCGTTGGGCGCGCCGAAGAACAGATAGCCGGGCCTTCCCGCCTTGCGTTCTCGCCAAACCAGCTCGTGTTGCCAGATACGGTACCCGGACACGTGGGGGTTCATTCCCGGCGATTCGAGCACGACCTGCTTCAGCGCCTCGAAGTAGTTCCGGTCCAGCTCGTCATCAGACAACCCTTCGGCTCGCCTCTCGATGAGGGCATCGAAGTCGATGTCCTTCCTGATGTCGAGGTAGTACTGAGCATTCTCGGGGTTGTAGGAGATGAACTGCCCGTTCGCTGTCGTGATGATGTCTTTTAGGACGGTCTCGATGACTGTCCGGAAGAACTCGGGATCTTGTTCCGGAAGCTTGAGAAAGAGGCAGAGGTTGTCACGGAGCTCCTCGGCCGTGGGACCGATAGGCTTGTGAATGTCGCTGCCTGTCGTCAGCCGGTGGACAGAGAGCGCATGGATGATGCGCAGGGCAACAGGCTTGTACTGCGGCTTGGGAAAGGCGTGCTTGATGCGGTCCTCGAATGTTTGACTCCTGTCCATCACATCTCGCACTTCCGGGATGGCCCGGAATGCCGCATTTCCCGTGAGCGTGCCCCAGTACGAGTCGTACGCGATCAAACCCGGCTCGGATGCAGGGACATCCTGGTCGAGCAGGCCCTTCATCGCACGGCTCAAAGTACGGAGGACCTCGCGCGTCTCGACCAGTCGTACTTGCTCAACCGTCTCGATGTAGGCCGGGTGGACCGGGAACAGCTCCACGAAACGGTCCATCCGTTCGTTCATGTTCTCGTAGAGCTTCGTGAATTGGCCCAGGTGACTCCGGACCTTCTCAGCTTGATCCGCTGACTTGCGGAGCAATCGGTTCGCGACGATGAACGCCACATCCTCCCGCGCGATGCGAACCTGCATGAAGCGGTCCTGCACGCGTCGCACCGATTCCTCGACGAACTGGAATCGGGGGCTGTCGAACAGACTTTCCTGGATCCCTGCCAAGATGCGGAAGCGGGTCGTCTTGCTGATCTCGCCCAGTTCACGGAGGAATCCCAGGTCTAGCGCGAGTTCTTGCTCCTTTCTCGCCCTCAGGTAATCGAGGAGCTCATCCACCACCAGGAGCAGCCCTTGGTCGGGCTCCTTTTCGTGGAACGCCGCCATCATCGCTTCGAGGGCATCCTTGTTATTCCCGACCTCCGAAGCATTGGGGAACGAGTAGCTCACGCCTTGGTCTTCGAGGAACGCTTCCAGGTGGTTGCAGATAATGTCTCGAAGCGGCTGGGTGACGGCCCCAATCTCGAGGCGCGAGACCGCGAACTGCCCGGCGATCTGCTCCGCGGTGTTCCGCACCCCGTCGTGGGTCAACAATGGGCGTAGATCTGCGTTCTCGGCCACGGCGGAAAGACACGCCATCAAGTGCGACTTACCCGTGCCGTAATTCCCGACGACGAAGATCCCCATGTTCGATTGGGGGTTCTTGAACTGCAGCTCCGGGATGATCCGCTCCGTCAGCTCGGAGGCCATCCGGTCCGAGATCACAAACGTGCGCACCAGGTTCAGGGCGACATCCGCCTTGCTCGCCTGGCGCAACTCGATCACGTCTTCGATCGGGTCGAACTGGATGAGGTCAGAGTACTTCATGCTGTCCTTTCGTCCGTGGATTTCTCACTGTTTCGGTCCCGCTAGACTGTGCCCGGCATCCTGACACAGGAGATGCCGGTCTTCCGGTACGTCCGATGCTCCGGGTGGCCCAGTTCCGCGTAGCGCAGGGTGCCATCCTCTTCCAATACGCCCGGCCACGAAACGCATAGTGTTCGATTTCGGGAGAGATCCTTGAACAATCCGAGTGGATCGGTCTCCAGTTCTGGCAGAAACAGCACCTCGATATTGTCGACGAGGACAGCCTTAGGGGATCCGGCGTCATCAAGCAGGCGAGTGATGATCTCTCGAACCTGCGCTGGCCTCCGCTTTGGAGGAACGGACCTCAGCTCCTCGGCCACCGGAGGCCCCAGCGCGACTCGAGGGTAACCGTGTTCTTTCTGAATGGCTATCAGGGAGCCGGTTTTCCCAGATCCTGGCGGGCCGACCAAGAGCACCAAGCGGTTCGGCGCAGTCACCACCTGTTCAAGTGCCGAAATGATGGCGCTGAGGTCGTCTATCATGGTATCAATTACCAAGTATAGCGAACTGGATTCGCCGCCCCGCGCTTCTGGTACTTTTCGGGAATCCGCTTCCGAAGGTACTGACGAAGAATCTCGGTGGGTGCCTCGTGGCCCTCAAACCCATAGCGCCCCGGGCGAAGCGGCTTACCAGGGAAGTGCTCTGGTGCTGCTGGCCACCATCGCTCGGGCACAAACACTCCCACGATTAGCCCGTTCCGAACCGCCATCACGAGCTCGGCGCCCTCCGCGCGCTTCGGTTTCAGTTTCCACGCGAAGCGTACAGCATCGTAGACGGGTCGCTCCTCGATTGACTGATTTACCGTAATCAGTAGCGAACGGTGCGTAATTTCCGCTGTCTCGGCCGCATACCGCTCGATAATCTCTGCCGCGTGCATGACCCCGAAATCACCGCTCCCGGTCCCATTTGAAGCGTTGGTTAGACCCGGGTAAGCGTCGATCAGTGCTGCCTCCAGTTCCAAAGCGACGTGGTTGCTCATCCCATGCCGATGGATGACATGGGCGACCTCGAAGCCAGCGAGGCGGATCTTGTGAATCCGGTCCAGCTTCGGGTCCAGGTCCTCTTCCCCCGAAATCTCAGCCCTCGCATGAGAGAAAACTCGGTTCCCCTTGCCCTTCCCCACGTAGAAAGTCTCACCGTTTCGCGGGTCAATGAGACGGTATACGTAGAACCCTAACTTCTCCTGGACTTCAGGAGGAAACCCGGTCATGCTTCCCTTTGGTGGGATTGCTCACTTGTGGAGGTCCAGTTCGCGGACGCCGGACGTTCCCAGAATGCGACGCCGCTACTACTCCACGCAATCAAACCGATCCCGTCACCCTTCCCGCGCCTCACTCCCCCCTCCGAATCCGCTCCTTCGCCCCCGCCCGCGATCGCCGCTCATTCACCACCTGCTGTTTCATGTACTTGATGTCCATGCTCGACAGACCGTCGGCCTGGAGTGTCTCGGCGTTTGCCACCAGATCGCGGGCTTCCCGGAGCACCAGGACATCCTCCGGGAAGTGCGACATCATGCGGGCTGAGACCTCGCAGAGTGTCGAGTAGGCACCGTCCCGGTCGCCTTCCTCGTACCGAGCGAGCGCCTCCTGCCTCGCCGTCGCGGGTCACTCCGGTGCGAACCACCCCAGCGGCTGCAGAGTGGCTGGACGCCAATGAAGCAGACCGCATCCTCTCCGATATTCGCCGAAGGTCGAACGCCCGCGCCGGCAGCGTCGGGCTGAAGCCGTTGCGGGAACTGGCGGATGGCGCGCCCCTTATCTTCGACGTCAGCGAGCTGGACCCTGATGCACCGACGCCAGGTGGCGCGTTCAGGATCACCAATGATTCCCAGGAGCTGCTGCACCTGGTGTTTGATGCGCTGGAGCGGGGGGTGGGTTAGGGGGACCGAGGTTCGTGGATTAACGACGGAAGAAACCCCCTACGCAACGTAGCTCGCGGCCTAGCACTTCCCGGATCGGGCGGTTCCTACACTCCGCAGGAGGCTCACTCGGAAGGGAGTTCGCAGCTGTCACCCGAGGCGCCGCCGTCCCTACGGTTATCAACTCCCGGAGAAGACCACATCCAAGCCGTAATGCACCACCTCGACCTTGGGTTCCCTTGCGGCATACTCCCGAATCTCGCTGGACGACCGACGGGTCCCACCGTGCACCAAAATGCCACGCACATGCGTGGTGTCAGGGCCCGACTGCTCCACCACTTGCGCCATGTAGCCCCGTAACTGGTCGATCGCTGACTTCGATGGTCCATGCTGCTTGCACTCGACGACGACCGGCACGTGGTCGGGATCGATTAAGAGAACATCTGCTCGCGATCCATCGGCAAACACGTTTTCCCAAAGCCTCAGGTCCGGATGGGGGAGAAGGCCCTGTTCAAGGCGATGCGGATATGCCCCAATGTAATTGGCCAACGCTCGCTCGTACCTGAAACGCGGGACTATACCAACCCAGTTTTCCCGATCCTTCAGAACTTCTCGAAGCCCGGAGACGGTCTGCGATTGGATCTCGCGGATGGTCCCTCGCCATTCATTGGGTCTAAGCCGGCTTCCCTTGGGTAACCTCACTACGAGATCAAGGTCATCAGGGGCATTGACAAAGTCCCAACGGACAAGCACTCGACGACCCATTTCGCCATGGGGAGGGTGGACCTTCGGCTCAACCAGCGGTGCCCAGTCGCCGTCACCCACCTTTATGTCTACAATCTCGCCAAGTCGCCCAATCCGGTGGTCCCCAAGATATGAGAACAAGAAGTCACCTACTCCCATATTGCAGAGCGCGGTGCGTGTGTTCTTCCACCCTCGCTCCTCCTCCGTGGAGCCAGTGAGATGGTAACTGTCCTGGGGTGGCCACCCGATCCCCACGGCTTGATGCCTCAGCCATCGCAGCCACATCCCCGGGAACCTCGCCTCCATACAGTTCACCTTCCACAGTCTCATCTCTCCCCCGTCGTAGCATTTCTGACTTCCCTTCGTTCTGTCAAGCCTGTTCCAGCAGGGTTTCGCTACACGAAATGTAGTGCTTCACCCCAAACCGGACTTTTCGACGGGTTGAGGAAGTGACAGTTTGGCTTCGGAGGAGGGAAGCGGCCAGGGGGGCCTCAGACCACGACGGAGGCGAGCATGTCAAAGAAGCGGGCGAAGCGGGCGTACAC
>JBGTMU010000298.1:0-3700 GCA_041743405.1 Longimicrobiales bacterium | reverse complement strand
AGGTGTCGGTTCCGGGATCCCAACGGTTCAGGGGAGAGCATCCATTGAATCTCTGGTCCGGGCCCTCGGGCCCGAGTCCCCCAGGATAGGCTATGCCCCCCTGGAGAGCCGAACGAAGCAATGGGCCCAAGAGCCCCCGATAGAAGGATGGTTCCCGCTCTCGAGCGGAGAACAAATCGGCTGCAATAGACCCCGGAGTCTCGTCCCGCCAGGGGAGAGAGCCACCCTCAAGCCTTCCACCTCACTCCGCAAGCGACCGTCCCGGGCGGCGGAAACAACGAACGCTGGCCGTCAAAACGAGATCGGACGGCGTGTAGCGGAGGTGTGTCTTGACAGCTTGCCCCATAGAAGGCGATCCAAAGGCCCTCTCCGGGGCGGAGGCAACGTAGTACGCGGTGTCTGGCCGAGCAACCGGCCGGAAAGCGGGTGATGGCGGGGGTGGCTACAGGCCCGGGAGGCGCCGGGGGGCAGCCGAAGCCGAGGTGGACGAGGCGCCATGGGAATCGGGGCCGGAAGGATGTTCGGATGGGCGGTGTGAGGCGGCCTGGTGCCAGGGTCCGGGGGGAGGGGTGGGCGGGGACGCGTCCGCGCCTCAGGCATCCCAGTCATGGGGAGGCGACTGATCGAGCTCGAACCCGTGCGGGCTGAACCCCGTGACGAAGAGCGGAGAAGGTATCCCGCCGGCTCACCGGAGCGAAGCGAAGGTAACTCCGGGATGGCTTCGGGAGCCGCGAGTTCGAAGGTCGGGGACTGATCGAAGTGGAGTTCGGCCTGGGGAGGACCCCAGGCGGGGGACACCCGGGGAGGCCGAAGGGGCAGGTCGAGATGGAGGAGGATGTCCTGCACGGTGGAGGGCAGGGTGATGAACGAGATGATCCGCATCTCTCCACCGCAGGCAGGACACAGGAGCGGGAGCACTTCGTAGATCCGGGCCAGGAACTGCGCCCAGAGCATGCGGCTGGATCGTGAGCGGGGCGTAGCTGTCAGGGTGCTCAGTGCCGGCCCGTGGGCATGGCCCGGCGGAGCCACGGGGTGGGACGGGCGATCGGATGAGGGGGAACACTTCGCGTCGACCGGAATCTCGTCGGGCTGGGGCCGACCGATCATGACCACCGTGGACCTCAGTCGTGCGTTGGGAGCGAGGGCCCCGTGGTAGCGGTGCCGATGGATGCGGGGCGGCGGAACGAGGCGGGCCAGTCGCTCGAGCAGCTCGAGGGGTGTGAGGCGAAGCACTTCGCGGCCGTGCATATCGGGCTCGGTGAGCCGATACACCAGGCGAGCTTCCGGCGAGGTGAGCGCCTCGATGCCGCTGGGGGCGCGGAGTCGTTCCAGGGCGAGAGGTCCCCGCGCACAGTAGCGAGCTAGCCGCTCCAGGCCTGCGCGGTCCTCACCCTCGATGCGGACGGAGTGGTCGACAGAGAACCCGGGTGGCCGGCCCCCTGTCGGAGACCGATCCGCCAGCCACCCGGCTCGCGAGCCGAAGGCGAGTCAACCCGCCGGTCCCGCGCCAGGTGCGCATGTTCGCCATCGTGGAGGGGTCCAGGAGCCCACGTCTCGTGATCCACTGCAGGACGCGAACCCGCACCGTGCGGGCCAGGGCTTCCGCGTCTCGGGCCTCGAGGCGAACCGGACTCCCCGCTCGACGTCGCCCGAGACCACGCCGTCGAGGGCCATTACGTGGTAGTGGTATTGCCGGTTGAGAGAACCCCCGAAGCGCTGGGGAAAAGAGATCGGCTCCGAGCTGCGTCTCGCGAACCGCAGCCGGCGCGTCTGGGCTCGCGTCACGCGGTGCGGACCTGAGCGCCTTGAGGAAGATGCCGAGCGCCCCACTCGCCACCTGCGACCGCATGGGGTGGAGATTCGTGATCCCTTGCGAAGGCCGCCTGGACGAGTATGTTCGGTTCCTTCATCACACCCTCCCGAATCCACAGCCCGTGACCAAACGCATCCGAGGTGCGTCCGCGACCCGGATGCCCGCCGACGTACGCCAGCCTCAGGATCCGTCAACCGAGGAGGAATCCCGGCGGGACGTGATCGTCATCGGTGCCGGTCCCGCGGGCCTGACCTGTGCCTATGAGCTGACGCGGCTCGGCTACCGGCCGCTGGTCCTCGAGCGCAATGACCGCGTGGGGGGCCTCGCCCGAACGGAAGAGATCGACGGGTACCGTTTCGATATCGGGGGCCATCGCTACCACACGCAGGTCGCCGAGGTGGAAGCCCTGTGGAGGGACCTCCTGGGGGACGATCTCATCGAGCGCCCTCGCCTCTCGCGCATCTTCTATCAGGGTCGGTTCTTCCGCTATCCGATCGATCCCCTCGACGTCCTCGGAAAGGTGGGGGCCGTCGAGGGCCTGCGCATCCTCGCGAGCTATGCGGCCACCCGCATCCGTGAGCGCGTCAGGGGAGACGAGGAGGTGCGCACGTTCGAGGAGTGGGTGACGCGGGCGTTCGGGCAGAGGCTCTACCAGATTTTCTTCAAGTCCTACACGGAGAAGGTGTGGGGCACACCCTGCTCGCAGATCTCGGCGGACTGGGCCGCCCAGCGGATCCGCCGCCTCACACTGGGAGGAGCGCTGAAGGAGGCCGTGGTCCGCAGCAGCGAGCATCGGACACTGACCCGGACCTTCCTTTATCCGCGGCTGGGCCCGGGCCAGATGTGGGAAGCCCTGGCGGAGCGGGTCCGCGAGAACGGCGGTGAGATCCGGACGGGCATGGAGGTCGTCGAGATCCTCCGGCAGGGGGATCAGCTCACCGGAGTCACCGTCCGCTCGGCCGACCCGGCTGCGCCCCTCGCGTCCATCGGGGCGAATCACTTCGTCTCGACCATGCCCCTGAGCCACCTGACCCGGCGACTGAGCCCCGCCCCGCCTCCCGAGGCATCGACGGCGGGGGCGCACCTGACCTATCGGGGGCTCGTCGAGGTACTGCTCCTCCTCGAAGGGAAGAACCCCTTCCCTGACACCTGGATCTACGTGCACGAGCCGGGGCTGCAGGTGGCGCGCATCCAGAACTTTCGGAACTGGAGCCCCGACCTGATCCCCCCGGGCGGCGGTCAGAGCATCGGGATGGAGTACTTTTGTGACGAAGGAGATCCGCTCTGGAGGGCCAGCGACGAGGAGCTCACCGACCTGGCATGGTCCGAGCTCGAGCATCTGCAGCTCGGTGAGCGCCGCCACGGGCGCACGGGCCTGGTCGTCCGGGAGGCCGAGGCCTACCCGGTCTACACGCCGGACTACCTGGACCGGCTCGCTGTGCTGCGGGCCTTCCTCGACGGGCTGCAAAACCTCCAGACCATCGGTCGCAACGGCATGCACCGCTACAACAACATGGACCACTCGGTTCTCATGGGCCTCTACGCCGCCCGCAACATCGCGGGGGCCGACCACTCCGTGTGGAGCGTCAACACCGCCCGCTCCTATTACGAGGAGTTCCAGCTCCCGTGAGGGCGGAGCCGGGGGAGATCGCGCCGCTCCCTCCCGTGAGCCCCCAGCGCGTCTCGGTCATCGTCCCTGTCGGTCCCGACCGGAGCCATCTCCCGGCCTGCCTGGACGCCCTGGCCCTCGCGGCATCGGATCGGGACCAGGTCGTGCTGGTCCTCGATGGAGGCGGTGGGCTGGACCTGGCGATGCCGGAGGGCCTCGCCGTCTCGGTGATCACGATGCACCCCGGACGGGGACCCGCCGCTGCCCGCAACGCCGGG
>JBGTMU010000297.1:0-28064 GCA_041743405.1 Longimicrobiales bacterium | reverse complement strand
ATCATCTCGCCCGCCCGCCGCAATGGAGTCACGGCACTGCGCCCCACCTTCGGTCGAGTCAGCCGCCATGGGGGGATGGTTCTCGCCTGGAGCATGGACAAGCCCGGACCCATGTGCCGATCTGCGGAAGACTGTGCCCTCGTCTTCGAGACGATCCACGGCGCGGATGAAAAAGACCCGTCGACCCTCACCACTCCGTTCCACTTCCGCCGTAATCGGGGCCTCTCCGACCTCCGGATAGGCTATCAGGACGACGCTCCCGAAGCCTTCCTGTCGCAGCTCCGCTCGATGGGAGCTCTCCTGGAGCCGATGCCGGAACTCCCCTCCGGGGGGTCGAATGCCCTCGGGGTGGAGAGTGCCGCCGCCTTCGACTTCCATGTGGCTCCGGAAGGGGAACCCCTCCCCGTTCCGGAGGGACTCGAACCGGATGAGATGCGCCGCAGGACTCGCTTCCTGAATGGCCGGAACGCCACGGGGGTCGAGTATATCCAGGGTCAGCGCCGCAGACACCTCCTCATGCATGCGATGCAGGAGGCCATCGAGGGCTTCGACCTGTTCATCTCCGGTTCGGGGGCGATCGGGCTGACCAACCAGACCGGACACCCGTCGGTCGTTCTCCCCTACGAGTTCGGGCCGCGAAATCCGGACGCGGATCGACCGTCGATCATGCCGCTCACCACGATGCTGATCGGGCCACTCTTTTCGGACGACACCCTTCTCAGCGTCGCAGACACCTTTCAGCGAGCCACGGACTGGCATACCCGTCGTCCCGCCCTGTCATGAGCGGCGCCCGCGCTCCCGCGCCCGGGAAGTTTGAGCGTAGGACCCAATCCACCAAGCGGAGCAGGCCACCCATGTACCACCCTGTCACGACAGCACTTCTTCTCGCGTTCACACTTGGCTGCGGCTCCACCGAAGAGGCTGATATGGCCGATTCCTCCTCCTCGATCGAGGCCGGCATTCAGCAGGTGCCCGTTATCTTCATCACGGGCTCGACCGACGGTCTGGGGCGCCAAACGGCCCTCCGCCTCGGAGAGTCCGAAGCGCATCTGATCATCCACGGCCGGAACGTCGAACGCGGGGAAGCGGTGGTGGCCGAGATCGAAGCGATGGGGAATGGGAGCGCCCGCTTCTACCGGGCCGACCTGGGTTCATTCGACGAGGTCCGGGAACTCGCGGAAGCCATTCTCCGCGATTACGATCGGATCGATGTACTCGTGAACAATGCGGGGATCTGGGGCGGGGACCGTCTCGAGAGCGTGGACGGCCACGAACTGCACCTTCAGGTCAACTATCTCTCGACTTTCCTTCTGACCCGCCTTCTCCTGCCGCGTCTGGAGGCCGCAGCTCCCTCCCGTATCGTTCACGTATCGTCGGCCGCGCAGCGACCGCTGGATTTCGAGAATCTCATGCTGGAGGAAGGGTACTCGGACGGCCGCGCCTATGCCCAGAGCAAGCTCGCGCAGATCCTCTTCAGTCAGGATCTGGCCGAGGAGCTGGCGGGTACCGGCATCATCTCAGTGGCGCTCCACCCCGCCTCCATGATGGACACGAACATGGTCCTGTCACGGGGCGCGCAGACGCGGGCGTCGGTCGAAGAGGGGGTCACCGCGCTCCTCAACCTCATCGAGGGTGAGGGGATCGAGTCCGGGAGCTACTACAACGGGCTCACCCCGGCGCGCGCGAACGACCAGGCGTACGACGAGGAGGCCCGCCGCCAGCTTCGGGAAATCAGCTATGCGCTGACCGGGCTGGAGCCCTGAACCCGGGAGCCGCACCACTCCCTCGAAACGATCCCCGATTCCGCTCATCCGGCGGTGGATTCATCAGTCCCCACTCGACGCCTCAGTGCTGATCGTGCCCGGTCTCCCCTTCCGACGGGGGCGCCGTCGCGTCGCTTGCCACCCGGAGCTGATTCCAGTTCAGGATCGCATTCCAGGCGAGCGCGAAGCTCCCGCGGGTCTGGTTCCTGTGCAGGACCCGGATCCCATAGAGCACCACGTGGCCTTCCCCGAGGGGAATGCTCGCCACCGCAGGGTGCCCCCCGAGCTGGTTGGGGCTGTCCACGATCCCGCTCAGGAATACGTCGGCGGCAGGGGCGTATCGGACCGCAACATGGTCGCCGAGATCTCCGGATACGGAGAAGTAGGGGCCGAAGCGGTCGAACACGGGGAAAGCGTCGTCGTACCCCCACGTGATGGGCGAGGCGGCGCCCGATCTGCGTCCCCCCACGATTGAACCCGGAGAAAAGAGGCTCCCGGTCCCCCGGATGGAGACGCCCCTGACCATCCCGAACTCAATGGGCAGAGTCGCCCCGGACCCGAGCGCGAGAAGCGTCCCGCCGCTCTCCACGAAGTCGCGCAGCGCAGCGAGCCCCTCATATCCCATCCCCCCGGTCATGTCGTCGGTGGTCGAGATCTGGCCGATGGAGGGGTACCGCGCGTCTGGCTGCCATGGCACCGGCCCCTGCTCGGGGCTCAGTCCCTCGAAGATCTGCCGCCCCGTGCTGCTGCGCCCCTGCTCCGGAAAGAGCATCACGTCGAAGCGATCCCTGAGTCCGCCCTCCTTCAACTGATCCTCCGGGAGGTAGGTGTAGGGGATTCCCATCGTATCGAACGCGTAGCGGATCGCCCCGTCATCCTGAGTATTTCGCCACGTATGAATGAGGGCGATGCGCGGAAGCTCCTGACGGTGACGGACGAGGTTCTCCACGACTCCGTTCGGGACACCCACGACTTCCAGCCCGAACCGGTTCGCCCAGATCTCCAGTTCCTGCTGCGAAAGGGCGTCCACGGGGATGATCCAGGCACCGCGGGGGAAGAACTCATCGTCATCGACCTCCACCGAGTCGTGCGAGGCCCATACGGGGGCTGCGGCGCCCAGGGCATACCTCGCCTCGAGCGCATGGGCAGATGCATCGTACCGGACCACCCACCAGTTCACCGACTGCCGGAAGCCCGTGACGGTGCGGATCCTTCCCGGGAGCGCGACCGGTCCGGTCACCTCGGTCATGGGGGCCGAAAGGACCTCCGGCTCGTCGACCTCGAGTGCCTCCACGTTGTAGACGAGCGGGAAGGTCCACGCCACGTCGTCGTAGGGTCGGGGCGCGTTCGCCGGGAAGTTCTGCACCTCCATCAGGTTCCGGAGGTAGTTCCCATACGGCTGGTCCGTGCGAAGGATGAAATCCCCCTCCCGCACCTCGACTTCCCCGAACTGGCCCTCCGAATCGGCTCGGTGCAGTTCAATCCCATGACTGAGCAGCAGGTTCAGCATGTGCGACACATCCGCCTTCCTGAGCTGCTCGGAGGGCACCACCCAGGCGTGAGGCGCATCGGTGCGCCCGCGCTCCACGGCGTTGCGACCCTTCCTCCAGTAATTCCGGAGCACTTCCGTCCGGTTGCGGGCAAGCAGATGAACCGAGTGAAGGACTCCGGTCTGGGCGTAGTTGATGTTGTTCCGGAGCGACCAGATCACATCGGGATAGGGTGGGTTCGCGCGGAACCACTCTTCACTCGTGCGATTGCCCGGTACCGTGCGGCGCTGCGTCGAGGGGACGGAGTTCCCGAAGGTCTCATAGAAGCGTCCAATGCCGTTCCGATTGTTTACCGCGAACACCATGTAGCCGGGGTTCCATCCGTCGAAGAAATCGTGCGTCCACACCCCCGGCATTCCATACGCGGTGAGCTGGGCCACCTCGTGATGGGCGATCCACTGCCATTCATGGCGGGTGATGGGATCGATGTTGTAATTGTAGGGGCCGGTTCCGGTCGACACGTAGAGGAAGGGGACCGACTCATGCAGGTCCAGCCCGGCCGGGTACCGCCAGTGCTCGAAGAGCTCCACCACCTGGCGCGAGAGCGCGAGCGACATCTGGAGACCGTCGCGGTTGTTGTCATGCCGGATGTACTGTCCCCAGAAGGGAGGGCCCGGCACCCGATCCTCGGATTCCTGCACTTCGCCCTGATCATGAAGCCGGTACCACTCGACCACGCGATCCCGGCCATCCGGATCGGTCACCGGCACGATGAAGACGATCGCGTTCTCACGGATTTCCCGGATGAGGGGGTGATCGGAGACGGCGAGTCGATAGGCCAGTTCGGCGGTGACCTCGGGGTGTCCGGTTTCAGGGGAATGGAGTCCGGAGAAGACGGTGAAGATGACCGGAAGGTCCCGGATGAGCTCCTCCATCTCCGCTTCATCGGTGATCCGTGGATCGGTGAGCCGATGATAGGCCTCCCGGATTTCCTCGAGGCGAGCAAGGTTCGCCTCGCTCCCGACCTGCACGAGCCCGAACCGCCTCCCCTCTTCCGTCTCATTCAGATACTCGAAGTTGACCCGCGGGGACGAGGCCGCGAGCGCTTCGTACCAGTCGTAGAACTCGGAGCTCGTATGCAGAATCCCCGGGCGCCCCAGGGGGTAGCCGAAGTGATCGACCGGAGACACCACCCCGGGGAGCAGAGGAAGGTGGTCCACGAGCGGACTGATGAACTCGACCCCGGTCGTCCATGAACGAATGAGGCGCGTCGAAGCCGTATCGATCGCCTGACCCCACGCGGAAACCGCCGGGTTGGGGCGATCCAGGTGCCAGTCGAAGATCTGCGGGACCGGGCCATCCCCGTTCTGAGCAGCGGTCGAAAGAGGGAGTCCGGCGAAAGCCACCGAAAGGAGCAGGAAGGAGGTAAGAAACCGCTCAATACCGGAACCAGTCGAACGCATCATGGCTCTCCACGAAGGACACAGGGTAAGGGGATGACGTGATTGTACGACCTGAGCGGCCGTTGCGCACGGGGTCCGCCACGGGCCTCCCGCCATGCGGACCCTTGGGTTGTCGACACCCTCGGTAGTATCTTGCCCCGACACGGTTACCCCATCCCTGGAGGCTTCCATGCGAGCAGCATCGTTGCGACCCGTTCTGGCCCTCGCGGCCACCCTCTCCCTCGCGCTGCTCGGCGGCTGTGCCGGCACCGGCGAAGGGTCGAGCGGCCGCTCACCCGATCGGATCGGCGAGGAGGAGATCCTCGAATCCGCTTCGAACAATGCCTACGAACTGGTCGAGCGGCAGCGCCCGAACTGGCTGAGGGGCCGCGGTGCGGCGTCCATGTCGGATCCCGGGTCGCAGTACCCGGTCGTGTACATCGGGAACGTGCGGCACGGTGAGGTGGAATCGCTGCGGGGGATCCCGTCCCGCTCGATCATCGAGATCCGATTCATCCGTGCCGCGGACGCCACCACGAGGTTCGGCTCCGGGCATGCAGGGGGGGTCATTCAGATCCAGATGCGTTCAGGGGAGTAGCGCGGCTAGCGGGGCCTACCCCGGTGGCGGCACGCGAGAGCTTCGCGTACCTTCAATCCGTAGCCGCCAGGGGTACCCCCTCGATGCGCACACGGACGGCCTCCGGTGCTCCTCAGGGGTTGAGAGAGTCCCTTGGAACCTGATCCGGGTCATTCCGGCGTAGGGAGCGCGGCACTGGGACGTCCCTTTCCACTCGGAAACCGGACCGCCCCGTGACCTCGCGCACCGCACCCTCTTTCGGGAGGGTAGTCGGTGCGTTCGCGTTTCCCCGCCCGACCCCCCGCGAGCGCTTTCGAGAGGCGCATGAACATGATTTCTCCCGGAAACACCCCGATCCCTTCCCCTTCCCCGAACGGCGATGGCCCCCCTGCCCCCGGGTCGTCCAGCGGGGACTATGGAACAGCCTTCCCGAACTCCCGGAAGGTCCATCTCTCCGGCTCCCGGGGGATCCGTGTGCCAATGAGGGAGATCTCCCTCTCCGGAGGTGAACCGCCTCTCCGTGTCCCGGATACGAGCGGGCCGCTCGGAGAGGACGTGAGGCGCGGATTGCCCCCGCTTCGCGAGGAGTGGATCCGGGCTCGACGGGTCGGACTCACGGGACGCAGCTACCGTCCACCCGAGGGCGAGGCGATCCCCGACTTCCCCGAGGGGCTCAGGCGACCCACCCTCCGCAGCGGAGGTTGCGTCACCCAGATGCACTATGCCCGCAGGGGTGAGGTCACTCCCGAGATGGAGTTCGTGGCCATTCGCGAAGGGATGGATCCGGAGTTCGTCCGGAGCGAGGTGGCGCGCGGGCGCGCGATCATCCCTGCCAACATCAACCATCCGGAGCTCGAGCCGACGATCATCGGCCGGGCCTTCCGCGTGAAGATCAACGCAAACATCGGGAACTCCGCGGTCCGCAGCTCGATCGAGGACGAGGTGGAGAAGCTCCGCTGGGCCACGCTCTGGGGGGCCGATACCGTGATGGATCTCTCGACGGGACGCGACATCCACGAAACCCGCGAGTGGATCCTCCGGAACTCACCCGTCCCGATCGGCACGGTCCCGATCTATCAGGCGCTCGAGAAGGTGGGCGGTGTCCCCGAAGAGCTCACCTGGGAGATCTACCGCGACACCCTCATTGAACAGGCCGAGCAGGGAGTGGATTACTTCACGGTGCACGCGGGCGTGCTGCTCCGGTACGTGCCGATGACCGCGAAGCGCATGACGGGAATCGTGTCGCGGGGTGGGAGCATCATCGCGAAGTGGTGCCTGGCGCATCACCAGGAGAGCTTCCTCTATACCCGCTTCCCCGAGATCTGTGAGATCATGCAGGCCTACGACGTCTCGTTCTCGCTGGGAGACGGACTGCGTCCCGGAAGCATCGCCGACGCGAATGACGAGGCTCAGTTCGCGGAGTTGAAGACCCAGGGGGAACTCACGAAGATCGCATGGGACATGGAGGTGCAGACCATGTGCGAGGGACCGGGGCACGTTCCCATGCACCTCATCAGGGAGAACATGGACAAGCAGCTCGAATGGTGTCATGAGGCGCCCTTCTACACCCTCGGGCCGCTCACCACCGACATCGCCCCCGGTTACGACCACATCACGAGCGCGATCGGCGCGGCGCAGATCGGATGGTATGGGACGGCGATGCTCTGTTACGTGACGCCCAAGGAACACCTCGGCCTTCCCAACCGCGACGATGTGAAGCAGGGGGTCATCACCTACCGGATTGCCGCGCACGCGGCCGACCTGGCCAAAGGGCACCCGCATGCCCAGGCCTGGGATGATGCGCTTTCCAAGGCCCGTTTCGAGTTCCGCTGGCGCGATCAGTTCCACCTCGCGCTGGACCCGGAAACGGCGCTCGCCTATCATGACGAGACCCTTCCTGCCGAAGGGGCGAAGGTCGCCCACTTCTGCTCGATGTGCGGACCGAAGTTCTGCTCGATGAAGATCACGCAGGATGTTCGCGACTACGCGGCGAAGCTGGGGCTGGAGGAAGACGCGGCCGTGGCGCGGGGAATGGCCGAGAAGGCCGGTGAGTTCCGGGACCGGGGAGGAGAAGTTTACCTCCCGACCGAGATGGGAGGAGCGGAGAGATGAACCGGGCTTCACCGTTGCAGGCCCATCCCCGGGGCCGGGTGAAACGGGGACTCGATGCGAGGGGTCGACGGACGATCCCCCTCCTCTCAGCGGTTCTCCTGGCTCTCATGGCGGGCTGCGCCGCACCGGGAGGCAGCTTCGACACTCCCGAGGTGGTTCGCAGCTTCCCCCATGATCCCGGCGCCTATACTCAGGGGCTTCTTCTGCATGAGGGCCTTCTCTATGAGAGCACGGGGCGCTACGGCGAATCCACTCTGCGCGAGGTAGATCCGCGGACCGGGGAGGTGCTCCGGCAGATTGCCCTGGACTCCGTCTACTTCGGCGAAGGGCTCGCGCGGGTCGAAAACCGGCTCATTCAGCTCACCTGGAAGGAGGGGCGCGCCTTCGTGTATGATATCGAGAGCTTCGAGCAGGTCGGGGAGTTCGAGTACGACACGGAAGGGTGGGGGCTCTGCTACGACGGGGAGGTCCTCTGGATGACCTCCGGGAGCCACATGCTCTACCGTCGTGACCCGGACACGTTCGCTCTCCTCGGTGGCGTTCCGGTCACCCGGAACGGGAACCCGGTCCGGCAGCTCAACGAACTCGAGTGCGTGGGCCCACACGTCTACGCGAACCTCTTTCAGACCGATCGGATCGTCCGGATCGACAAGCGCACCGGCAGCGTGGTGGCGGAGATCGACGCGACGGCCCTGATCCCCGAGGGAGGGCGCCCCTCTGATCCTGAAGCGGTCCTGAACGGGATCGCATACGATCCGAACTCGGAAACGTTCTACCTCACGGGGAAGCTCTGGCGCACGATGTTCGAGGTTCGCTTCGTGACGGCGCCGACTTCCGCAGGGATTTCCGGTAATTGATGGGGGGGACTTCGTCGGAGAACGGCACGGCCTCGCCCAGCCCCGAGCTCAGCCGGGATCTGGGGGCGTTCGCGGTCTTTACCACCGCGACGGGGACGATGATCGGAGCGGGGATATTCATCCTCCCGGGAATCGCCGCCGAGGGAGCCGGGCCGGGTGCCGCGCTCTCCTTCCTGTTCGCGGGCATCATCGCCGGGCTCGCCGCCCTGAGCGTCTGCGAACTCGCAACGGCCATGCCAAAGGCGGGGGGGCCCTACTACTTCGTGAGCCGGGCCATGGGCCCGCTCCTCGGAACCATCGTCGGGCTCGGTGCCTGGCTCGCACTCGTGCTGAAAGGCGCCTTCGCACTGGTCGGTCTCGGACAGTACGTTTTCCACTTCTCTCCGGTGCCGATACTCCTGACGGCCGCGGTCGGAGGGGTTCTCCTCGTCCTGGTGAACCTGCTCGGCACGAGGGCCACCGGCATCCTGCAGAATGTCGTGGTCCTCGGGCTCCTCTTCATTCTCGGAATCTTCGTGGTCCGCGGACTGTTCGAAGTGAACACTGCGACGCTGCGCCCCCTTCTTCCCTTTGGATGGGAGGGCGTGATCACGACGACGGGCATGGTCTTCATCTCGTATCTCGGGATCGTGAAGGCCGCATCGGTGGCCGAGGAAGTGGAGAACCCGGGACGCAATCTTCCGCTCGGAATCCTGACCTCGGTTGCCCTCGTGACGCTCCTCTACGTGCTCACGATGGTCATCGTCACCGGGGTTCTCCCGATGTCGGAGATCATCAGTGCCACGGCTCCTCTCGCTGACGCGGGCACGGTGTTCCTCGGGGTCGCGGGGGGAATACTCGTCGGGATCGCCGGCATCCTCGCCACGGTTTCCACTGGGAATGCGGCGATCCTCTCGTCTTCCAGATATCCATTCGCGATGGCTCGCGATGCCCTCATGACGCCGTGGATCAGTCAGATTCATGGTCGGTTCCAGACCCCGTCCCGATCGATCGTCGTGACGGGGGGGCTGATGATTTCCCTCGCCCTTCTCCTCGATGTGGAGGGGCTCGCCAAGCTGGGAGGGGTGTTCGGGATGCTCGTGTTCTCCCTTGTCAACGTGAGCGTCCTCGTCCTGCGATGGACGGCCCCGCGGTGGTACGCCCCTTCGTTCCGGGTGCCCCTCTATCCCCTGATCCCTCTCCTCGGGGCCGCGGCCGCGCTGGCTCCGATCCCGCAGCTCGGACTCGTCTCGCAGCTCTCCGCAATCGGGTTCATCGGACTGGGGATCCTCTGGTACCAGTGGCGCAGGCGGATCGAAAGCGCCGGTGGCCCGACGATCCAGCCGGAGTATGGACTGATGGACAAGATCCAGGAGATCCGGGAAATCCAGGCACTCGAGGAAAAGCGGAAGGTCCTCGCGGCGGCACCGGAAAGCGTCGCTTCGGAAGTGAATGTGGTGGCGGAGATCGCGCGGGGAATGCCGAACAAGCATCTCCTGCTTCTGGCAGCGGCGCTCGCCCGGAAACACGACGCCCGGCTCGATGCAGTAGTCGTCACGGAGGTTCCATACCAGTCTCCCCTGGAGAGCTCTGGAGAGGATCTGAATGCGGACTGGGTCGCGAAGCTGCGGGGCCGGATGCAGTCCTTCGAGGTCCCCTTCGACTTCCACCATATTCTCGCCCGGGACCGGGCGCATGCGATCTGCGCCCTCGCGCGCCCCGGAACCCGGGCCATCCTCCTGGACTGGCACGACGAGTTCCGCCCGATCCGACTGCGTGGCAGCTACGTCGATCGGGTGATGCGGCGGAGTCCCACGAGGGTCGGAGTGCTCAAGTATCGCGGACACAGGCAGTACGATCGGATCCTGGTCGCCACCGCAGGGAGTCCGTACGCTTCGGCCGAAGTCCAGATCGGGGATGCACTGGCGCAGATGACCGGGGCCCGGCTCACCCTCCTGATGGTGCTCCCGGACGGCGCGTCGCCCGGTCGGCAGGAACAGGCCCGGGCCTACCTCCGCCGTCTGGGTCGGATCACCGACTCCGATCCCGAGCTCGAGATCGTGATGGGCTCCAATATTCCCGAGGAGATTCTACGTGCCGGAGTCGAACACGATCTCATTATCCTCGGAGCCACCCGGCAGCTCACGCTTCGGAACGCCTTCTCGGGGCACCTGGTGGGCCCGATCGCCGATGAGATCGCCGAGCGTGCCGCTGGCTCAGTGCTCGTTGTGCGCGACCCCGGACCGACAGGGCGGATCTCCAGCCGCGCCCGGCGCTGGTTCACCCGCGTTCTGACCGGGGCCGTGGGCACGCGTTCCCCGGAATCGGTCGTGTCCCCCGGGACCCCGCCCGAGCCGGAGGCGGTCATCGAGACCTTCCCCCGAAATGGGCCGGGTTAGCCCTTCTACCTCACCCGGAAGAGCTGGACCCGCGCGTTGTCGGCCTCTCCCACATAGAGGTTCCCCCGCGCATCCGCAGCCATGACATGCGGCCGGAGGAGGTGTCCCATCTGCGTGCCTCCCTTCCCCACCGTTCCCAGTTCTTCGAGGGTATCTCTCCTGAAGATCCGGATGGTGTGGTTCGTGCCGTCGGCCAGATAGAGGTAGCTCTGGTCCGGGAGTGGCGAGAGCGCCACGTCGAAGGATGACCCGGAAGAGAGAGTGCCCCGACGGGCGAATACCTCGTCCACATACTCTCCACTCTGTCGGAACACCTGAATCCGGTTGTTTCTCCGATCCGCCACGTAAAGGTGGCCATCCAGAGAACCGATCAGACCGTGAACGGTGGAGAACTGACGGGAAGGAGGCAGGGACGGATCATCCGGAGTGTTCGGCGCTCCGTCGTCCGGCACCTCGCCGTACGCTCCCCAGTGCCGCAGATAGGCCCCGGTCGATGCGTCGAACACGATGACCCGCCGATTCCGGTAGCCGTCGGCCACGAACGCCTCATTCGTCTCCGGGTTCACCCAGATGTCAGCCGGCATCCCGAGATGCTCCGTGTCCAGGCTCCCCGCCGTGATTCCTTCCTGACCGATGGCGAAGATCAACTCACCGTCGCGCGTGAACTTGAGCACCTGGTGGTGAGGGCGTGAACCGATCCACACGTTGCCCTCATGATCGACGAAGAGCCCATGCGGTACGTCGGGCCACGCGTAGTCGTCGCTTTCGACATCCCAGCTCTGCACCACCGCCCCGGCCGGGTCGAACTCGATCACCCGGGGCGCCGAGACACAGCATTCCGCGATCGGGGGATCCTGTTCTGCTCCAAGCGCTCCGGCTGAAAGCATGCTCGGCGCATGGGTCACCCAGATGTGGTCTCGATCATCCACGAAGATTCCCGTGATCGGCCCGAGGATCCAGTTCTCCGGGAGAGGGGCAGGCCAGGAGGGATCCACCTCGAAGGTCGGCACACCGGCTGGTGTCGAAGCGACACTCCCGGTGCCCTCGGCCCCTTCATCTCCAGAAGGCTCGCTGCAGCCGCTCAGGAGGAAGGCCATGGCCAGAAAACCCCCGGCTGACCTGCGTGAAGCGTGGCGCATCGAGATCTCCCTTGCTTCGAAGTGTATGAAACCGACCGTCGCGGTCCCCCGCACCAGCCCCGTGCAGGCAGGCCGGGCAAACTAAGGCACTTCCGGCGAATTCGCGATTCCGGCACGCGCGCGGCTCTCGATCGGGGGGGTCCCGGCTCGGGGCGAGGCCCGTCCAGCCCTTGACTCGATGCCTCGATTTGGGAACGATGTGAGGGGACGCCGGGGCATCCGACGCCGCGCGTCCGCACACCGTTCGCGATTCTCGATGGAGACTGCAATGACCGGCACCAACCCCGATCCTTCCACCTTCGACGCCGCAGATCCCGCCGCGCTCCGAGCCGCGGTTTCGGAATGGGCGAACCGGACTGCGGGGTCTGACCCGCGTCTCCAGCGGGTCGGGTATCTGAATTCATTCCAGATGGCAGGGTCCGAGGAAGAGACACACCTGGATGTCGTGCTGATCATGGAGGAGACGGATGTGCCCCCCGCCGAACGGGTCACGATCTGGGACCTTTCCGAGGTACCGGTTCCCACCCAGCCCCTCGTCTACACCGTTTCGGAGTGGGAAGCGATGGTGGGCGAAGGTGGCTGGATGGCGCGGAAGCTGGATACGGAAGCGGTCTGGGTCTTCGGCGACTGAGCAGGCCGTGGCGCGGACTCAGTCTCGTCCTGCGGCCTCGCGCCCGATGCGGATCGCCTCGTCTGCCGAGCCCCCTGAGAGAAGCAGCGCGAGATAGCCCTCCGCCACTCGTCCGGCGATCGTGGCCGGGGTGGCTGTGATCATGTCGGCCAGCCCGCGGCGGCGCGCCTCTTCCAGCACGTGTCGCGCTCCGGCCTCGGCCGCCTCCTGATCTCCCCCGAGCGCCCCTCGCAGACTGCCGATTCCGCAGGCCAGGATGCTGTATCCGGTGAGCTCGGCGAACGCCCGCGCCTGCGCCACGGTTTCAGGGTCTTCCAGCATCAGCATCAGGATCACATCTCCATCCGGATTCTCAGGACTCCAGACACTGGCGCCGGTCTCCTGTACAAAGGCGATCGCCTGCCGGGCTTCATCCAGGCTGCGCACATGGGGAAGGACGATCCCGTCCGCCCCCAGCTCGAGCACCTCATGCATCCGGGCCCGAGTCGCGTCGGCTCCCACGGCTGAGATCGGAGGGATGCGCACAATCACCGCAGGGGGTACCGGCTCCCCGGCATCCGCCACTCCCGCGACCACATCCTGCACCGCCACCGCATCGAAGGCCTGCTCCTGGTTCAGGAAGAGGTAGTCGTAGAGCGGGTTCTCGGCCAACGTCCGTCCGCCTTCCCGTGTCGCCTCCGGCACATACACCCCGAAGGCCGGACGGTCGGAAGCCCAGAGGGCGAAGACCCCCGGTCGATCGACTCCGGCAAGCTGCACGGGAATTCCATCATCGCACGTCCCATCTTCCCCGAGCATGCCTTCGACGGTCACGCGGGCTCCCTGCTGGAGGGCCGCGGCCCTGCCCCCCCCCACGCAATACAGTTCATCGAACTCGCCGATGACCCGCGCATCGGACGTACCCCCGGGCACGACTTCTCCGCTCACCCGGAGCGTGCCGTCCGGGGCGGTGACATGAAACCCCGGGGAAGTCCCGAGAGGTGGGCGATCCGGGAGGGTAACGAAGATGTAGTGCACACGGTTGGGCTGCGCCCAGGAAGGAACCCGCAGCCGCGCATCCAGCTCCCCGGAGGTACTCGTCTGGCTCTGCCCGACCCACTCGTAGCCATCTCTCGGCGCCCCGAAACCGAGAACCAGCTCGGTCGCCGGGGGCAGCCCCGCCATTCGCACGGTCACTTCCGTGCCGGCGGGCCCGCCCCGCGGCGAGATCTGGACCCCCGGCGCACTCTGGAGGGCTACGAGAAGCGCCATCGCTCCGACCGCGCTCACAGGAAAAGGCTCCCGAGGAAGACCACTCCGGTTCCTCCCAGGAGGATCAGCCCCAGCACCGAGAACAGCCGGAGCTTCGGCCCGGGTCGATGCTCTTCCGGTACGTGGTCGGCGGTCACCGCGCGGAGGTTCAGGTACCCCAGAATCGGCGCGGTCAGGAAAGAGACGATCGTGGCGAAGTCCACCATCGATGTGAGGTTCCCCGCGAACCACGCAAATACGGCGACGGTGAGAATGCCCAGTACCACGAGAGTGATCCAGTAGCCGGAGGTGGCCTGTTCGCGCTCCCCCGAGGACTCTTCGACACCAGCCAGGAGAACTCTGAATGAACGCGCGATCGCTCGCGGGAATCCGTCCATGACGGTGAGCGTCGTCGAGAACATCGTGGTGAGGACCGCAATCAGGATCACGGGCCGCGACCATTCGCCGAGCGTTGCGGCATAGAGTTCGACCAGCTCGAGCGAAAACGCCGCGCCTGCCGGGCTGAATCGCTCACCCGAAAGATGCATGACCGTCGCGCCCAGGCTCAGAAATGCGAGAGCAATGACGCCGGTCCCGATATACCCGATCCGGAAGTCCAGAAGCGCATCGGAAACGGTCGCCTTGACGCCGGTGGACTGGTTCTTCGCGAGCGTCCAGAGCGAGCTCCAGACGGAGATGTCGATCGCCGACGGCATCCATCCCATGAGAGCCAGGATGAAGGCGAACTGGATCGTCCCGCTGGTTTCACCGAGCGGCCAGGGGGTCAGCGGGGCACCGACCGCCCGCGGCAGGGTCATGGCCGCAGCGACCAGGGTACAGATCGTGAGGGCCAGAAGGATCAGCTTGATCGCACCGTCCAGCCCCTTGAACCGCCCGATCGCGAGGAGCATGGCGCACCCCGTCATGACGATCGCCCCCATCACCGCGATCGACCACTCCACCCCGAGGACATGGGCGAAAAGGAAGGTGGTGAACAGGGTAACGGCCGACTGGATGATGAGCGCGGTCGACAGGGTGATCAGGAGGTAGACCCAGACCGCCCACCGTCCGAGGCGCCGGTATCCCTCCACGAGGCTCTCCCCGGTCGCCGCTGCATACCTCGGTCCGTATTCGAAGAAGGGATACTTGAGCGCGAGTGCCAGCAGCACGATCCAGACGAGACTGAAGCCGCCATCGGCTCCCGCCCGGGTGGATTGAACCAGGTGCGACACCCCGATGGCCGCAGCGGCCCAGAGAAGCCCTGGCCCGAAGGTGCTCCGAAACCGGTCGAACGCTCCGAGCTCGACGTCCTCGTTGACCCCGCCCGAGGCGCTCACCGATCTCTGGAAATCAGCCAGACGTACGCAGCCACCGCGCTCACCTGTTCATCGGTGAGCTCCTTCCCGCCGCGCGCCCGCATCGGACGCTCGTAGTTCACGGGTTCGGCCACCCCGTTCGTGACGACCCCCACGATCGAGGGATAGGTCCCATCGGCCTGGAGCCACTCGCCCTCGATCAGCGGAGGGCCCATGAGGCCCCCCACCCCCCCTTCGCCGTGGCAGGTCACGCAGGCCGCATCCCCCTCATAGAGGGCCTGGCCTGCCTCGACCATCGCTGCGGTGACCCCTTCCGGGAGTTCCTGCCTCTCGGGGAGTTGCTGCCTGTCGGCAACGCCCCCGGGAGCCAGGGCCACCAGAAGAGCGATCGAGAAGAGGAGGGCGGGAGCAGCCCGGAAGTGCGATCGGGTCCTGTCAGTCATGGTTGGCCTCGTATTCCACGCGTTCGCGGGTGCGATCCGCACCCTGGTTCTTGTCTCTCTGTTTCGCGGCCCTCATGGCCATTGCACGGGTGGAGCTGGACTTCACCCGCGGAAGCGAGAGGAGCCTGTCTACCTTCGTTTCCCCGCACGCGGGGCATTCAGGGGCTTCCGAACCCCTGACGAGACGTTCGAACTCCTCAGCACATGCGGTACAGCGATACTCGAAAATAGGCATGCTACCCCTCCTCTTCGCGGAGCCGGGCAACCACCTGCTCGAAGGCTTCCCGGAGCGCCTGTTCGAGCCCGGCCCGGCGAACGAACTCCTCGTATGCGTCTTCCTCGACTTCGTGTTCCTCGAGAAACGCCCGGATGCGGGCATCGGCCCGTTCGCGGGCTGCCCGTCGCTCGGCTTCATCGTGGAAGCGGGCCAGATCCTGCTGGAGGACGTCGCGAACCTCCGCGATCTCGATGTAGATCCGGGCGAAGGTCTCGATGTCCGCGGACATATAGCCGGCGATCGGCTCGACCGCACTGCTGTCGGGCGGAACCGCACCCTGCGCACAGAGCGACGATGCCGCGAAGAAGAGCGCATGGAAAGCCACGGCGACCGCCGTGCTTCGAAAGCGCCGATGACACACTCGCAATCCCATCTCGCCGGGTTCCTCCCAGATGGAGAGTTCGGTGGGTCCCCTCCGAACACGGTGCCCGCGCGGACTTCGCGTGCGCACTCGGACGGAAAAGGATGTGGTTGATGTCCGGTGATTAGTACGTCGCCGGAGGGGGCCTGTCCAGCGGAGGCGTGAAGATCCGCGCGGGAAGTCGTTCAGGGCAAGGGGACGGTCGGCCGGGAGCGACCGCCATTCCGGTCACGCGCGGGGAAACTCGCGCACACCACCTTGACGATTCGCGGGTAGGACCCGCACTTTTCAGGTATACAATCCAATCCCTGGCGGCGGGCGAATCCTATGAGGCTGGCTCTATCCTTCCTGGCCCTCTCGGCCGTGACCCTCGTATGCGTCGGCGGCCCCGAGGGCGAGCTCCCTCCAGTGGTCCCGGCCTACGCCCATCTCCCCCTCGACATCTCCGCCGCAGCCGTCTTCGCGACCTCGACCGAACCGGAGCGGGTGTACGCCTCCCTGGCGCATCGGACCCGACCGGGCTCCTCTCCGGGGGCGCAGCACAGCACCCCGAACCGGATCGACGACGCGGCCCTGACGGCCGTCGTCCAGCGCCTCTGCACGGTCTGTCACAATGATGACTTCCTGACCGCGAACCTCTCGCTCGACGACTTCGCGGTCCAGAACGCGCTCGAACGCCCCGAAGTAACGGAGAAGATGATCACGAAGCTCCGCCTCGACATGATGCCCCCTCCGGGGATACCGAGGCCCGGGGGAGACACCCTCGTCGCCCTTGCCCAGCGTCTCGAGGAGATCGTCGATGCCTCCGTGGCCGACTCGCCCAACCCGGGCGTACGTCCTCTCCAGCGGATGAATCGGGCCGAGTACGAGCGCACGATTCAGGACCTTCTGGGAATCGACGTCGATGCGGCCGCGTTCCTCCCTCCTGAAACCATCAGCGACAACTTCGACAACATCGCCGATGTACAGTCGCTCTCCGCGGTTCTCCTGGAAGGGTACCTGCGCGCCGCCTCCCAGGTGGCCCGACTCGCGATCGGGGACCTTGAAGGAGGCCCGCGGCAGGCCAACTACAAGGCCCCGCGAACGACATCACAGATGGAACAGGTAGAGGGCGCGCCCTACGGCTCCCGCGGCGGGATCTCGGTCACCCACATCTTCCCGGCGGACGGGGAGTACATCTTCCGCCTCGAGTTCCATCCCGAACCGACGGGATTCCTCTACGGCCAGACGGCGCGGGGGGAGCAGATCGAGGTCTCCATCGACGGAGAGCGCGTGGCGCTCGTGGAGGTGGACCGCTGGATTTCGGAATCGGACCCCGATGGAATCGCCATGCGCACCGAGCCGATCTTCGTGGGAGCAGGGGCACGTCGGGTGTCCGCGGTGTTCATTCCGACCTTCGAAGGTCCGGTGAATGACCTGCTCACCCCACCGGTTCAGACCATGGCGGACACCCGGATCGGACTGGCTCTCGGTGTGACCACGGTGCCGCACCTCCGGGACCTCTTCATTCTCGGGCCGTACCGGGCCACCGGGATTTCGGAAACCGCGAGCCGCTCGCGGATTTTCACGTGCCGCCCCACCTCCGAAGCGGAAGCGGAGCCCTGCGCCGAATCGATCATCCGCCGGGTGGCCTCCGAGGCGTACCGCAGGCCCATTACCGGACGCGATGTGGAAGGGATCCTGGCGCTCTATCGGGAAGGCGCGATGGAGGGTGGGTTCGAGGCTGGAATCCGGGTCGCGCTGACGGGCATTCTCGCCAGCCCGCATTTTGTCTTCCGTTTCGAAAGCTCCGAGATTGCGCCAACTGCAAGCACGCCTCAGCCGGTGGATGATCTCGGCCTCGCCACACGGCTGTCCTACTTCCTCTGGGGGCTTCCACCCGACGCTGAACTCCGTCGCGTGGCCGAGGCTGGAGAGCTCTCGAGCACGGAGACGCTCCGGGCGCAGACGCTTCGGCTCCTGGAGGACCCCCGATCGGAGGCACTGGCTACCCGCTTTGCCTCGCAGTGGCTCCGCCTCCAGCGGCTCGATGTGATCCATCCGGATCCCCGTCGCCATCCGGAATTCGATGATCGCCTGCGTGAAGCGATGCGCCGCGAGACGGAGCTGTTCTTCTACAGCCTGGTTCGCGAGGACCGCAGCTTCTTCGGGCTCTTCGAGTCGGAATACACCTACGTAAACGAGCAGCTGGCCCGCCACTACGGGATTCCAGGGGTCACCGGGAGCGAGTTCCGGAGAGTTCCAGTCACCGACGATCGCCGAAAAGGGCTCTTCGGTCAGGCGAGCGTACTCACGTTGACATCCCACGCCAACCGCACGTCGCCGGTGGACCGCGGGCTCTGGGTGATGGAGGTCGTTCTCGGATCTCACCTTCCACCCCCGCCGCCCGACGTTCCCGATCTGGACGTCACCGACGCACAGGATCTCGAGAGCGGGCGCGCCCTGACGGTGCGGGAGCGCATGGAGATGCACCGTCGGAGTCCAACCTGCAACGCGTGTCACCAGTTCATCGATCCCCTCGGCCTCCCCCTCGAGAACTTCGACGTGACGGGGCTGTGGCGAATCCGGGATGAGGGCAATCCGCTCGATTCGAGCGGTGAACTGTGGGATGGAACGCGAATGGAATCCCCGCAGGATCTGCGTCGGATGATCCTCAGCCGTCCCATCCCCGTATCGCGGGCCTTCACCGAGAACCTGATGCGCTATGCGCTCGGCCGACGGCTCCACTATTTCGACAAGCCGACCGTCCGGGCGATCGCGCGGGCCGCAGGAGAGGAAGGGTACCGGATGTCCGAGTTCATCATGGGGGTCGTGATGAGCGACGCCTTCCGCATGCGCGGCGTGGAACAGATGGCGGACGACGCCGACACGAACGACTTCCAGGAGAATTGAATGCACCTCATCACCGGCAAGCACATCGAGCGTCGTACCTTCCTGCGGGGAATGGGGGCGATGGTCGCCGTCCCCTTCCTCGATGCGATGATCCCTGCGGGGCGGATATGGTCCCGAACCGCTCGGAACACGGACCCAACACGTCTCGTCTGCATCGAGATGGTCCATGGTGCGGCAGGGTGCGCCGATGCCGGGGCGAAGCTGAACCTCTGGAACCCGCCGCAGATCGGGAGAAACTTCGATCTTTCGGGAACGAGCCTCGAGCCACTCGATCCATGGCGCGAGTGGATCACCATCATCTCGAATACGGACTCCCGGATGGCCGAGGCCTACCGTCCGGGCGAGATCGGGGGCGACCACTTCCGTTCGAGCGCGGTCTACCTTACCCACACCCACCCGCGTCAGACGGAAGGGTCCGACGTGTACGTCGGCAAGTCGATGGATCAGATTTACGCGGAGCGGTTCGGGCAGGACACCCCGATTCCGTCCATGCAGCTCTGCATCGAGAACGTCGATCAGGCCGGAGGATGCGCGTACGGGTACTCCTGCGTCTACACGGACACGATAAGCTGGGCCTCGGAAACGCAACCCCTCCCGATGGTCCGCGACCCCCGGGTGGCCTTCGAGCAGCTCTTCGGCGCCGGGGCCACTCCGGAGGAACGCCGCATCCGGATGCGGACCGACGGCAGCATTCTCGACTGGATCGCCAGCGAAGTGGGCAGCCTCATGCGGGAGCTGGGCCAGAGCGACCAGCAGCGGATGGACCAGTACCTCCAGAACATCCGGGAGCTGGAACGTCGCATCCAGCAGGTCGTCGAGCGAAACTCGAGTGGTGAGGTCCGAGAGATTCCGGAAGCTCCTGCTGGCGTCCCGGACTCCTTCGAAGAGCACGTGAAGCTGATGTTCGATCTGCAGGCGCTCGCCTTCGCCTCGGACATGACCCGCGTCTTCTCCCTGAAGCTCGGGCGCGACGGTTCGGCCCGCGTGTATCCGGAGAGCGGCTCGGACCGGCCCTTCCATCCGGCTTCGCACCATGGCAGCCGCGAGGAAGCGCTTCTCGAGTTCGCGAAGATCAACCGGTATCATGTGAGCCTCCTCCCCTACTTCCTGGAGCGCCTCAAGGATCTGAGCGAAGGCGATTCGCACCTCCTGGACAAGACGGTGATCGTCTACGGCTCGCCGATGGCCGACTCGAACCTGCACAACCACCGGCGCTGCCCGCTCTTCCTCGCTGGCGGCGGCAATGGACTTCTCAGCGGGAACGTGCACTTCAAGGCCCCGGACGGGACTCCCATGGCGAACGTGATGCTCGCCCTCATGAACGGGATCGGGCTGGACGACATGCGCAGCTTCGGCGACAGCACCGGGCGCTTCTCCTTCCAGGCATGAGGAATCAGTTGACGATGCGGATGAATCGGATCTTCGGGGCAGGACTGGTGCTCCTCACCGCCGCGCTGGCGGTGCCCGCGGCGATTGCCGCCCCCTCCGGGATTGGAGGGGTTCTCGATCCCGTCCCGCCCCTGATCGAGGCCACCCGGGATGGGGACCTCGATCGGATCCGGGACCTGGTTCGAAGCGGGGCGGATGTGAATGCCGCGGAGGGAGACGGGATGACCGCCCTCCACTGGGCTGCGCACCTGAACCATGTGGAAACCGCGGAGATCCTGATCTTTGCGGGGGCGCGGCTCGAGCCGCGTACCCGGATCGGTGGGTATACGCCTCTCCTCGTGGCCGCCCGGATCGGGTCGGCCGAGGTGATTGAAGTTCTCCTCGCCGCCGGGGCCGATCCCGCAGTCAGGACCACCACGGGGGGCACGAGCGCGCTCCACTTCGCGGCGGATGCAGGGAACCCCAGGGCGGTAGAGCTCCTCGTTCGGGCTGGCGTCGAGATCGACGCCCCTGAAGATCACTGGGGCCATACCCCCCTCATGATGGCCGCCGCCCAGGGGCGCCTCGAGGCCGTGCGTGCCCTTCTCAGCGCGGGGGCGGAGGTGTCGCTCGTGAACCGCGCCGTAGACATGGCAACCCGGCAGCGGGAAGATCAGCAGCTCCGCCAGCTCCGCAACCGTCAGGTCACCTTTCAGGAGGAGCTGGAGCGGGATACTCGCGCCGCGACCGCCCCGCTCGTGGAAGAAACGGAAGAAGAGGTTCCCCCGGGTGAGGAAGGCGCCGAAGAACCGGCAGCAGAGGAGCCCGTAGAAGAGGAGCCCGCAGAGGAGGAGCCCGTAGAGGAGGAGCCCGTAGAGGAGGAGCCAGCACCCGTCGAGGAAGAGGTCGAGGAGGAGGCGCCTCCCGCTCATACGCCCGACGTCGACCCCGAGCTCGCCGCAGTGCCCGAACCTCTAGAGCCTCTGGAAGAAGCGACTTCGGAGGAAGGCGAGGGTGCCCCCCCCCGGGCGGAGTTCGTCCCGCTCAGTTACGCCGACCTGGTCGGTGGATATGGGGGCTTCACCGCCCTTCACCTCGCGGCCCGCCACGGTCATCGGGATATCGTGATGGAGCTGCTCGACGCTGGTGCGGAGCTGAACCACCCGAGCGAGGGGGATCATACGACGCCCCTCCTCATCGCGACGTTGAATGGCCACTGGGATCTCGCGCTGGAACTGCTTGAGCGCGGTGCCGATCCCAATGTCACGAGCGATGCGGGCGTCGGTCCCCTCTATGCCGTGCTCAACCTGCAGTGGGCCCCCAAGGCCCTGCACCCCCAGCCGCGGGCGCACCTCGTTCAGCAGGTGACCTATCTCGAAGCCATGGAACGGTTCCTCGAGGCCGGGGCCGATCCCAATGCACGCCTCACACGACACCTCTGGTACAAGTCGTACAACTTCGATCTTCTCGGTGTGGACAGTTGGGGTGCGTCGCCCTTCTGGCGTGCCGCGTACGGGACCGACGTGCGGGCCATGCGCCTCCTCCTTGACCACGGCGCCGACCCGACGGTGGCCACCCGCAAGCCAGCATCGGGGCGCGGGCGGGGCGGTGACGACGGCGGGGATGACGCAGAGCCGGAGCTCGACCCATCCGGGCTTCTTCCCGTTGAGGCCGGAGACCCATCCGTGACGGCGCTCCACGCGGCGTCGGGAGTGGGATATGGCGAAGGGTTCGCCGCCAATGCTCACCAGCACGTCCCCGGGGGCTGGCTACCCGCAGTTCGCTTCCTCATCGAGGAAGTGGGTCTCGAGGTGGATGCGCGAGATCACAACGGCTTCACGCCCCTCCACCACGCGGCCGCCCGCGGAGACCTGGAGTTGATCCAGTACCTCGTCGATCAGGGGGCCGATGTGAAGGCGGTGAGCCGGTCGGGTCTGACCACTGCCGACATGGCTAACGGTCCGGCGCAGCGCGTGCCCCCCTATCCGGCAGCCATCGCGCTCCTCCGGGAGCTGGGCTCGGACTTCAACAACCGCTGCCTGTCCTGCTGATCGGTGGGAAGGGTGGGCCAGGCTGCGCTCCCTCCTCAATGGACTCCTCTCGTTCACCCTGCGTGCCAGCATGAGCGAGCTCGTTTTGTCAGGTTCTCGATCGACGCGGGGCCATCCCGGGCCGCGCCCCCTCTTCGTGCGAGCCCCGACCTCCCATGCCGTGGGGTTCCTCGCCGCAACACTGGTCACGTCCGGATGCGGGGCCCCGACCCCGCCGCCCCCCGCAAACGAGGAACCGACCCCGATGGAGCACCTGAACTCCGATGCCTTCCGTGAACTGAACCTTCCCTTCTCGGAGGCGGTCCGGGTCGGAGAGATGCTCTATCTCTCGGGACAGATCGGTACGCTCCCCGGCACGCTCGAACTCACCACGGGCGGGATCGGACCCGAGACGCGGCAGACGCTCGAAAACATCCGGGATGTCCTCGAGCGCTCCGGCTCGTCGCTCGAGCGGGTCGTGCGCTGCCTGGTGATGATGGATGACATGGCCGAGTGGCCCGCAATGAACGAAGTGTATGTCACCTTCTTCCCCGGGAACCGCCCGGCTCGCAGTGCACTGGGGGCCGACGGCCTCGCACTCGGCGCCCGGGTCGAGATCGAGTGTACGGCACTCATGGGACCGGGGTGATCGACCTGGAAGCGCCCCGCATCCCTTCCCTCTCCGAGATCCGCTCGGCGGCCGCGCGCATCCGGGGAACCGCGGCTCGAACTCCACTGGTTCGACTGGAGGGCACTTCCCACCCCGAGATCTGGCTGAAGCTGGAGAACCTTCAACCGATCAACGCCTTCAAGATCCGGGGAGCTGCGGCGGCCGTGTCTGCCCTCGGTGTGGAGGAGCGCGCATCCGGAGTCTGGACGGTCTCGGCAGGGAACGCGGGTCAGGGAGTGGCCTATGCCGCTCGCGACGCGGGGATCCCGGCCACGGTTCTCGTCATCGAGACCGCGCCGGAAACGAAGCTGCGGCGAATGCGTGACCTGGGCGCCCGCCTTGTTCCCGCTCCGTTCGATGCGTGCTGGGCCGCGATGGAGGCCCGAAGCTACGCGGGAATCGACGGCGTTTTCGTACATCCTTTCGACGACCATGAGTTCATCGCCGGCAACGCATCGATCGGGCTCGAGATCATCGAGGATCTCCCCGGGGCCCGGGTGATCGCGGCCGGAGTCGGGGGAGGCGGGCTCACAGCGGGGATCGGCGCGGCGATCCGGGGTCTGGCCGGAGATCGGGAACCGGGGTCGCCCCCTTCCCCACCCATCCGAATCATCGGAGTGGAGCCGGAAACGGCCGCTCCAGCCGCCCTTTCCTACCGCCGCGGTGAACCCCTCATCTTCCCCGGATGGGAGGCCTCATTCGTGGATGGCGCAGGGGGAAAGAGCCTCTTCCCGCGCATGTGGGAACGGATGCAGGAAGTGGTCGACGACGTGGTGGTCGTGAGCCTCGACGAAGTCCGCGACGCCATGCGGGTCCTGGCCGAGCGTGCACGGATCGTTGCCGAGGGGGCGGGCGCTCTCCCGGTCGCAGCCGCTCTTTCGGGGAAACTCGGAACCGAAGGACCGGTCGTGGCCGTGATCTCGGGCGGCAACATCGATCTGGCGACCTTCTCCGCCCTCGTGGCCCCGCCAACGGAATAGTCGCCCCGGATACGGCATAGCGGCCCCGCAACCGGCACACACGAAGAAGCCCCCCGGACGTCACGTCGACCCGGGGGGCTTCTTGTGCGCTGGCGGAGTCCGGTCCGTTTTCACCAGGAGCCACCCACGTGAGGGCAGCCGGTCCGAAACATCCTTCCCCTCGTCGCGCGGTCCGCGAACCAGGGCCCCCGCAGCTATCCGGGGGAGTACGATGGAGCCCAGCGAACTCTCCATCGGCGAGCCGACCTCCTGCACTCGACCCGCTGTCACCGCTGCAGCGTCCCGCCCGGCGACTCGCGCCTCGGATCCGTCTGGGGGTGACCATCGCCACCTGACCGACGGGCCGCATCCGAAGCTGAGATCATAATGCACTCGGCCAGCGGGAATGTCAAGAACTTTTTTTCAGGGGGTTTCCGGGCCTCACCTCGCGTCCCCCGCAGGGTGTGGCTCCAGCGATGCAGGTGGCTCGCCGCCGCGATCGGGGCCCCTGTCCCCCAAGGTATTTCGGGTTATCTTCGGTATCTATTTCGCACTTCCGGAACCCGGACGATGACCATCCCTTCCATCCCCCCCTACATCGAGCTCCACGCGCACTCGGGCTACTCCTTTCTGGACGGAGCCTCCCATCCGGAGGAGCTCGTGCTGCGGGCACGCGAACTGGGGTACCCGGCGCTGGCCCTCACCGACCACGACGGCGTGTATGGGAGCCTGGAGTTTGCCCGGGGTGCGCGGGAAGCCGGGATCCAGCCGATCACGGGGGCCGAAGTCACGATCCGGGGGACGCGGGAGTCCGGGGAAAAGGGCAATCCCGAGTCAGGTGACCACGGTCACTTCACTCTCCTCGCCGAGACTCCGACCGGATACGCGAACCTCTGTCGCCTCCTCACCGAGGCGCACCGGACGAGCCCCCGCCGTGATCCATCCCTTCCCCTGGAATCGCTCCTCGTCCGCAACGAGGGGATCCTTCTCCTGACCGGATGCCGGAAGAGCCCGCTCCTCGCCGCCCTTGACGACTCGGTCCGCTCGGGCGAAGGGTTCGCACGACGCCTCATCGAGGCTTTCGGCCCCGACCGGCTCTTCGTGGAGCTGCAGGACCACCGCGTCCGGGGCGATGCGCTGAGAGTGCGCCGTCTGGCCAGCCTTGCCGATCGGCTCGGGATCCCGGTCGTCGCCACGGGGAACGTCCACTACCACCGCCCCGAACGCCACCGACTTCAGGATGTCCTGGTGGCCATCCGGAACCGCACCACTCTCGACGGCTCGCACGGAGTACGGCGCCCGAACGCCACTTTTCACCTGGCCCCGCCGGAGGAAATGGCCCACCGCTTCGCATCGCGTCCCGACGCGCTCCGGAGCACGCTCCGCATCGCGGAACGGTGTGCCGCATTCGATCTGACGCGGGATCTGGGTTACACCTTCCCTGACTTCGAGGGAGCCCACGAGGGAAGCGCAATCGAGGTACTGACCGCGGTCACGCAGGCTGCACTCCAGCACAGATATCCCCTCGATGCCCTCCCGGCTCCGGGGGATCCCGCAGGCGTCGGAGTGGGGAGCCGTGCCCGGGCCCGTGAGCGCAGGAGCGAAGCCGAGGCCCGTCTCGCGGAGGAGCTCCGCCTGGTTGAGCGTCACGGTCTGGCCGGCTTCTTCCTTGTCTACCGTGACATCATGGAGCTGGCGAAGGAGGTGGGTCGGCGCGTGCGGGGCGCTTCCCCCCGCGCCGAAGCGGGGCTCCCTCCCGGGAGGGGACGCGGTTCCTCCGTATCCTCCATCATCTGCTATCTGATCGGACTCTCCCATGTCGACCCCGTGGAAGCGAATCTCTTCCTCGGGCGCTTCCTGAACGATGCCCTGGGGTCGGTTCCGGACATCGACCTGGATTTCCCCCGGGAGATCCGGGAGGCCCTCATTCTCGCAGTCTACGAGAAGTACGGCCACGACCATACCGGGCTCGTCGCCATCTTCCCGAGCTACCGGCTCCGCTCCGCGGTGCGCGAAGTGGGGAAGGCACTCGACCTTCCCCCCGGAGAGCTGGAGAAGGTATCGAAGCTCGCGGAGCATCGGTCCGCCACGGGGCTCCGCGAAGATCTGGAGCGAATGCCGGAGTTCCAGGGGCGTCTCGATTCCCCGCAGTGGCGTCACTTTCTGGAACGGGTCGAAGAGATTGCCCGACTTCCCCGCCACATCTCCCAGCATGTGGGCGGAATGATCATCTCGAGCCGTCCGCTCCTCGAGCTCGTCCCCCTCGAGCCGGCCGCCATGGAGGGGCGCTTCCTCTGTCAGTGGGACAAGGACTCCTGCGACGACGCCGGCTTCATCAAGATCGACTTCCTGGCGCTCGGCATGCTCTCGCTGGTGGAAGAGGCGGTGGACCTCATCGCGGAGCGGAATGAAGGCCGCACCCCCGACCTCTCCCGGATCGACCTGAACGATCCCGCGATCTACCGGCGGATCCAGGAAGGGGATACGGTGGGGATCTTCCAGGTCGAGAGCCGGGCGCAGATCCAGATGCTGCGCCGCACCCTTCCCTCCACCATGGCGGAGCTCGCCGTCCAGGTGGCGATCGTGCGTCCCGGGCCGATCGTGGGTGGGGCGGTTAACCCCTACGTGCGCCGTCGCGAGGCCGAGCGGGCCGACCCTGGCTACCGGATCCCCTATGATCACCCCCTTCTGGAAAGGGCGCTCGAGGAAACGCTCGGGGTCATCATCTATCAGGACCAGGTTCTCCAGGTATGCCGGGATCTGGCCGGGTTCACCGACGGTCAGGCCGAGTCGCTTCGCCGCGCGATGAGCCGGAAGCGCTCGAAGGAGGCGATGCGCGAGCACTGGGTGGCCTTTCGCACGGGGGCCGAGGCGCGCGGAGTGGAGCCGGAGATCGCGAAGGACGTCTTCCGCCAGGTGGTGGGCTTTTCGGAGTTCGGCTTCCCGAAATCACACGCCGCCGCCTTCGCCCTTCTCGCCTATCAGTCGGCATGGCTTCGTCACTATCACGCCACCGAGTACTATGTGGCGCTCTTCAACAACCAGCCCATGGGGTTCTATTCGCTCGACGTGCTCACGCGGGATGCTCAGCGCAACGGAATCCGGATCCTGCTCCCCGCTCTCAACCGGAGCGGGGTGCGATGCACGCCCGAGGGAAGCGATCTGAGGGTCGGACTCGGGTTCGTGCGCGGATGGGGGACGGAGATCGCCGGGGAGGTGGTGGAGGAACGGGAGCGGAAGGGGCCCTATCGGTCGCTCGTGGATTTTCTGCGCCGCACTTCGGCCGCGCTCAGGCGCCCAGCCATCGAGAATCTGATCTGGGTTGGAGGGCTCGACGATTTCGGGCTCTCCCGGCGTGAACTCCTCTGGCAGACGGGACTCTGGCTGGGGCCGGACGAGGAACGGGGAAAGGGGCCGGGGGAGCCCGCAGGACGCGGACGGGCGGAGGATCCGCAGCTCCGGCTGGGGCTCGTGGAAGCCGACGCGGATCGACGCTTCGCCTCCCTCGATGACCGCGGTCAGCTCGTGGCCGAGTACCGGATGCTCCGCTTCTCGACACGCCTTCATCCGATCGCGCTGGTGCGGGACCGGCTCGCTCCCGGACTCACCTCGGCCGACGGACTGACCACGGTCACCCAGGGATGTACGGTCCAGGTGGCGGGGATCGTCGTGGCTCGCCAGAAGCCCCATACTGCCAAGGGCTATATCTTTATATTGCTTGAAGATGAGTTCGGCCACATCAACGTGATTGTGAAGCCGGATGTGTACGAGAAATTCCGCCCTGCTGTGCGCATGGAGCCCTTCCTCCAGGTTCGGGGACGACTCCAACGGGACGGAGCCACGCTCAATGTGATTGCCTTCCACCTGGAGGCGCTCCGCATACCCGACCGCGAGCTTCCCCTCCCCGGCACTCAGGAGTACTGGCCCGACCCGCAGCGCATGGAGAAGAAGGCGGAGACACTCTCATATCTCACCTTCCTCACCGAAGTGCGGGAGAACCCGCCGGGGACGAAGAGCTGGGGGTGAGCCGGGCTCCAGCGGTGCGTGCCGGGCCGCACGAGCCGGGAAGCCCCTCGGTGGCTGTTGAGAGCGCCAGGAACCCCGCATCGCAGGCGCCGCCGACGGCCCG
>JBGTMU010000296.1:0-5986 GCA_041743405.1 Longimicrobiales bacterium | reverse complement strand
GTCCCCGAGCCCGGCGAGGGCCTCCGCATCGAAATGCGTCGGGTCTGCCACGGGCCGCACCGCCACCACAACCGACGTGGCGCCCGGTCGGTAATGGAGCAGGGCCTCCGGCGTGCCGGTCCCCCGCTCCACATGGAAGGCGCCCGCGAGGTGCAGCACAAGCGCTCCCGGAACGCGCTCGAGCGCCTCATGGATGGCGAGCCCCATCGAGGCGTCCCAGAGGGCCTGCGCATCGAGTGCGGAACTCGCCGCCATCCCGTGCTCCCCCGTCCCGCCCATGGCGGCGTTCCAGTCGCCCCTGTAGGCTTCGCTCGGCCCCGGATATGGAAGCGGAGGAAGCCACCGGCGCGCCTCGTGGGAGAGTTCCGTCAACGCCTCCCTGCCGAGGCGACTCACCCGGTTTGCATAGCGACGCGGCGCGTTCGCTGCGATCACCGGGACTTCCCGCTCGCGAGCGAGTTCCACGAGCGGGCGATAGTCCGGGTCGTAGTTCGCCCAGGGGCGCGATGCCGCGAGGAAGTGCGCCTCGGTGATCAGCCCGCTCAGGTACTCGTCCACGACGATCTGCACATCCCGCTCGAACATCTCCAGCGAGAGCACGACCGGACGCCCCGCGCTCGAGCCCTCATCCCCTTCGAGCAGCGCCTGAAAGAGGTCGAGCTGGAACTGGTGGGCCCCCGGATCATTGTGCCGCTCCCCCACGAATACGACCTCCACGCCGCGCGCGCGCTCGAGCAGGGCGTCAAGCGGGATCGCCTCCCCAGTGGCCCGATACAGGCGCCACGCCGGCGGCTCCGGGGCGGGGGAAACGGACCAGGGGCCGCTCCCCGGCACTCCGCAGGCGCCGAGGAGCAGAAGCAGACATCCGGTCGCGCCGATGCGGATCATGTGACGGATTCCTCTGGAAGGCCGCTGAACATGCGGGCATCGTCGAACTGTCGTCGATACAGCCGCGAATAGAGTTCGGACTGGTCCAGGAGATCTTCGTGAGTCCCCGTTGCGACGATTTCCCCCCCATCCAGGACGAGGATCCGGTCGGCCCTGAGCACCGTGCTGAGCCGGTGCGCGATGACGAGAGTCGTGCGCCCCGTCATGAGACGTTCGAGCGCGTCCTGAACGAGACGCTCGCTCTCGGCATCGAGGGACGACGAGGCTTCGTCCAGCACGAGCACCCGGGGTGACTTGAGCATGGCCCGCGCGATGGCGATCCGCTGCCGCTGCCCCGCGGAGAGGGTGACCCCCCGTTCCCCGATCGCCTCCTCATATCCCCTGGGAAAGGACCGGATGAAGCCGTCGGCGTGGGCGGCCTCGGCCGCGGCCTCGATCTCCCCCTCCGTGGCCGCGGGGTTCCCGTATCGGAGGTTCTCCCGCACGGTACCCGCAAAGAGCATGGGCTCCTGGGGGACCAGCCCGATCGCCCCCCTCAACTCAGTGAGGCGAAGCTCCCTGACATCCACGCCGTCCAGGGTGACGTGTCCTTCCGTCACGTCGTGGAATCGAGGGAGAAGTGAGGCCAGGGTGCTCTTCCCCGCCCCGGAACTGCCCACGAGAGCCACCGTCTCCCCCGGCGAAAGGACGAGGTCGATCCCGCGGAGCACCCACGGAAGATCCGCACCGTATCGGAAATGGACCCCCGCGAACTCCACCCGGCCCGAGAGAGGTGAAGGGAGGGGGTGCGGTACCGCCGGGTCGTCCAGCTCCCGCGGATGGTCGAGGAGCTCGAAGATCCTCCGCGCCGCGCCGGAAGCCTCCTGGAGATTCCCCCAGAAGCCGGCCAGCGAGGTTACCGCGCCCGCGATCGTCACCGCATACAGGAGAAAGGCCACGAGGGTCCCGGCCGTGAGGCTCCCATCCAGGACGAGGCGCCCCCCTTCCCAGAGCACGAGCACGATGGCCCCGAAGGCGGTGAAGGTGACCACGCCCGTGAGTTGAGCCCGGGCCATGGCGCGCTCGATCCCCGCATCCCGCGTTTCATCCACGGCCTCCCCGAACCGTTCTCGCTCCCACCCTTCCCGCGTGAAGCTCTGCACCACCTGGATCTGGGTAAACACCTGCTCGGCCCTGGAAACCGCCGCGGCGAGTCGGTCCTGAATCCCGGTGCTGATCCGCCGGACCCTTCTCCCCATGAGCCATCCCGCCAGCGCCGTGGGTGGAATCGCGATCATCGTCACGAGGGTGAGCCTCGGATGCGTGACCGTGACCAGCACCAGCGCACCCACGAGAAACAGCCCCTGACGAGCCAGCTCGGGGACTCCGAAGCGGAGGATTCCCTGCAGGAGTCCCGCGTCGGAGGCCAGCCGCGAGGCGAGCTCACCCACGCGCCGCTGGGAGAAGTACCCGGGGGGCTGCATCACCAGACGTTCGAAGATCTCCTTCCGGAGACCGGCCACAACCCGCTCCGATACCGTGGCGGTCAGGTAGCTCTGCGCGAAGTTCCCGAACGCCTGAATCAGAAAGAGGAAGATCAGGAAGAGGGCGACCCGGTTCAGAAGCTGCTGGTCCCGGGCCAGAAAGGCCGCGTCGAGAAGATCCCGGACGATGAGGGGGAAGGCCAGCCCGATCGCGGTCCCGGCGAGGATCAGAACCCCGGCGAGCGCCAGCGCTGTGCGATGCTCGACCAGCCGGGGCCAAAGCCGGGGCATGAAGGCGTATGGGCGTGGAGAAGGCATCCGACAGGGTACCTCATATTGCCCGGGTTGGGTAGTTTTCCCGACCATGTCCGTCTCTTCGGAACCCTCCCGGCGCGCCCTCGCGCTCGCCTACCTCCAGGTACTCCTCGCCGGCGCGCTCTGGGGGACGTCGGGCCCCTTCTCCGTGGCCCTGTACCGCATGGGAATCCCGCCCGGGGATGTGGCCTTTCTCCGCCCGGCAGCGGGAACCGCCTTCCTGCTCCTCTTCGTATTCGCCCTCCGGCGACAGCGCCCGCCGACCCCGATTCGCACGCTCTTCGCGATGCTGGGGCTCGGGGGCATGATCGTGGCTCTCTTCCAGTTCAGCTATCAGATGTCCACTGCATCCGTCGGCGTCCCCGCCACCGTCGCGCTCCTCTACCTCGCACCGGCGTTCGTGGTGGTCACTTCGGTGTTCCTCTTCGGAGAACGACTCACTCCGCTCAAGGGACTCCTGGTGCTCATCTCGATCACGGGCGTCTGGCTGACCGTGCTCGGTGCGCGGGGAGTGGATGTCGAGCTGACCACGCGGGGGATCGTGTGGGGTGGGGTGTGCGGGCTCACGTACGGCAGTTACACGCTCTTCGGGAAGTATTTCGGCCGTACGGAGGGGGCGCTGCTGCCGCTCTTCTGGAGCACACTGGGGGGGACCCTGCTGCTCGGCCTCGGCCACCTTGCCAGCGGGGATCCGCTGACCCTTCCTCCCACCCTCGTCGGATGGGCGCTGCTCGCGGGGTTCGGCCTTCTCACGATGGCGCTCGCGGCGCTTCTGCTCTTCCGCGCCATGCAGACGATCGAAGCCGGGCGAGCCACCATCGGAACCACGATCGAGCCGCTCGTCGCGGCCCTTCTCGCCATGTTTCTCCTGGATCAGACTCTCACACCCCGGGGCTGGGTGGGCCTCGCGCTTCTGCTGGTCGGGGTAGGCGGCGCCTATATGCTGAGGGCACCCGCGCATCCCGGGGAGGGGTAGGAGGCCCCGACTGGAGGCCCCCGGCGGGTCTCAGCGATTCCCGGGGAGGATCATCAGGACCTCACCCCCCTTCCCTTCGACATTCTGAATCCGGACCTGCCCTCCCTGCCTCTCGATGAGGCGCCTGGCGTGGGTGAGCCCCAGCCCGAGTGCATCCGAGTCCGTGGTCCAGAAGGGGTCGAACGCCTGGTCGAGTGCCTCCTTCGAGAACCCGGTCCCGCGATCCCGCACGCGCACGAGAACGCGGTCGTCCTCCTTTTCGAGTGCCACCTCCACCGTCTGGCCGTCGCTGAACCGCCCGGCGTTTGCCATCACGAGGAAGAGGGCATCCTTGAACCCCTCCGGGGCCAGTTTCACCTGAACCGGCCCGCTCGGGCCCCGGAACTTCACCGGCACCCCGGTCTCCAGCGCATACTCCCGCGTGACCTTCTGAATCACCGCCGAAAGGTTCTGGACGCCCTTCTCCTCTTCCCCCCCGGCACCGCCGGCATAGAAGGAAAGGTCCTCGAGCGCATTCAACGCGGGCTCGAGCTCGACCGCCGCACGAGCCGATTGCTGGAACGCACTGAGAGGGGCCAGAACCGCCTCGGAGAGGTAGCGCACCAGCCCGTTCAGAGCCGCTTCCCCCGGATCGCCTTTCGAGGAAACGATGGGCTTCCATCCCTGCGAAAGGGCCTGGCGAAGCTGCGCAACCTCGGCAGGATCGGTCGACTTTGACCCCGCGATCTCCTCACCGTTCTCCACCTCGGCGAGCAGGCGAGCCAGCGTATCGGGGTATGGGTTCTCCTGCTTGCGAAGGGCCAGGTAGCCGGCCAGAACCGCCATAACGCCCGCAATCAGCCAGGCAACGATCGTCATTGATACCTCTTCAGAGTCGATGGATCACGCACGGCCTGATACTCGCCGCCGACGGTCGGGGATGCCAGCCCCCCGCCCCCGCCCCGCGGTCAAAGCTCTCCCAGCATGGCCTCCGCGTGCCCCTGGGGAGTCACATTCCTCCATTCCTTCTCGACCTTCCCCTCTTCATCGATCAGAAAGGTACTGCGCTCGACCCCCCAGTACTTCCTCCCGTACATGGACTTCTCCTTCCAGACCCCGAAGGCCTCGGCCAGCGCGTGTTCCTCATCGGCGAGGAGGGGGAAGTTGAGGTCATGTTTTTCCTTGAACTTCCGGTGCGAGTCCACCCCGTCCGGGGAAACCCCGATCACGACCGCCCCGGCACTCTCGATCTGCGGGAGCGTGTCCCTGAAGGCGCATGCCTGAACGGTGCATCCCGACGTATCGTCCTTCGGATAGAAGTACAGCAGTACCTTCTTCCCACCGAAATCGGCGAGGGAAATCCGGCTCCCGTCGTCGGCTGGAAGAGCGAGATCGGGAACGGCATCACCCGGCTGAATCATCTGGAGAACTCCTTCGAACGGTTGGAAAGGGGAAGATACGATCGGCAATCAGGGAGCGGGTTCGGCGTCCGGAGCGTCCGGAGCGGTCACGACAGTCCAGATGCAGCGCGCCCCCGCCCTCCCCCGACACTCGGAATGGATCACCCGCTCCCGCTCGGGGGTGTAGGCGTCGAGAATCGACTGCGCCAGCCCCGTCACGATCGCGCAGGCATCGCCTCCCGGGTCGCCCTCCATGAGGAGATTCCCTGAGGCCTCGAGCCTGAATGGGGCCCCCGCGCTCCGGACCACCCTGCTCCCGAAGAGTTCGCGAAGCCGCACCCTCACGCGCCTGCGTGCCAGCGCGAATGCGATCCGCTTCGGATAGACCTTCCTCCACCCCGGAGCTCCGTTCGCGGGCGTGAGGCTCCGACCCACCTGCTCGAAAACCTCTTCCGAGTCGGGACGCCGGACGACGAGCCGCATGAGCCCGATCACCTCGGCCTCGGGCACGCGCCGCCCCTTCCCCGCGTCGGTGCGGTACCGCCGGATCTGACTGTCGATCACATCCGAGAGTCCCAGACGCCGAGGCATCGTGAGCGTCACGTTCTCATCGTCCAGAATCTCTTCGGGGAGATCCTGGGTGCGAAGCGTGTCGAGGAGCGTGAGCGCCACGAGGGCCTGGATCCGGCGGCGTCCGGATTTCGGCGCCTGAATGTCGGGTGAACCGGCAGTCGAGGTATCCATTCGGAGATCCTTGGAGCGTATCCGGTAACGAATCGTCAATTTGGCCCGGAGTGCCCGTCGCGGCAACGACCCTGCTTCCGGGAGTGTAGCATTGAAGTAGAAATGTCCGCATTGCGTGAAGTAGAAATGTCCTCCTTCGGGTTTCCTTCGATAAGCTTCGGGCGAACCTTGAGCCCGGGGAGAGGACGTGCTGAGAATGAGCCAGAGCGAGCGGGACCAAC